>JANQNJ010000078.1 GCA_028279645.1 Thermoplasmatota archaeon
GCTTGACAACTACCTTGGCTGGAGCGCCAATGTGCTGGCTCACGGGGAGATAGACCGTGGTGGGAAGCTTGGCCGGCCTGATCTTCGATGAGGCCGTCAGCTTGTTGTCGGGCGGATGTACGCCCCTGGTCGCCTTTCCGAACGGGTTAAAGCTCGGCATGCTAATCATTCACCTTTCCGTATTTTTCCAGTTTCGCTGAACTGGATATGCTCCTATCGGAGCCGATGATCAACCCCTCCACCCCCTCCACCGAATCTATGAGCGTGATACCCTCCACCGGACCCAGTACGAAAACGGCGGTCGCCATTATATCTGCTTCGGTCGCCGTGCGCGCGACGACTGACGAGCCGATGGAGATATTCACGGAGCGTCCGGTCCTCGGGTCCATGATGTGACCTACACTGGCGTTATCGTCGTAATACCGCCTGTAGTTGCCCGACGATGCGACAGCCATGCCTTCGAGGTGGAACCTGCCAATGTACTCCGTCGGATCGTCCGGGTTCTCCAGAGCGATCTTCCAGTCCTCGTCGTTGGGCTTCGAACCGATGGTCATGAGGTCGCCGCCGGCGTTGACCAGGCCGTACCTGATCCCGGCCTCCTTGAGGTCGTCTATGGCCATGTCCACTGCGTATCCCTTTGCCATCCCGTCCAGCGTCAGGCGGGTGCCGTTGGCGAGCTCGATGCGGTCGGCAGTGATCGATATCTTGTCCTTGCCCATGAGTGTCTGGGCCTTCTGGATGTGGCTCTCCTGGACATCGTACATTACGTTCCAGAAGTAGTCGGTTCCAACGTCGAGTTGGCCCGTGGAATCCGTGAGTGTGTATGCGACCCAGTCCGATGCGACGATCCATTCCGTCCCGGCGGTTATAACATACACGGTCGGTGTCGCATTGAGCGTGTATCCCTCATCCTCGAAGTCGGCGACCAGGGCCGAAGGCATATTACCTGCGTCCAGTTCGGACGAGTAGCTGTTCGAGACATTGAACAGGTAGAACGGGCCAGCGCCGCTCGATGGGTCCCAGAGGTCCAGAAGCGGCATGATGGTGATATCGAACGTTCCACCGGTCGTGTCATACGCCTCGATGCTTAGTTCAAGCATCTCGACGAGCTCGTCGGAAGGGTCGTCGAGGTATCCATCTCGGTTCAGTCGGTACAGCTCCGCCTGATCGTCGAACCTTGATGCGATCCCATCTATCTCCCCTATCCTGGTGAAGGCGTCGTCTATCGCCTTGTCCCCCTTCCCCTCCTCGGCGTAGACCGTTATCTGGACGTACGTATCCATGATGACCCTGGTCTCGGAGACCCTGATGACGCCGTCGCCGTCGTCAAGGGCGTAATCGCTCCCGAAGTAGATGATGACAACGAGCATGACGGCAAGGACGGCGGCCGTGATCTTCATCAACGACGAGCTTCCCGACAGTGGTACACCTTCCTCTGGACGATCCCCTGAGATGCTCCAAGATTCGCTTATTATGTATAAAAGTTGTGTAAATATAGATGGATCTACCCTGATCGCTTAAAGAAACACTTGAAACCCTCAAGTGCGGTGAGCCCGTGGTCGGTGTTTCTCATAATAATCGTTCAGATCGTCGAAGGTCCGCCTACGGGAAGAGGAGGCAGCGAATCGATTTCGCCCCGGAGCGATGGGCCGTACATGTACGTACCCACGATTCCCATGTCGTTGTGCTGATTGTGAGCAAGAGCGGCCCACGGCCTTCCGTCGGGATCGATGCAGATATCGATGAAGTCGCCGAAGCCGCCGCATCTGCGGTAGCCGCAATCATCGGTAGTGTCAAGGACGTCGTTCGGATCGTTCACTTCAACCGTCGTGATCAACGGATTCTCCACGAACGCGTCCGTGATAACGCCAAGATACCCGGACCAACCGGTGCCCTGCGGGTTCAGACCGATGTAAGAGAACGCGGCCCGGCCCTCGGCGCCTGCGGCGATGGTCGGGAACCCGGTCCCGTTCACGCCCGGCGGCGCCACCATCATCTGGGGCCGCCAGGTGTTGCCCTGGTCCTGAGAGTTGCTGTAGTAAGGCTGTGAATCGTCGCCGATCCAGAAGGCGTGGACGTTGCTGGCCTCATCTGTGTATATCGCCACCTCGTGAGTCTGGGAACCGGTGGTCGAGGATATCACATGCTCAGTCCAGGTGAGACCGCCGTCCAGGCTCCTGTAGGCCGCAGGGCCGGCGCTCGCCGGCTGCCCTCTGTAGATAGCTCCGTCCTCGGAGCCGACGAGGTGCCCGGAAAGGCCAGATGCGGCTCCTTTAGTCGTATCGTAATGCGGCTTGTCGAGGTCCCATGAGTTACCGCCGTCCCAGCTAGTCGCTCCGTAGGAGCCTCCAACGTAGCCGCCCTGGAGTCCGGTATTGATGGAATAGACGTAGGTCGTCGGATATGACGAAAGCCCTCCCTGGTAGGGCGTTGACGCGATGGTCTGGTGGTCCTGTGGCATCGGGCCGGTGACAGGCCTCATTCCCAGGAGCTCCCATGAGTCGCCCTCATCATCGGAGTACTCGAAGGTCATGCCCGTGAGTGCATGCATGTCGAACTTGACCACCCTGTCGGTCCATGGATCGACGTAGAGGTACGGATCGTTGCTGTTCCTGACGACGTTGGGATTCGGAGTGACATCCTCCCAGGTCTGTCCCTGGTCTTTCGAACGGATGATATGAGTACCCTCTCCCAGGCCGTTATGGCTGGTCATGAACAGGGTCCCCTTGGAAGTAACACCGATCGTGGGCTCGAAGGTGTCGACGCCGATGCTGTAGTAGGTGCCGTTGGCCCAGTACGGGGCGTTGGTGCCGTTGAGGTCGGCGGACATGTTCCACCACTCTTCCGTGGCGTCGATCCCGCCATCGAAGTGGTAGTAGGTCGTCTTCGGGATCGTCCTGTTGAAGTTGAAAGGACTCCATGGCTCCACGACCACCTTCTTGTCCTCCGGTTCATCCTCGGACATGGCGACGTAGACCCCGCCGAATAGAGCGATGATCACTATAAGAGCGATGAAAAGCGCAGTTGCCTGCTTCATATATCGCTCCAGTTGTTAAGCGTATAAATATTTTGTCGTAAACCGTTGACCGGTCCAGCCTGTTCGGCGCTGGACCTAAATACCCCAGGGCCGATGGTCCAGCATGGGGATAATGGAAGAGCTGACGAGGAACTTCACACCGCCCGAGCGACTTGACCATTCAAGAAGGGCGTTCGGTTTGGTTCCGTCCATGAGCGAACCGCAGGTACTTGACATCGGCTGCGGTGAGGGCCAGCCCACTGTCGAGCTCGCCAGGCTCACTGACGGCACTGTCACCGGGATCGACATCGATGCGGCCTCGCTCGAGTTCCTGGAGCAGAGAGCCGAAGAGGCAGGGGTTGCGGACCGGGTCAACACGGTCAAGGGATCGTACATGGAGATGGATTTCCCGGAGGGCCACTTCGATCTCATCTGGGCCGAGGCGACCCTTCACGTCGTCGGTCTGGAGGACGGGATCAGGGAGGTCTCCCGGTTCATACGACCGGGCGGACATTTCGTGATCCATGAGATGGTCCTGTTCGACAGTGACTACCCTGAAGAGATGGACGATGCATGGGACGGTTTCATTGCAGGTATGCCTACACCTGAAGACCTGATCGAGATCTGCGCCAAGTACGGCCTCGAGGAGGTCGGCCACTTCCTGCTCGAGGAGAAGGCCTGGGAGACGATGTACTTCGAACCACTGGACCGGAGGGTAGAGGGCTTACGCGAGAAATACAGTGATGACCCTGAATCGCTCGCGCTACTCGAAGAAGAGGAGCAGAACAACGAGGTCTTTCGCCGGTATCAGAAATGGTGGAGGTCCGGCTACTTCGTGCTGCGGAAGCGGTGAGCTCAACCCTGATAGTGCGCTATTTAGCAAGAATTACCAGAAATATCCTAACATACATTTCCCAATATTCTTATTAAGAGTCGAAAGCATGTAGCCACTGACGGGTGGTGACAATATGTCGACCTCGAACAGGGCTTTCAGACGACTGACGGAACTGGGACTGACCACTTACGAGGCCAAGGCGCTGCTGGCCCTCCAGGAGAAGGACGAGGTGACCGCCGGAGAGCTGGCCAAATCCTCCGGTCTTCCGCGCCAGCGGATCTATGACGTCCTCAATTCCCTGCAGATGAAGGGCTTATGCTCCGAGATCCCCGGGACGGTCATGAGATACAGGGCCACGGACCTGCGTGCCGGTCTTTTAAACATGCTGGTCGAACGGAACCGGGAGTTCCAGACGGTCCTCGATGGCCAGCGAAGCGTCGCCCTCTCCTTGGCCGATTCCCTTGAGAACGGGGGCCGCAGGACGAACGGGACGAACAACCACGTCCTCCAGGTCATCCGGAACCCGACACAGATGCTCCTCAAGTACGACCAGCTCCTTCTCGAGGCCGGTCGCGAGGTCATCGGGTTCGCGAAGCTTCCGTACGTTCAAAGCATGGCCGAAGAGACCTACGAGAAGGTGTCGGATGGGGTGGACGTCCATTTCCTGATCGAAAGGGAGGTCTTCACTGAGGCCCCGGCCATGATCGAGGCGATCTTCAGGCTGTACTCCGATCACGAGCACCGTTTCATCGATGAACTGCCCATGAAGTTCACGATCTTCGACAGGAGGAAGGTGCTGCTGTTCCTTCCCGATGACAACAAGTACGGCACACTGGGCATGATCCTCGATAGCCCGGACCTCGCCGCATCGCTTGGCATGCTGTTCGATATCCTCTGGCAGCAGGGGACCCCTCACACCGAGGAGACGGCCAGCATCTCGAAGGCGATACAGGAGGTGCGCACATGAGGACTCTCACCTATCTGGTTCTGATCATCATCCTTTTCGCATGCTTTGTCATCGTATCACAGGACGCCGGAGCGCAGGTCGTTCCATCGTATACCGACTCGTCCACCGGTCTCCCGACCGCCGATCTGTGGGTCACAAAGCTGGTCTTCTTCGACATCGACGAGGACGGCGATCAGGACATGATCGCTCTTGGTCCCCGCAAGGGGAACGCAGCCAAGAACATGCACGTCTGGAAATGGGGCGGCAGCTCATGGGCCGAAGGCACCACTACCGAGGGTGTCTCGAACATCGACCACTCGAGCTACGGCGGGTTCGCGTTCGCCGACTTCGACAACGACGATGACTGGGACATCGCTGCAGGCAGCCACGGGGCCGACGACGTCAATGCATACTCCAAGTTCGCTGCAGCCACCTATCTGGACTCCTCCACGGGCCTGGACACCGCAGAGGACGCCTGGAACATCGAGTTCGGCGACTACAATTCCGACGGTGACATGGACATCCTCGAGACCGGTTTCTGGGGGATGGACACCCGTCCGTTCGCCGGCAACGGTTTGGGAACCTGGCTGGACCAATCCTCTGGTCTGCCGAGTGGGAGCACTAGAGTGGACGGTTATTTCTGCGATGTCAACAACGACGGCAACCTGGACATCATTGCGACATGGAGCCGCGGC
>JANQNJ010000004.1 GCA_028279645.1 Thermoplasmatota archaeon
ATCGACCAGTTCTATCTCGACGGAATGGATGTGAAGGTGGATGCCTATTTCGTCTACTCCGACAGCGTGGACGAGAACGACATCGCATCGATCGAAGAGATCGGCGGCACCGTTGTCTACGCCTCCGAGAACATCGACGTGGCCTATGTCGAGGCCATGAAGGTCGGGAAGCTCGACGAATATGCCGAACTCGAAGACCTGGTACTCATAGAGAAGGTGGAGCCGATGTACTTCATGATGAACGTCGCTCCGCAGGCGATCACCGCCCGGGAATCCACGGAGTATTCACCCTATACCGCGTGGGAGCTGGGCTACAAGGGAGACGGTCTGAACGTCGCCATCATGGACTCCGGTGTGAACGACCAGATCCCGGTGGGCCATACCATGGTCGATGATATGGACGACAGCGAGCTCACCTACGATCCAAAGCTCATCGCCGGCTGCGAGGCGCTCACCGGCGTGGCCGTCGGCGGCGCCGGTGTGAACCCCGAGGCAAGCGACTCCGGCCACGGGACCCATGTCGCGGGTTCCGCAGTCGGAACAGGTACCGATCACCAGGGGATCGCACCCGAGTCCAGGCTCATAGATATCCATGTGGGAGCGCTGACCAACCTGAACATGGCCGCCGTACTGTCGTCCATCGACTGGGCGGTCAACAACAACGAGACCGACTGGGAGAACGACGGAAAGCCGAACAACGGCGTTCCCGTCATCGGCATGAGCTTCGGAGGGGCAACGGGGAACGGACAGGACACGATGTCCCAGGCCGTTAACGATGCCGTCACAAAGGGTGTCGTGTGCGTCGTGGCTGCTGGAAACAGCGGACCGAACAATAACGGCCTGAGCACGCCCGGCTGCGCCGACAGGTCGATCAACGTCGCCTCCTTCAACGATCAGAACACGATCACGAGGAACGACGATGGGATATCGAGCTTCTCCTCACGCGGACCCAGGGCTGACGATGGCGACAGCGATCCGTACGACGAGATGAAGCCCAACGTCGCCGCACCCGGTTCGAACATCATCTCGGCGGCCAGCTGGTCGAAGGTCCTGCTCGCAGGCTCCTCGGGCACCAGCATGGCCACGCCGCAGGTCGCCGGCCTGGTCGCTCTAATGCTCCAGGCGAACCCCGACCTGAGGCCTCAGTCCCCTGACTTCGAGATGCCTCTCAAGACCCTTCTTCAGACCACGGCACAGCGGAGAGGCAGCCCCAACCGGCCCTCCCTCAGCGAGAAGTGGAACCGCGAATGGGGGTACGGCGCGGTCGATTCCTACGGTGCCGTGAAGCGTTCCGAGGACCTCACCCAGACCGCATTCAACGGTCCCGACACTGTGGAAACCGCCACAGAGGACGTACAGTTCTCCCTGAACCTGCCGCTGACACGGACGCCGCACACCATCGAGGACGACGAGACCTACTTCAAGGTCCGTATACCGAGTACCTGGGGAAGGCCCACCAACATCCAGCTTACCTCCGACGGTACGGTCGATTATGCTACGAGGGTCACGGGCCCGACGCTGACCGGCAATGAGTGGCTCTTCACCGGTACGTTCACCCATACAGAGGACATCGATATCTACGAGGAGCAGATGCTCCGGGTACGATTCCGGAGCGACGCCCCGTCTGTGCTCTCCGACACGGACTACCAGTTCAGGGTGAGCGGCAAACAGAACGACGTCAGGATATGGCCCGCGATCCACAACGTCACCGTGGAGGCGGTGCCCAACCTGATCTATCACGATCATACCATCGACGACGACGACAGCGGGCTCAGCAGCGGGAACTCCGACGGCGAGCCCAATCCAGGCGAGTCGATCGAGATGCCCGTTCAGGTTCGCAACATCGGGACGAAGAACGCCCTTGGCGTTACCGGCACGATCTCAACAACGGACAGCTATGTCGATATCACCGATAACAACGAGGTATTCGGGAACGTTCCCGCTGGCACCGTGGTCGAGTCGATCGGCGAGTTTGACTTCACCATCGACAGCGACTGTCCCGTGGGCCATATCATCACCTTCAACCTCAGCCTGGCCGACGTCTCCGCACATACATGGGCGGACTCCTTCGAGGTCACTGTTATGGGTACCGAACACGATCTCCAGCTCGCCAACCTGACCGGTCCCTCGCAGACCGTGGTCGACAAGGTCGCCAAGTTCGAGGCCAACGTAACCAACCTCGGTCTGGAGGAGGAGAGCGATGTCCGGGTTCGGCTGTACGCCAACGGAGACCAGGTGAACTCCACCAACATAGGCAGCCTCGACAGCGAGGAGGTCGAACTCGTGGAACTGGGATGGACCCCTGACGAAACAGGGGTGTACACCATCAACATGACCGTGGACGCCGTGGACGGCGAGGACGCCCTCTCCAACAACCACATGGAGATCGAGGTCGACGTCATAGTACCGGGGGTCAACATCCTCATCGACGATATCCACGGCAGGACCGATGGATACGACATGCTCATCAGCTACCTCGAGGACCTCGACAACGTCGTGACCAACGCCTCCGATGTGATGGGCGGCGAGTTCGATCTCGACACGCTGATGGATCATGATATACTCATTACGGTCGAATCGGGTGACCCTGAAGGAACCCATCACACCAATGACGAGATCGTGGCCATCCGGTCGTTCGTCAAGGTCGGCGGGAGCATCATGGTCATCGGCGACGCCGATCTCGACGAATATCAACGTCTCACGGATCCGTTCGATATCGGATGGAGCGATACCGAGGGCAAGTTCGATGACACCACCGACCAGTTCGGTGACCATCCCATCGTCAACGACATCGGCCACCTCTACTTCGAATCACCGGGAGGATCCCTCGTGACCGACGGGAGGGCCGAATCGGTTGTCTGGGACTCCGATGGCGATACCGTCCAGGTCGCCGCGGCCACCATCGGCGTAGGCCGCGTCGTCGTCATCGTCGACGACAACTGCCTCGACGACAACTACCTCGACAGCGCCGACAACAGGATGTTCGCCAGGAAGGCAGTGAGATGGCTCTCACACGCCTGGGCCGGCGACCACGAACTGGCCCTTGTCCTCCTGGAACACGAGGACCTGATCGGCGGTGAGGACGAGATCGAGGTGTCGGCCCGTCTCATGAACTTAGGGAACAACACGGAGGAGGACATCACCGTCAAGCTGCTGATCAACGATACCGTCGAGGATACGACGATCATCTCCTCTCTCGCTTCGGGCGCATCCACTGACGTCGACCTCACCTGGACGACCGACGGCAAGAGCGGACAACGCAGGGTATCCCTCATGGTAGAGGAGATCTCAGGAGAGACCACGGCGGACAACAACTACGAGAACGGCAGCTTCGAGCTATTCAACATCTCCGGCAGCGTCCTCATCGATCGCTCACACAGCGGCTACTACGATTACGACCTGCTCGTGGAACACCTTGAGGACTATGGACTTGACTTCGAGACCTCCTCGGGCGAGCTATCCTACGAACAGCTGATGGACCACGACCTTTTCATCGTGGCACATCCCGACTACGAGTTCAGCACAGAGGAGCGCCAGGCTATCCGCGACTTCGTGAAAGGAGGAGGCGGACTGCTTCAGATGAACAGCTACGAGGGCGTTAACGTGCTCGAACTCGTGGACTTCGAGTTCAAGGACGGTGGCAGCACCAACGGCTCCACATCCGAGCTCGGCGACCACCCCATTACACAGAACCTTGAGGAAGTATCCACCTACTGGCCTTGGGCCAATCTCGAGATGGACGACGGTACGATCATCTTCCGTGATCCCGAGGACGAGAGGACCCTGGCAGGTGTGGATACCTACATGGCCGGCAGGATCGCTGCGATCTCGGACCACGGTATGTTGGCGGATGCTTCGATCAACGACTCCGAGAACCTCAGGTTCTCGAGGCAGCTCTTCAACTGGCTCGTCCAGCCAGCCACCGATGTCGATGCGGTGCTCGTCAATGTCACCACCCCCATGTACTCCGCAAAGGACCAGACGATCACGGTCCCAGCAGGCGTGCACAATGTCGGCAACGACGACCTTTCCGATCTGGAGGTGTATCTCTGGGTCGACGGGGACCTTAAGTCGACCCGACAGATCAGCTCCCTAGATGCCGGGGACCTCGAGTATGTTTCCCTCTCATGGACGCCTACGTCCGAGGGCAACTACGACCTCGAGGTCGAGGTGACCTCATCCACTGGTGAGGAGGAGCTAGACAACAACCTCGAGGCATTCACCCATCAGACGGTTGAGATCCGCCTGCATGAGGATGCAGAGGGAACCGGAAACCTAACCGGCACCGACATGTGGCATATCTCCGAGAGACGCGAGAGATCACCGGACCACAGCTGGTACTTCGGCGACGAGGTCGAGGGCAATTACGAGGACGGGAACGCACATTCCGGCATGCTCTCATCCGACAACGTCAGCCTCAAGTTCCTGAAGAACCCCGTTCTGTCCTTCCGCCACTGGCTTGAACTGGAGGCAGGAGACAGGGCATCCATCATGATCACTTCCGGCGACGAATCCGTATCCTACGTGGTCGGTAATACGGCCAACGCCTGGGATTCCTACCAGATCTCCCTCGATGCCTACGAGGGCGAGAACATCACGATAGACTTCGAGTTCAGGGCCGACGGGGACGATGACATGGCAGAGGGATGGTACATCGACGATGTCTACATCGTCGGCAACCTGAACCTCACCCCGTTGATGGAGTTCATCGATCCGGTCAACGGGTCGACCGTGAGCAGGGAACACGACGTCATCGCACATGCGAGGGATGTTGACGGGATCACCAACGTCGAGTTCAGGGTCGATGCCGGAAACTGGACCGCCATGGACCAGCAGGGCGATGACGACAGGGACAGCAAGTGGACCCTGATGTGGGACACCACGGAGACCGAGGACGGGGAGCACGAGCTCACCGTCCGGAGCACGAATTCAACGGGATACCAGCGCGAAGATATAATCTATGTCACAGCCGACAACACTCCACCCCAGGTCCAGATCAATGCCCCCGACGATTCTGTGGAGACACCGTCGGTCTCGGGCATGGTGGAGATCAACGCCACGATCCTGGACAACGAGACGACGGTCGTATCCGCCGACTACATGATCGGGCCGAACGGGACCTGGGAGTCCATGAGCATGACGACCGGTACCACCCAGAGCGGGACCTGGGAAGCGAAATGGGACTCCTCCGATGTGGAGGACGGAAGGTACAACATCACCGTCCGCGGCATCGACGAGGAGGACAACATCGGATATGACAACGTCACGGTAAGGGTGGACAACACAGATCCGACCGTTTACATACTGGAACCGGAGGATGAGGATGAGGTCAACGGAACCGTGGACATCGACGCCAATGTCAACGATGCCGGAGGCGTCGAGGAGGTCGAGTATCAGATCGACAACGGGACCAGGGTCTCGATGACGCTCGACGGCGGTAACCAGACCAACGGTACCTGGACGGGCCAGTGGGATTCGACCCAGGAGGACGACGGCTGGCACAACATCACGGTCTACGGTGCTGACGACCAGGACAACGAGGGATCCGACAGGATCCAGGTCTATGTCAACAACATCGACAACGA
Organism: Thermoplasmatota archaeon; assembly: GCA_028279645.1. Taxonomy (GTDB): domain Archaea; phylum Thermoplasmatota; class JAKEGO01; order JAKEGO01; family JANQNJ01; genus JANQNJ01. The sequence continues at coordinate 5,586 of JANQNJ010000004.1, forward strand.
TCCCGAGGTCCAGATAAGGACCCCGGACAACGAGACGGTCCACGGCGGGGACGTTGATATCCTTGCGAAGGTCACCGACGACGAGCAGGTCGCCAATGTCGAGTATCGCATCGATGACGGCGCCTGGACCCCCATGGCCAAACAAGGCGTAAGTGATAATTACGCAGCCACCTGGGACTCGACAGGCGCCGAGGACGGTTGGCGCGATATCACCGTACGCGGTACAGACAACAACGCCCACGCCGCCACCGATATGATCACGATCAGAGTAGATAACACCGAACCGAACATCACGAGCATCGAGCCCGTGAACGGCACCATGGTGGGAAGCAGCGTCGAGATAACGACCGAGGTCGACGATAACAGCAGCGTCGAGGTCGATTATCGGATCGACACAGGCTCCTGGATGAACATGACCGAGGTGAACGGCTCCTGGTCCGCCGATTGGGACAGCACCGATGTATCCGACGGCGAGCACTCCCTTGAGATCAGGGCGGAGGACGAGGTCGGGAACGTGGGAATGCGGAACGTCACCGTGGAGGTTGACAAC
>JANQNJ010000008.1 GCA_028279645.1 Thermoplasmatota archaeon
CTGTTGTCCAATGGACTAGCCATAGCCATGTTGATGGTGGTAGGGGTCTCCATCCTGTTCGCATACACGCTCATAAAGCCGGTCAGGACCCTCAGGAAGGCGGTGGAGAGGATCGAGAAGGGAGACCTGGATACCAAGGTGGAGGCTAATACGGGCGACGAGATAGGCGACCTCGCTCACTCATTCGATAGGATGAGGATCAGCTTGAAGGAATCGTATCGAGACCTCGAGGGAAAGGTCGAGAAGAGGACCCGGGACCTGACGACATCGGAACAGAGGTTCAGGGACGTCGCGACAAGCAGCTCCGACTTCATCTGGGAGCTCGATAAGGACGGAAGGTTCACTTTTGCGAGCAAGGGCATCACGAGGACGCTCGGATACGAGCCGGAGGAGGTCCTTGGAAGGACCCCGGTCGATGTATTCGTGATCGATGAGGACGGTCGGTTCCGAGCGAGGATATCCGATCTGATGTCCCGCCGGGCACCGTTCGAGGATATCGAGAACTGGAACCGGCACAAGGACGGTGAGAAGGTCTGCCTCCTTACCAACGGCGTCCCGATCACTGACGATGATGGGACCTTCAAGGGTTATCGAGGTGTGGATAAGGACATAACCAAAAGGAAGAAGACAGAACAGGAGCTCAAGAGGAAGACCGAGAACCTCGAGAGGTTCTCCAGGATGGCGGTGGGAAGGGAGAACAAGATGATCGAGCTCAAGAACCGGATCAAGGATCTGGAAAGGGAGCTGTCTGAACGACCGGTAGGAGAGGAGGAGGTGTGAGAATGGAACGTATGGAAGGAGAGAGGTTCAAGCTATGGATCGACGAGCACGGGATAGTACACGCCCATTTCAAGCATGATACCGAGGACCTTGCCGGGGCGAAGAAAGGGGTCGAAGAGATCAAACAGATAAGCGGCGGCGTCAGACACCCGGTCCTGGTCGATATTCGAAGGATCAAGAAGATCTCATTGGATGCCAGGAGGTACTACGCTTCGGAGGATTCGATCGGCGCCCATCTGGCCGTTGCCCTGCTTGCGGGATCGACCATGAGCCGCATGATAGGTAACTTCTTCCTGGGCGTGAACCGTCCGAAATTCCCGGTCAAGCTGTTCGACGACGAATCCAAGGCCATAGAGTGGTTGAAGAAGGTCAAGGATCAGGAGGCCTGATCATATGCATGGAGAACATGACGCCATGAACAATGGAGATGATCGGGTCCGATCGATCATCGAAGGGATCCAAAGGGTGGCCTCAGGCGATTTCAGTTCGCCGATAACGGTCACTGGAGAAGAGGATGACCTTGACGCCATCGCTACGGGTATCAACATGCTGACCGAGGAGATAGCCCATAGGGACAAGGAGAGCAACGAGAAGCAGGAGGCTATCCTGAACATCCTGGAGGATGTCAACGAGGCGAAGGAGGAGCTCGAGAAGGCCACCGTTGCCCTCACCGAGAGCGAGGAGAAGTACCGCGACCTTGTGGAGAACATCAACGACGTCTTCTATGCCACCGATGAGAACGGAACGATCACCTACATCAGCCCCATCGTCAGCCATATCATGGATTACCATCCCGAGGATATCATCGGTCGTCCGTTCATGGAGTTCATCCATGAGGACGACCTGGAGAGGATCATGGAGGCGTTCACCGATATCGTGGCCGGAAACCTCCACCCAAGTGAGTACAGGGTCATGAAGAAGGATGGTGGCTACCAGTGGGTCCGCACGTCGAGCAGGCCGATCAAGGACGAGAACGGGAAGCTCTTAGGCCTGCGTGGTGTGTTATCGGATATCCAGGAGAAGAAGGAAAGGGAGGAAAGGCTTGAGAAGGCTCTTACCGACCTGGAGAAATCGAACAAGGAGCTCGAACAGTTCGCCTACGTCGCCTCCCACGACCTCCAGGAGCCGCTCCGTATGGTCTCCAGCTATCTTCAGCTGCTGAACCGAAGGTACGGAGAGAACCTCGATGATACCGCGAAGGAGTTCATCGATTTCGCCGTGGACGGATCGACGAGGATGAGCGGCCTGATACAGGACCTGCTCAAGTTCTCCCGGGTTGGAACGAAGGGGAAGCCCTTCGAGCCCACGGAGATGAAGGAGGTCGTAGATACAGCCCTCAAGAACCTCGAGATCGCGATCCAGGACCATGAAGCAACAGTGTCGGTCGATGAGATGCCCGTGGCATCTGTTGACGCCGGCCAGATGGTCCAGCTCTTCCAGAACCTGATCGGCAACGCCATGAAGTTCAACCGTCCGGGAATGGCACCGGAGGTCAAGGTAGGTCTGGGCGGGTCCGATACCGAATGGGAGTTCACGATCGCCGACAACGGGATAGGGATCCCCGAGGACCAGCTGGAGAGGGTCTTCGTGATCTTCCAGAGGTTGCATCCACGAGAGGAGTATGACGGAACAGGCATTGGCCTGGCGGTCTGTAAACGGATCGTCGAACGACATGGCGGAAGGATCTGGGTGGAATCGGCGGAGGGAGAGGGTTCGACCTTCCATTTCACGATACCCAAGCGGAGGGATGAGTGATGGAGGGGTCCGATCGCAAGATGGACATCCTCCTCGTTGAGGACAATCCGGGAGATATCCGGCTGACCCAGGAGGCGATGAGGGAGAGCGGTCTTCCGATAACGCTGCATGTGGTCAAGGACGGAGTGCAAGCAATCGAGTTCCTGGAACAGGAAGGGGCTCACGAGGGTGTACCAAGGCCCGACCTTATCCTGCTCGACCTCAACCTGCCGAGAATGAACGGGAAGGAGGTCCTGGCATACGTGAAATCGAACCCGGAGCTCGAGACGATCCCGATAGTGATACTCACCACGTCGAGCAACGACGACGATATCCGGAAATGCTACACCCTGCAGGCGAACTGCTACGTCCTGAAACCGATCGATTTCGAGAGGTTCATCGGCCTGGTGCGCTCCATCGAGAGCTTCTGGCTGGAGCTCGCCGCCCTCCCGCAGGCGGCGGATACCACCTGAACGGGGATCTGAACATGGAAGGGCCAGGAGGTACGGTGGGATCGGATCATCTTCGCCAGCGAGGATATAGAGATCGAACCGGTTCGACGGTTTTATTAATTCATCATCCCATGAGGATTATGGACATCATCGAACATCGGGTGGGGATGAAGGGAGATCGAACTCGATGTGAAAGGGGGAGAACGAGGACCATCGGTGGGAACAATGGATATGAAAGGGACCAGGGGTCTTGACCCCGCGATCGCACAGCTCATGGACAGCCTTGACATAGGCATGTACATCACCTCCCCTGACGGAGGCATCGTAGATTGCAATGATGCCCTGGTCAGGCTTATGAGGATCGGTTCCAAGGAGGAGTTGATCGCTCAAGGTATCATCGACCTCTACGTTCATCCGGAGGAGAGGGGGAGGGTCCTCGATCTTCTCGAATCCGGTCAGCTGAAGAACTACGAGCTTCAGGCGAGGCTGGGGGATGGGGAGATCGCCTGGGTGAGGCTACACGGTACCTTCATCGATTCGGAGGACGGGAGGCTAATCAAAGGGATCGTCCAGGATATCACGGCGGAGAGGACGGCAAAGGAGGAGGTCGCCAGGTCCGAGGAGGCCCACCGCCGGATCTTCGAGCAGACCTTCGACGGGATCATAATCATCTGCGACGGCGTTATCGTCAGCGCCAATCCCATGGTGGCTGAGATGAGGGGGGAACCGCTCGAGAACGTTATCGGCATGGACCCTCTCGACATGATCCACCCCGATGACAGGGCCAAGGCCTTCGAGCGGATCGCCTTGATCATGTCCGGCGAGACAGTTAAGGAGAGATGGGTCTACAGGGCGATGAGGGCCGATGGGAAGATCATCTGGATAGAGGTCAGGTCCAAGGCCATGGAATGGCAAGGCGAACCGGCGCTCCAGGTCGTTCTGGCAGATGTGACCGAGGCCCATGAGGCAAAAGCGGCCCTCGAGATCAGCGAGGAAAGATACGAGAACATAGTCCAGTCCTCGCCGATGGGTATGCACATGTACTCCCTCGAGCACGATGGGCGCCTCGTCTTCATCGGAGCGAACAGAGCGGCCGATGAGATACTGGGCGTTTCAAATTCAATTTTCATAGGCAAGACCATCGAGGAGGCCTTCCCGCCGCTGGCAGAGACAGAGGTCCCCGACAGGTACCGCGAAGCGGCGGAAAATGGAAAGACATGGTACACAGAGCAGATCACGTACAAGGACGACTCGATCGAGGGCGCCTTCGAGGTGCATGCCTTCCAGACCTCACCCGGCAGGATGGTCGCAACGTTCATCGACATCACCGAGAGGAAGAGGTCCGAGAAGGCGGTGGCGGAGAGCGAGGAGAGGATTCGGAGCATAATAGAACACAGCAACGAGGTCTTCTTCATCCAGGACAAGGACCATAACCTGACATATGTGACCGAAAGGTGTCTGGATGTGTTCGGCTACACCCAGGAGGAGATGCTTGTCAAATGGACGACGTTGACGACCGATGCGCCGATCAACGAGGTAGGCTTCGAGCTGACGATGACGGCGATCGAGACCGGTGAGAGGCAGGTACCGTACGTCCTGGAATCAACGAAGAAGGATGGGACGATAATCCTGATCGAGGTGGATGAGTCACCGATGTTCGATGAGAACGGTCAGGTCGTCGGTCTTACCGGAGCGGTCAGGGATGTGACCGAGAAGGTCAGGGCGGACCAGGAGCTGAGGAACTCCGAGGAGCGATGGCGGTCCTTGACGGAATCCTCGCCAGACCACGTGCTCATACTGGACAGGGACCTGCTTATCGAGGTCGTCAACAGACCGTCGCCAGGGCTGACCACCGAGCAGCTCATCGGAAAACCCCTTTACACCTTCGTCGAGGAGAATGACAGGGAGCGGGTCCGTTCGACCCTGCAAAAAGTCCTCGAAACAGGCAGCCCGACCCATTACGAGACGGTCTACAAGAACCAGGAGGGTACCATACATTATGAGTCGCATGTCGCTCCAAGACACGCTCCAGGCACAAATGAGATCGTGGGCCTCACCCTCAGCGCCAGGGACATCACCGAGAGGTACAAGTCGGAGGGAGCACTGAGAGAGAGCGAGGAGAAGTTCAGGATCATATCGGAACAGTCGATCATGGGGATAGCGATCCTGCAGGAGAACAAGGTGATGTACGTGAACAAGGCCGCAGCGGACATCATAGGATATCCGGTGGAGGAGCTCGTCGGGCTTTCAATGGATAATGTGGCCAAGATGATCCATCCCGACGATGTCGAATTCGTAATGGAACAGGCCAGGAAGAAGATGGCCGGGGACCCGGACCAACTGCCGTTCTATCATTATCGCCTGGTCCGGTCGGATGATAGGACCATCTGGGTGGACCAGCATTCGAAGACGATCACATATGAAGGGAAGACAGCGGACCTCGTCACCCTCGTGGACATGACGGAGCGCCGGGAGACCGAGACCGCCCTGAAGGAGAGTGAGGAGAGGTTCAGGTTCCTGTCGGAACTGACCTCCGATTACGCCTACTCCTTCAAGGTGGGAGAGGACGGGGAGCTCGATAACGAGTGGGTCACCGAGGCTTTCGAGAAGATCATGGGATACACCCGGAGCGAGGTCAGAGATAATGGCGGATGGGAGATACTGATCCATAAGGATGACATGCATATCGCGATGGAGCAGTACGAGCGGTTGATGTCATCGAAGCCCTCGGCCGTGGAGTACCGTATGATAACCAAGGACGGAGCGATCAAGTGGGTGCGCGACTATGCCAAGCCGGTGATCGATTCCAGTGGCACGGTCATCAGGATGATCGGCGCGGTCCAGGATATCACCGATAGGCGGGAGGCGATGAACGAGATCAGGGAGAGCCAGGAGATGTACCGGAGGCTGGTGGAGACCACGCCCGATGCGATCACGGTCATCGATCCCGAAGGGAGGATCAGGTACGTCTCACCGCAGGCACTCGTACTATATGGATACGATTCTGCCGATGAGCTTATCGGCCTGGAGGCCACCAGCCTTATCGCAGATGAGGACAGGGACAGGGCGGTGGAGAACGGAAGGAAGATCATGGAGGAGGGGTTCGTCAGGGACGTTGAGTACATACTCGTCAAGAAGGACGGGACACGATTCTTCGGCGAGCTCAATGCAACCGTTATCAAGGATGCGGACGGGAACCCCGAATCGTTCATCACAACAACGAGGAACATCACAGACAGGAAGGTCACCGAGGAGGCCCTGCAGCATCTGGTGGTTCTCGAGAGCCTGATCTCCACGATATCGACGACGTTCATCAACATCGCCACCACCGATATCGATGACAATATCACCGACACGGTCCGCCGCATCGGCGACTTCGCCGGTGTGGACCGGAGCTACGTCTTCCAGGTCAGCGAGGATTCGAAGAGGCTGGTGAAGACCCATGATTGGACCAGGGATGGGATCGACGATGAACACGCAATGGTCAACGAGCTGAAGATCGACCAGTTCTCCTGGGGCCTGGAAAGACTGAGCGAGTTCGAGATCATCAACCTGTCCGACCTCTCCGAGATCGAGGATGACGGAGGGGACGCCTTCAAGGCCATGAAGACCGCGGATGTCAGGTCGTGCATCATCGTGCCCATGATGCAGAGGGGACGATTGAACGGCTTCATCGGCTTCGACACGCTGGGAAAACAGAGGAAGTGGATGGAGGAGGATATCGTCCTGCTCAGCCTGGTATCCGACATCATCGGGAACGCGCTTGACAGGAAGAAGTCCGAGATCGCGCTCCTCGAGTCGGAGTACAAGTACCGCAACGTCGTCGATAAATCCCTCGAGGGGATGTATATCGTCCAGAACGAGGAGATCGTCTTCGCCAACGAGAAGTTCCTGGAGATGTTCGGATATGGATCTGTAGAGGAGGTCATGGGGAAGGACGCCATGGAGTTCGTGGCCGAGGAGAGCCGGGAGCTGGTGGAACAGAAGATATCGGACCGTATCTCCGGCCAGACGGAGTCGGTGCAGTACAATTTCCTGGGTCAACGGAAGGACGGCTCGACGCTGGACGTCGAGACCCTTGGAAGCAGGATCATATTCGATGGTAAGGCCGCCGTGCAAGGTG
>JANQNJ010000014.1 GCA_028279645.1 Thermoplasmatota archaeon
GACAGAGGAGAAGGCCACGGAGCTCGAGAAGAAGGAGAAGGCGATCTCCGCCATGGAGAGCCGGATCGAGACACAGAGGAAGGCCCTCGAGGAGGAGTCCGCGGGGATCAGCGAGACGAAGGCCGGGATCGAGGCCTCGGTCGTTAAGATCCGGGCATCCGAGGCACAGCTGAAGGAGCAGGCAGAACGGCTCCGATCCGGCAAGGAGCAGATGGAGGAACAGCTGGCCGCCTACAAGAAGCAGCTCGACGATGATCGGGCCTCGCTCGACGAACAGATCGCGTCCTTCGGATCCACGAAGGAGACACTTGAGACGAAGGCAGCGGAGCTGGACGAGAAGGCGAAGGCCGTGGAGAAGGAGAGCAACTCCCTGGAATCGAGGCTCGCAGGGGTCGAGGTCCGCGAATCCCGCATCAAGAGCACCGCCGACGAGCTGTCCGCAAAGGAGTCGAAGCTTGCCGAGGCCGTTTCACAGATCGAGGCGCAGAAGGAGGCGCTCCAGGCAAAGGCCGACGAGATCAACGCCGCGGCGGAGAGAATGAAGGGCCTCGCCGATGAGCGCAAGGTGCTTGATGCAAGGGCAAAGAAGCTGGACGACCAGGAGCGCGAACTTGACGATCGCAGCAAGGCCCTGGAGGGCGAGCTGCTCAAGAAGAAGACCGCGCTCGAGGCCGACCTCAAGGCGCAGCAGACCGCCATCCAGGAGGAGCGGTCGGACCTCGACTCGGAGAAGGATGAGTTCGAGGCGGCCGTAGCCCGCATCAAGGCCGGGGAGACCAAGCTCAAGCAGCAGGCCGAGGTCCTGAAGGGGAAGAAGGCCAAGATGGAGGAGAGCCTGAACGCTTACAAGGAGGAGCTGGAAGCCGGGCAGAACGCCCTGGAGGAGGAACGGACCGAGTTCGAGGCGGAGCGGAGCTCATACGATTCACGATTATCGGAGCTGAAGGCCGAACAGGAGGCCCTGAACAAGGCGAGAGCGGACCACAGGTCCGAGATCGAGCTGATAGAGACCAAGGTCGTCACGATCAAGGAGACCGAGTCCAAGCTCAAGGAGAAGGCCGAGGTCCTCAAGGCAAAGAAGGCCGAGATGGAGTCGAAGCTGGGCGAGCTCCAGGACGAGCTGCTCGAGGACAGAAAGGAGCTGCAGAATGAGCTCGAGGCCCTGAAGGAGGAGCGCGACACCTTCGAGCTCCAGCGCAAGGAGCACGTAGGGATCATGGAGAACATGGAATCCAGGATGACCGAGATCGAGGGGAAGGAATCCGCTCTCGACGAAAGGGAAAAGGCCATGGCGGAGAAGGAGTCGGAGCTGAAGGTCGTAATGGACGAGCTGCAGGAGACCAAGGCGATCATCACAACCGAGATGGAGGAGCGCGACGAACGGATGAAGGCCCTGGAGGAGGCGGAGGAGAAGCTGAAGAAGAGGGAGGAGACGGTCACCAAGAGAACTGAGATACTGGAGACCAAGGTCGAGGAGTTCAAGTCAGGGATGCATCAGCAGAAGGAGTCGCTAAAAGAGAAGCTGACGAAGATATCCATGGAGAAGAAGGCCCTGGAGGAGGAGCGGGAGTCGATCACCGGCACAAAGGCCGAGGTCGAGGAGGAGAGATCACGATTACGGGAACAGGTCGAGGAGCTCGATCGGGAGCGCTCGGGCCGAGACGTGGAGATGGCCAAGCTGAAGGCGGAGAGGGAGGAGCTGGAGGCGCTGGAGCGCTCCATCAAGGAGCGCGATTCCGGCCTGGAGGAGAAGCTGAAGGAGCTCGAGGCCGAGAAGGACGAGGAGCTGGGCAGGCTCAGGTCCCGGCTCAAGGAGACCAAGGAGGAGCACGCCAGCGTGCTAGAGCTCATCGAGGAGCTACAGGCCAGGGCAAGCTCCGCCGAGCAGGACCTCGCCGACCTCAAGGACGTCAAGGCCGAGCTGGAGGAGGCCTCCGGTGAGAACGCCTCGTTGAAGGAGAGGTTATCAGAGCTACAGGACAAGGTCGCGGCCACCAGCAATAAGGCCGGATCGGTCGAGAAGGAGAAGGCCGACCTGGAGGTGGAGATATCCGGTCTCAAGGAGCGTATCTCCACCATGGAGGAGAGCGGCTCAGACCTGCAGAAGGAGCTTGAGGCCAAGGAGACCGAGCTCGAGGCCAGGGACGAGGAGCTAACGAAGAAGGAGGTCCAGCTGCGGGCCCAGTACGCCAAGCTCAAGGGGAAGAAGGACGAGATGCAGCAGAAGGTCGACGTCTTCAAGAAGGACCTCAAGGACCGCGAGGCCAAGGCTACCAACCAGATGAGCGAGCTCGCCCAGAAGATGGCCGCCATCGACTCCCTCACCGAGGAGGTCGAGGAGAGGTCGGAGAAGGCGGAGAAGAAGTTGAAGATCGCCAAGCAGAAGGAATCGGAGCTCGCCACGAAGGAGGACGACCTGGCGGAGAGGGCCAGGCAGCTGGTTAAAAAAAAAGAAGAAATCGAGGGACAGCTGAACCTCCTGCAGACGGAGATAGAGGAGGAAAGGTCCAAGATCGATGAGGAGCGAAACACTTTCGTTACGGAGCGAACGGCCTTCGCTGCGGAGCGAGAGGCGTTCCTCGAGGAGAAGAAGGCTTTCGAGGCGAGGTCGGGTGATATCGATTCCATCACGGGCGACCTCGATTCACGATCAAAGGAACTGAAGGACAGGGAATCCCATCTTCTGGAGCTCGAGGAGGAGCTCAGAAAGCGGGAGGACGGGATCGACGGCAGGGAGGACGACGTCAAGGTCATGGAGACCGAGCTGAAGGAGCGGGAGGAAACACTGGATGAGAGGGAGGAGGAGATCAGGAAGCTCGCCGAGGATACCGAATCTGCAAGGTCCGAGTTCGCGGGCTCATCAGAGGAGATCGACGAGCTGAAGGCCTCTCTCGAGGAGGACCGACGGAAGCTCGACATCGCCCTTGATAAGTTAGAGGAGGAGCGGACGGCCTTCGAGGAAGAGAGGGACGAGATCAAGGAGCGGACAGGCTCCATCGACGAGGAGCGAGCCGAGCTCGAGAAGCTGATGGAGGAGCTTGAGGAGAGAGCCCAGAAGCTCGCGGCCTTCAAGAAGAAGCTCGCTGTCGGAAAGAGGGAGATTGAGGACCGCGCTGTGGAGCTCTCCGAACGGGAGGTCGAGTTCGAGGAGAGGGAGGAGAAGCTCAGGCAGATGGAGGAGGAGCTCGAGGACCGGGACCGCGAGATGGCCCGGTCCCGGCAGGAGCTGGATGAGAAGCTGTCGGATGTGGACGAGGAGGTGGACAAGAGGCGGCAGACCATCGACAAGGCCCTTGCCGAGCTGAAGGCGGAGAGGGCGGCGTTCAAGGAGGAGAAGAGGACGTTCATCGAGAACAAGGAGGGTCTGGAAGGGGACGCCCTGAAGCTCAAGGACCTCCAGTCCGATCTGACCGCCAAGGAGGAGGTGTTCGAGCGGAGGTCCAAGGAGCTCGACGAACGGGCGGCCGAGGTCGAGGAAAGGGAATCCTCCTTCGATGAGAGGATGGAGGGCGCAAAGGCTCTTGAGAAGGAGGCCGAGGAGAAGCTCGTGAAGGCGGAGAGGGAGACCGCCAAGGCCGAGAGGGTCAAGACCGACCTCAAGGGCGTCATGGAACAGATAGAGGCCGGCAGGGCGGAGCTGAAGGAGAAGAAGCTGGCTCTCCAAAAGGCTATCAGCGAGTTCAAGGCGAGGGAGAAGGAGGTCCTCGAGGCAGAGGCGGGGATGAAGGATTCCGAGAAGGAGCTCAGCTCGAAGAAGGTCGAGGCCGAGGCCAGGCTCGCTGAACGCAAGGAGGAGATCGCAGAGATGCTCGTGTCGTTCAAGGACGAGGTCGCCAACCTCAAGGCTGGCCTCAAGAAGCGCGAGGGTTCACTGGTATCAAAAGAGGCAAAGATATCGGAGAGGGAGGAGGCGATCAAGGAGCTGGAGAACGACCTCAGGAAACGGGAGCGTTCCTTCGAGGAGCGCAGCTCCGATCATACCGAAACACTCAAGATCATCAAGGAGAAGGAGGCCGCCATCGCGCGGCGTACCAAGACGGCCCTGGACAGGGAGAAGGAGGCCGACGAGCGGATGCTGGCCGCGGAGAAGAAGGTATCCGCCATCGAGGCCAGGATGAGGACCGCGGCGGACAAGGAGGCCGCTGCCAAGGAGCTGGTCAGCGCGGCAAAGGAGAGGGAGTCCACGTTCGAGGAGCGGAAGGCAAAGCTGGAAGCGATCAAGGAGAAGCTCACCGCCCGGCAGGAGGATCTGAAGGCCAGGGAGAAGAAGATGGTAGGGATGATGGAGGAGATCAAGAAGAGGAAGGCCGTCATCGAGAGGAAGGATTCGACCTACCAGGAGACCCTTGATCTGATCAAGGAGAAGGAGGCCGCTATCGCAAGGAGGACGCAGGAGGCCAGGGACAGCGAGAAGGCGGCCGAGGAGCGGCTGGTGGCCGCCGAGAAGAAGCAGTCCGCCATCGAGGCACGTCTAAGGACCGCGGCCGAAAAGGAGGCCGCAGCCAAGGAGCTGGCCAAGGCGGCAAGGGAGAGGGACTCCACCATGGAGGAGAGGAAGGCCAAGCTCTCCGCGATCAAGGAAAAGCTCACCAAGAGGCAGGAGCAGCTCGCCGACAGGGAGGAGAAGCTCACTGCAATGGTCAAGGAGCTCAAGTCGCGCAACGCCGAGGTCGAGGAGAAGGCCAAGGCCTTCGAGGAGCGGGAGGCCGCCATCGAAGGGAAGATCAAGGAGGCCGAATCCAAGGAGGCGACGGTCGCCGATATCATCAAGGAGGCGGAGGAGAGGAACGCCGCCTACGAGAAGAGGCTCTCGGAGCTCAAGGAGCGCGAGGCGGCGCAGAAGGCCGCCGAGGACGAACTGGAGGTGGAGCGGAAGCGCATATCCACCGACCTCGAGCGGTTCAAGGAGGAGACCGGCGACGTCGATGACCTGAAGCAAAGCATCAAGCAGAAGGAGATCGCCCTGGCAGAGGCCGAGGCGAAGCTGAGGGTCCTCGAGAAGGACATCATGGAGAAGGACGAGGCGCTGGCCAAGAGGGACGAGAAGCTCGCAGAGCGGGAGAAGGCCGACGACGAGAGGGAGGCGAAGATCGAGAAGAGGGCGGTCCAGCTCAAGAGGATGTGGGCCGAGGTCAAGTCCAAGCACGACGAGATGGACAAGCGGATCCACAAGGTCGAGGAGCGGGAGAAGGCCCTCGGCTCGAGGGAGAAGGAGGTCGACGAGGAGGTCAAGGCCGTCAACGACATGAGGGCAGCCCTCGAGACCCAGAAGGCGGAGTTCGAAGAGGCGAGGACCAGGACAGGGGCGGACGAGAAGAAGATGGGCGAGCGCGAGGAGAAGCTCTCCGTCATGCTCGAACAGATCAAGGAGCAGAAGGTCTCCCTCGACGAGAAGGAGAGGTCCCTCGCCCCGAGGGAGAAGGAGCTTGAAGAGGAGATAGAGAGGTTCAAGATCACAAGGAAGCAGCTCGAGGAGAGGGCCGAGGCCCTCGACAAGGCGGGCAAACAGCTCATAGCAAGGTCCAAGGAGGTCAAGGTCGAGAGCACCGATATCGAGGCCCGGGAGCAGAAGATCGAGGCCAGGGAGAAGAAGCTCGCAGAACAGCTGGACCTCCTGAAGGAGAAGAAGGAGGGTCTAGGCGCCAAGTTCAAGGAGATCAAGGAGACCCTGGACGAGGACCGAAAGAAGGTCGAGGCCGAGCGAAAGGAGATAGAGTCCCTCCGGTCCAGGCTCGAGAACGTGGGCAACGAGAGCGGCAAACGGGAGGCCCAGCTCTCCGAGCGAGAGGAGGAGATGGCGAAGAAGGAGGAGGAGCTCAAGGCCCTCAAGAAGGAGGTGGCCTCACGGAGCCAGGCGCTCGAGACCAGAGAGAAGGAGCTGGGAGAGACAACGGCCGAGATAGAGACCCGCCTCAAGATAGTCATCGAAAAGGAGAAGGACGTCGACGAGAGGACCGCCGAGGTCAAGGGCCGGATCAAGGAGATCCTGGACCAGGACCAGGGGATGGAGAAGAGGACCACCCGTCTTAAGGACCTGGAGACGAAGCTCAAGGAGAAGGAGACCAAGCTCAAGACCGCCTGGGGCACCCTCGAGAAGAGGGAGAATGTCCTGACCGGCAAGGCCGACAAGCTGGAGGCGCAGGCCCTGGAGGTCCAGGGATGGGTGAAGGACGCCAAGCTCAAGATCGTCGCCGAGTTCGACCGCCTGGACGCTCTGAAGGAGAAGGTGGAATCCCTCAGGGACCTACTCGCCGAGGAGCAGAAGGAGTTCAAGGACCAGTCGAAGTTCCTCACCGACCAGCTGGAAGAGCTGAAGGAGAAGGAGGCCTCGCTGAAGGTGGAGCAGGCAGCCCTTGCCAAGCGTGGGAAGGAGCTCGACTCCGCTGCCGCCGAGCGTCTCGAGGGGGTCAAGGAGGAGATGGTCAAGAGGGTCGAGGAGCTGAGCACCAACGAGGCTGCCCTGAAGAAGCGCGAGGAGGGAGTTGCGAGGCTCGAGGAGCAGCTGAAGACCAAGAACGCCGAGCTCAAGAAGAGGACCGAGGCCTTCGAGTCGAAGTTCGGCGACGTGAAGACCCAGCTCGAGGAGAGGAACAAGACACTTGCGGAAGACGCCAAGAAGCTCAAGGCCGGCAAGGAGGACCTTGACAAGGTGAGGACGGCGTTCGAGGCCAGGGTCCAGGAGCTGGAGCAGAGGGAGAAGGACCTCGAGGGCGAGAAGGCCAAGGTCATCAAGGCCAGGGAGGACCTGGCCAAGCTGAGGTCGGACGTCGACGAGAAGCTCAACGAGCTCGACTCGAGGACGTCGGCCATAGACGAGGAGGAGACATCGGTCAAGGCAAGGTCCGAGGCCCAGGCGAAGCTGAAGAAGGCGCTGGACGATCGCTTCAAGCGGTTCGAGGAGGGGGTCTCCGGATTCGAGGAGCGGGTCAGGAACGAGAACGATACGATCAAGGTCCGGAAGGAGGAGATCGAGAAGGCCAAGGGCGAGCTCGATCAGAAGGCGGGGAAGATCGAGGCGGAATGGAAGAAGCTCGAGGAGATGAAGGACCACCTCAAGAAGCTCAAGTCGGCCATGGACGAGAAGGTCGCCAAGCTGAACGAGCACGAGAAGACGGTAACCGACAAGGAGCAGAAGGTCTCCAAGCTGTCCGGTGACGCTGCCTCCAAGAGCGGCGAGCTCGAGGAGGTCCTTTCCACGCTACGCGAGAAGGTCCAGCGGCTGTCCGAGATCGAGAAGGTCCATAACGACGGCATCGCCGATCTGGAGAAGAGGATGTCGAGATTCGACGAGAAGCGCAGCGGCTTCGACGCGAAGGTCAGCAGCTTCAAGGAGGCGCTCGAGGGTCAGAAGGGCGAACTGAAGGCGAAGTGGAACGAGCTCGACAGGTCAAGGAAGGCCCAGGAGGAGAGGGAGAAGGCCCTTGCCCTCAGGGAAAGGAAGCTCACCGAGAGCGAGGAGTCCCTCAAGACCCGGGTGAAGGAGATCGGGGACAAGGCGTCCAGCTGGGACAGCCAGAAAGAACAGATGGACTCCAAGATCGCCGATGTGAAGAAGGCCTCGGAAGGTCTTCTGAAGATGAAGGCCGACGTCGAGGCCAAGATGGCGGCCCTGGACGAGAGGAAGGCCGATATCGACAGATACGAGAAGGAGTCGAAGGCCCGGATCAAGGCCATGGAGGAGAAGAGCAAGGGGGTAGAGGAGGGGATGGCCAAGCTCACCGAGGACCGGAAGAAGCTCGAGGCCATGGCAAAGGAGCAGATCAAGAGGATCAAGGAGCTGGACGCCCAGTGCACGGCACGGGACGAGGAGCTGTCGAAGCGTGAGGGGACCCTGGAGGGACGGGAGGGGGATATCGAAAAGCGGGCCAAAACGCTCAAACGGCTCGAGAAACGGCTCCAATCGCTCCGCGAGGACGGGGTCGGGGACCAGGCGGACTCCGCTCGAAGGCTCCAGGCCATAGCGGGTGTACTGTCCAAGCTCAGCGACACCCTGGAGGAGATCGAGAAGAGGGTGCCGGACCTGAAGGAGATCGAGGATATCAGGATCAACACGCTCCGCCAGCAGGAGCAGCTCAAATCGAAGGCCGAGTCGTTCGACGGGAAGGAGGGCGCCATCTCCAAACGGGAGAAGGCCCTCGCCCAGAGGGAGAAGGAGCTGGGCTCCCGGGAGACGGATATCGAGACCCGGGGCAAGGCCATGGACTCGAAGCTGGCCGAGGCGACCTCGAAGCTGAAGGGGAAGCAGGCCGACATCGTGAAGCTGGGAGGTAAGCTGAAGGAGCGGGAGGCGGAGATCAAGAACCGGGAAGCCCTCATCAGCAAGGGCCTCGAGGATGTCAGGACAACCAGGGACCGTATGATGGAGGAGGTCCGCAGACACAAGGAGACCGTGGAGCTGGAGCAGGTCTCAGTATTCCTCGGCGACCTTCAGAACGTGGCCGACGAGGTCCTCAAGAACATCCAGGGGAAGGCCCTGAAGCCGCAGATGGACAGCCTCAAGGAGATGGAGTCGAAGCTCAAGCTCCGTGAAGCGGAGCTGAAGCAGAGGGAGAACGAGCTCGAGAAGGCCATGGCCAAGCGGAAGGAGCTCGAGGACAAGGAGAGGATACTCTCCAAGAAGGAGGTCCAGCTTCACCGCTCCGAGTCAGAGCTCAAGGGGAACATCGACCGCCTCGTGATGCGGTCGGCCGAGATCGACGAGGAGATCAAGCAGAAGACACAGATCCTCGACGGGATAAAGGACCTGGTCAAGCAGAAGAAGCGCGACAACGAGGACGCCATCGCCATCCAGAAGCGCCTGGAGAACAAGGAGCGTGAGCTGACCAAGCAGGAGAAGGTCCTCAAGGAGCGCGAGGCAGCAGTGAAGACGAAGCTCGAGGACAGCCTGAAGAAGATCAAATCGTCCCACACCACGATCAAGAAGAAGGAGCTGGAGATTCAGCACATGAAGGAGGCCCTGGAGAAGCGGGAGTCCGAGGTCCAGCGCATGGAGGCAAGGTTCTCCGATATCGAGAACACCCTCGAGGTCGATCTCCAGCGTCGCGAGAAGCTGATCGAGGAGAAGGAGGAGTCCCTGAAGAAGTTGGAGAGGGACATCCAGACCAAGGGCGCCAAGTTATCCAAGGAGAGGGAGGCCGAGCTCCTCGACGAGCTGGGAACGATCCGTTCACGCAACGAGTCGCTTCAGAAGGCGATCCAGTCCAAGGACAACGCCATCAAGTACCTTGAGGAGGAGATCTCCAAGCTGAGGTCGGAGAGCGACACCGAGCTGGACCAGCTCAAGCACCAGTTCGGGGAGAAGGCCGACGCCGAGATCAAGGAGTACAAGGCCAGGAACAAGAAGCTCCAGTCGGACCTGGACAAGCTGCGCAAGGTGGCCGAGGTCATCGAGAAGGAGCTGGAGGAGGAGAAGGAGGGCGCCCTGAGGAACGAGTCCGAGTACGAGATAGAGATCGAGAAGCTGAACGGCCGGGTGAAGACCCTTCTCACCGCCATGGAGAAGGCGAAAGGAGGGGAGACCGATCAGAAGCTGATGGACGAGCTCAAGAAGGAGGCCTCCATGAAGGAGGCCGAGGTCCACACCCTGGAGGAGAGGTACAAGAAGCTCTTCTCCGACCTCGAGAAGCAGCTCGAGAAGGAGCGCCTGGAGAACAGGATGCTCTCGGAGCAGATCGAGAAGCTGGAGGACCGCTCCGCCGACAGCGTCATCGACCTCAAGCGCGAGATCGACGAGAAGGAGGAGGAGATCCGGAAGCTCAAGCGGCAGACGGGCTCGGGCTCCGATCCCGCCCAGAGCGCCCAGCTCAAGGCGCTCTCCGAGACCCTGGACGAGAACCGGAAGGAGCTGATAATCCGCGAGGAGAACATCAAGGCCAGGGAGGCCGAGCTCGACGCCAGGACCAGGTCGATGTCCTCCGACATCAAGCACAAGATCGCCGACATCGAGGACAGGGAGACCACCCTGGCCCACAGGGGGGAGGACCTTGAGAAGCTTCTCAAACGCCTCAAGGTAAAGGAGAACGCCATCCAGATCGAGAAGGACCGGATGGAGACCGAATGGGCCGTCCTCGGCAACGTGAAGGAGCTCCGCCGCGAGCTGAAGAAGAAGAACGAGAACCTGGCCGAGGCCTACGAGGCGATCTCCGAGATCATCGAGGACGTGGTATCCACAGCCCTCGACGACACCGTGGACAACAAGGAGAAACAGTCCCGCCTCACCGAGTACAAGGACCTGATGAACGAGCTGAGCGCCAGCCTCACTGTCATGAAGATAGAAGAGGACGAGGACGACGACGAGTTCTGATACCTACCCTGGACCCGTCTGCGTCTGCAAATGCAGTCGGGTGGATGAAAGCTAAATATCAGCGTGGGTTCTGGTGGATCGACGGCGTGGGTAGCGTTGTTCGTGATCGTAGGTAGTCCACCCCCGCCCTTAATGAAAAACGCTACGTTAGCATCTGCTTACGGTCGCGTTTTCCATTCCCGCTAAGCCATGGATTGGGCCTAAGGGTCAAGAAAGAACTTGTTGGTACTGCTCTCGTTCTATCGGTGTTCGGCTATAATGATTACTGGCCCAATCCTTGAAAAAGCGGGGGGGGGGGTCGTTCCGGCTGGGTGTCCTCCAGACCCCCATCCCGATCATCTCAGATCGATGAACAACGACCCCTCGATAACATCCTTTTTATACCACTATACGATACCATTTTCGAGGTGGCACATTGACCGTGAAAGTGGCGATAAACGGCTACGGGACCATCGGCAAGCGGGTTGCCGATGCGGTTACATTGCAGGACGACATGACCATCGTCGGAGTGACGAAGACCAGGCCCACGTACGAGGCCTGGAGGGCCGTCGACAACGGCTTCAAGTTCTTCGCCGCGGACAGGGAGTTCATACCGCGGTTCGAGGACGCAGGCCTTTCCGTCGAGGGCACCCTGGATGAACTTCTTGACGAGGCAGACGTGGTCGTGGACTGTACTCCGGGCAAGCACGGAGCGAACTACCTGGAGAAGTACAAGGCGGCCGGCGTGAGCTCGATGTACCAGGGCGGCGAGAAGGCCGATCTGTGCGATGTCAGCTTCAATGCGTATATCAACTACAAGGAGACCATGGGGCAGACCAACGTACGCGTTGTTTCCTGCAACACCACAGGTCTCTGCAGGACGCTCTATCCGCTCTATAGGGATGTGGGCATCGTCAACACCATCGCGACCATGATCAGGCGGTCAGCCGATCCCTGGGACTCCAAGAAGGGGCCGATCAACGCCATCGAGCCCGTTCTAAAGGTCCCGTCGCATCACGGGCCGGACGTGCAGAGCGTCGTACCCGATCTGCCCATTCAGACCATCGCCGTGAAGGTGCCGACCACGATCATGCATCTGCATACGGTCACGGTCGAGCTCAAGGAGGAGATCTCCGCTGAAAGGGTCAAGGAGATGTGGAGCGAGTACAGGCGTATCCGCTTCGTCGAGGGCGGCAAGGGGATCAAGTCGACGGCCCAGATCATGGAGCTTGCCAAGGACCTTCAGCGGAGCAGGTCCGACATGTTCGAGATCGCCGTCTGGAGCGACGGCGTCTTCACCGTGGGCAAGCAGCTCTTCTACTGCCAGGCCATCCATCAGGAGGCCGACGTGGTACCTGAGAACATCGACTGCATCAGGGCGATGTTCGAGCTGGAGAGCGATCCACAGGTCTCCATCGATAAGACCGACAAGAGCCTCGGGATCGGTATCTGAGCCTCGCGCTCAATATAGATCATCGATGTCACACCGCTGCCGCCGGCCGTTCGGCCCGGCGGCGGTGGTTCGAACGAGAGATCAGTAGGCGATATCATGACAGCAAAGGTGAACCAGGACAACTGCGTCGGATGCGCGGCCTGCATCGAGGTATGCCCAGTGGACGCGATCACTGTCAACGTCGTCGCCACCATCGATCCAAAGAAATGCAGGTCATGCGGGGTCTGCGTCGACAACTGCCCGCAATTCACCATAGAGATGGACTGAACAGGCCTCTCGGCTCATCGTTCTCTTTAAATAATCGTTCAATCATTTTATCCCTTGACATGGTGCCCTACCAAGACGGATCCTTTACCCAAGGGAAAGAGGCCGCGTCCAGGTTCAGGCTTTACGCTATTCTGCTCGTACTGATATTGGTAGCGGTCCCTCTGTCGGGCTGCATCGGCGGAGGCGGCGATGACGACGGGTCCAAGACCAAGATCAAGGTCCCCTTCTGGGAGCAGGGCAGATACTGGATATACACCTTCAACACGCCTGAGTTCGAAGGGATCACGTCGAAGATCGTCGTCGCCGGAAGCGATGACACCAACTATCAGGTCGGAACGGCCTCCCTTGTGGACGCTCGCAGACACTCGGTCCTGAACTTCAATCCGATGCTCGGCAGGATCGATCTCAAGGATCTAGCCGTCTACGAGAAGGGCGAACCGCAATCATTGCTCAAGTTCCCCATGAAGAAGGGTTCCACCTGGTCTTTCGAGCTCTTCGATCTGGGCTCATGGAACGCCCAGGTCAAGACCGTCAGAAGCATCTCCACCGTCAACGGGACCTCGAAGGTCTACGAGATCGAGGCCGAGTCCTCTGCAGGCGGCCGGCTATATTACAGCTACAGCAAGGCAGCAAGATGGCTCTACTCCCTGAGGCTTTTCAACGAGCTCGATGAGGAGATACTGGAGATGGACCTGATATCGTACGGTACCGACCACACCGGCGACGTCTATTTCGTCAGGGGGGTCGACCTCTACGATGAGCACTTCAAGTCCAACACCGGCTCTCCCGTAGTGGAGCTGTACGATTCCTTCGTCGACCAGGGCCATCCGGACTGGGGTCCGTTCGACCTATTGATATATTACCTCCAGGTGGAGACCGGGAGCGGCGCGAGCGGGAGTCTTTCATTACGTGATCATACTGGCAACTCTCCTCTGGCAAGGGCGTTCGGACCGAACTACGCCGAGGAATCGCTCGGAGATGTTCAGAGCGAGTCGGGCGAATGGCAGGTCACCGTGACCCTGGAAGGGAGCGTCGATCTTCGGTTCAGGATCGCTGGCGGTATCGAGTACACCTGGAGCGTTTCCTGAGAGCATCTTTCACGGATGGTCTTCTTAATAGAGTGGTGATCCCTCGTTCTTTCAAGATGATTACATAGTTTAGAGAAGGATTATATAAGTTCGAACGGAATCCTATTGTCAGCAGGGGAGATATCGTGTTCAAAGCTTCAGAAGGAAGATGCAAAGCTGATAGCCGAATTGTTCGAAGGATCTACATTATCGCTTTCATCATGTCAGTGTTGATGCTGGTGCTGATCGGTACGGCTACCGGCGACATGGACGTGGTCGATACTTCAGTCGATGAGACTGTCAAGAACGTCAGCGAGGACAACGGAAGGGCCTCGTTCCTAGTGGGGTTCGAGTTCCAGGACGACGGCTCTGCGCCGTTCGAGACCGATATCGAGCTCAACCTCTCCAACGAGGCCGATGGATGGACGCACGACCTTGACGGCCCGCGCCATAGGCATGTCGATTCCAACGGTTGGATATATGTCAAGGTGAATGTAACGGCTCCGGGCGATGCAGAACGCGGGGAGGAGTTCGTCATCCAGCTGTTCATGGACAACTCCAACGGAACGAATCCCGCTGCGGTCGAGTTCACGGCGATGCGGGCCGATCCCGAGCTGTCGTTCCATATCAACGAGATCGATACCTCGAAGACCATCACCCCAGGGGATGGTGAGACCATGACCGGGTTCAGCTTCGGCGTGGTGAACGACGGCGAGGGCGCTGATGAATATCGGGTCGAGGTCATAGGCTACTCCACGAACAAGTTCAAATCGATCCCTGATCAGCAGATAGACGAGCTCGATCCCGATCAGAGCCACACCGTCATGATCAACGTTTCCTATGCGACCGGCAAACAGGCGAAGGATATTGAAGCGGGCGTTGGTACGTTCACTGTGAGGATCACATCGGAGACGAACAGCTCGTTGCAGGAGCGGTTCAACTTAACCCTGACCATCGAACCGTTCGAACGGATCTATCTGAGCACTCCTCTTGCAGTGAAGGATGTCGAGGCCGACGAGGACAACAAGTTCGAGGTCAAGCTCACCAACACCGGTAATACGGACGAGAAGGTAGATGTATCGTTGGTGGAAATGGATCCATACCACGAGGATTGGGTGAGCTTCTACACCGATCAGGCGCTGACCAACGAGATAACATCCAATGTGACGGTGCCCTATGATGAGACGGTGACCGTGTACATGAAGGTCTATTTTACCCGGGATCAAGCCCTCTCCGAGCCTGATTTCGTCCCCGAGGACAGCAACAGCAACAGGATACAAATAGAGGTCAAGGGACAGGTCCCGACCGGCGACAACGAGGAACAACAGTTCACGGCCAGGCTCAACCGTATCGTGAGCTACGAGGTCGAGATCCCCAGCAATCAGAAGACCTTTTCATATCCCGAAAAGGGAGAGAGCGTTGATTTCGACATCAAGGTACGGAACACCGGCATCGAGCCCGAGGACTACCAGTTGATCATCAATGATGTTCCTCAATATCTCAAAGCAGAGTTCGAGGGAGGTGGCTCTGTGATCACCATTAACGACCTGGAGACCACGGAGACCGAGACCCTGACGGTTGAGATCGACACCTACGACATCTTCAACCTGCCCGTGGACGAAGACTACAGGATCAACGTCAGTGTAAGGCCCGTGCACGGCCCCTCCGGCGCAGACGTACCGAAGGATGCGAGAAAGCAATGGTTCGACCTGACCGTGAAAATGGACCCCAAGGGCGACCCCAAGTTCGACATCACGGGCGAGGAGGCTCAGGAGGTCTACCCGGGTAAAAACGTCACCTATTCGCTCCGGTTCACCAACGAGGGCAACGATGTAGATGACCTCACCGTCAGCATAACGTCACCCGAAGAGCTTTACGGCAAGATCAAAGGCCAGACACAGGTCCGGATCAAGAACATCGAACCTGGAGATTCGGTGACCTTGTCCTATGCTGTCAATATCTCCAGGGCCGATGCGGAGGACCGCGATTACGACCATATTGATGAGACCATCACCGTTTACTCGTCGATCGGGGATCAACCCTCGGAATCGAAGACGATAACCACCACGATCAAGGAGATCCCGTACGGGGTCGAAGTGGTCTTCACCGGAAAGAGCGATGACGGCGATCCAGGCGACGAGCTCACATTTGCCTTCACTGTCGAGAACACGGGAGATGAGGACGACGACATCGAGGTCAGGGTCCAGGAGTCCGAGGATCCGGGCAATAACACCAATCCTGGAGAGATCGGCTGGTTACAGCTTACTGGAAACAATAAGACCGCTACAAGCACACTGGTTCTGGACAGCCTTGAGCCAAAGAAGCTTGTTCCCATGGAACTGATCATCACGATCCCTGCCGACTACAAACAGGCGGAGGCGGGCGTATACAGCTACAATGTCTCTGTTAAATCGACCAACGATGCTACCACTATAGTCTCCAACGAGGTAAGGGTAGAGGTCAACGAGAAGTTCGATCTCGATCTGACCGTAACACCCTCGAGCGGGATCAGACAACTGGATCCAACTGGCACCGACGGCGACGAGAAGATCGACTATACCATCCGGCTCAAGAACGAGGGCAACACCGAGGACCAGATCACTATCTCAACAGAGAGTCTGCCAAGCGATCTGAAGGCCACAATTGACGGTAAGTCACAGTACAACTCTCCCGAGCTCGATCCTGATGAATCAAGTTCCGTAACTCTGGAGGTCGAAGGGGCCAGCAACTACGATGAAGGCACCTACACCTTCACTGTCCTTGCACGTGGAAGCGGGGGTGCAGAGGAGAGAGTGGATCTCACGGTCAAGCTGCTGAAGGGTGATCTGAGGATCAACGAGATCGATGTTGAGAACGAGGATTCCCTCGAAGAAGGGGATAACACGACCATAACCGTCACACTGGAGAACCGCGGTGATTCCGAGATCAGCGACCTCGACGTGATCCTCGAGATCAACGGCACCGAGATCGAGACCAGGACCGAGACCATATCCGAGAACGACACCGTGTCTGTGAGCTTTGATTGGCTCAACATCAACAAGGGTTCTCAGAAGATCGTGATCACAACGGAGGATCCCAGCGGAGAGTTCGATGAGGACAAGACGCTGACGGTCACCGTTGCAGAGAAGGACAAGGGAGGGGACGGTAAGAACGGCGATACCAACGTTCCAACCGACGTCGCCTCGGAGGACGATGGTATATACCTGATGACCTTGGGCAGCATGCTCGTGTTGATAGTCATTCTCCTGGCGAACGTGATCATGTTGCAGCGCAGGAGCAAGGGCGATTGAAGTACGAAAGATCCCCTAATGATCTATCGGATCCCACATCCTTGACTTGCGCATTATCTATCTGTCAGAGTCACTAGCGCCTGATACGAAAAGGAGTTATTTTCGCCGATAATGTAACACTGATACAAATAACCTTAAATATCTTCGACACGAAATCGAGTAGTACTGTAGGGGAGGAGTTATCGTGTCCGGTATGCTCTCTAGAAACAGATCAGCTGTAGCCAGCCTCAGCTCCGTACGCCTCCATTTCGTCTTGCTGTTGGCTGCATTGGTATTATATGTAATGGTAGGGTCGGCAACGGCCGACGTCGAGGTCACAGATTCATCCGTCGACCAGGAGCTCAAGCTCGTCGAACCCGGCGCGTCGGTCCCGTTCCTAATAGGGTACGAGTTCCTTGTGGATACTCCAGGTCCGGAGGAGACAGATGTCGATCTGACACTGAACACCGAGACCGGCGGTTGGACCCACGAGTTCACCGGTTGGTCATCATATCACGTCGATTCCGATGGATGGTTGTACACGACTGTGAACGTGACCGCTCCAGTCGATGCAGAAGCTGATGAAACGTTCGAAGTCCAGGTGGTAATGAACAACACCAACGGCAGCAATCCTCAAGCGGTCTCCTTCACGGCCGGGATCGACGTTGAGTTCGGAGTCTTCGTCGAAGGGATCCAGCCAGGCAGCCATATCTATCCCGGAAAGCACGTGGATGTCCCGATCGATGTCCGCAACGATGGAAACATCGCGGACAAGATACGGCTCGAGGTCGATCTTCCGGATGGATGGTCGGTGAGCTGGTTCCCCAAGGCCAACGTCGATCTCGATCCTGGACAGAACAGCACAATTACAGCCAGGTTAACGACCGATTCAGATTCCTTATACGATGCGAACTATGTGAATATCACCGGCTACTCCTCGGGCTCGAACGAGACCGACTACGACAACGTTGCGATCTACATCGCAGAGCGGTTCGATTGCGAGCTATCCATCGTTGGAGACCAGCAGAAGGATGTGATCATCCTCGATAGGAACAAATCAGTCACCTACGAACTCCTCGTAAGGAACACAGGCAACCGGAGGACTGAGCTGGACCTGAACACCTTCGATGAGGACTCCACAGGATGGAACATGCTGGTCAATCTAACAACGGTCGATCTTGCCCCGAACGAGACCGCGGTCGTTTCCTTCACGATCCTTGCCGAGAGGAGCAACGTCTCCGTTGACCATCTCTTCTCCGTGAACGCTACCATGGAGAACGGTAGTGTTTCCAACACACTCACGTACCTGTTGAGCGCCGTCTCGTTCATGGAGCTCTATCAGTTCGAGCTTCATGTTCTGACAGGCTTCGAAACGGTCGATGCAGCGAACGAGGAGACCAGGGCCGACTTCGAGTTCAGGATACACAACGTCGGCACACAGCAGGACGACTACATCATCGAGGACATCTCGGTGCCAAGTAAGTTCACAGTGGGTCCCCTGCCCAATGTTTACGATGTCGATTCGGACCATAATCATGATTACAACTTCTACGTGGACATACCCACCGACGATTCCGATATCGATGAAGGTGTCTATACCGTAACTATAAGGGTTCGGTCGAATTCGAATACCTCGATATACCACTATTTGAACGTCACGCTTGAGATCACGGAATACACCCTCGAATTCGATGTCAACGATATCGATGTATACAGGACCATTAATCCTGATGACGGCGAGACAAGCACCCAGTTCAGCTTCGAGATCGTTAACACCGGCACCCGGATAGACGACTACCGGATCGAGGCATCCGGCTACTCCACAAACAAGTTCAAGAGCATCCCAGCCCAGAACGCTTATGATCTGGCTCAGGATGAGAGCAAGATCGTGTTCGTCAACGTCTCCTATGCTCCATCAAAGGATGCGAAGGATCTAGAGGCCAATGATTACGAGTTCACCATCAGGGTTAGGTCCAACGCAGATCCATCCATTTACATCACTAAGACCTTGACCCTCGACGTGGAACCGTTCGAAGGGATCCAGATCCACACTCCACTTGCAGTGAAGGATATCGAGGCCGATGAGGATAACAAGTTCGAGATCAAGTTGACGAATACCGGGAACGCCGACGAGTACGTAGAGCTATCCATCACCGAGATGACCCCTGTACATGCCGATTGGGTCAGTTTCTATACCGACCAGGACCTTCTGAACCAGATCACGGATGATGTGACCGTTCCCTACGACGAAACGATCCGGATATTCATGAAGATATTCTTCACCCGCGATCAGGCCCTCTCGGAGGAGGATTTCGTTCCCGAGGACAGCAACTCGAACAAGATCACCCTCAAGGTCCAGGCTTCGGTTCCAAGCGGCGATAACGAGGAGCAGCAGTTCACGGGCAATCTGAAGCGCGTGGTCAGCTACTCCGTAGACATCCCCAACAGGGAGAAGACCATCACCGATCCGGACAAGGGTGAGTCTGTCTCCTTCGACATCAAGGTTCGGAACGAAGGTATCGAGCCCGAGGACTTCCAGTTGATAATCAACGAAGTGCCACAGTTCCTCAAAGCGGAGTTCGAGGGTGGCGGAAGCGTGGTCACCATCAACGACCTGGAGACCACCGAGACAGAGACCCTCAATGTCGAGATCGACACCAATACCATCTTCCTTCTACCAGTGGACAAGAACCCATTTGTGATCAACATGAGCGTCAAACCCCAGCACGCTCCATCCGGTTACGGCGTTCCGACCGATGCCAAGAAGCGGAGCTTCGATCTCAAGGTCACCATCGAGCCTATCGGTGTTCCTGAGTTCGACATCACAGGTGAGGAGACCCAGGAGGTCACTCCGGGCAAGAACGTGACCTACGCACTGAAGTTCACCAACGAGGGCAACGATGTCGAGGACCTGACGATCGGGATCACATCCAACGATGAACTGTTCGGCAAGATCAACGGGCAGACACAGATAACGATTGACGACATCCATCCCGGCCATTCCAAGACGATACCATATGTTGTGAACATCTCACGGTCAGACGCCGAGGAGCGTGAATACGACATGATCGAAGAGACGATCACGGTCTATTCCTCCATAACCGACGAATCAGTTTCAAGGACCATTGAAACGACGATCAAGGAGATCAAGTACGAGGTCGAGGTCGTGTTCACCGGCAAGAGCAAGGACGGCGATCCCGGCGACAAGCTATCCTTCGGCTTCTCCGTGGAGAACACGGGAGACGCGGACGACGACATCGAGGTCCGTATCCAGGAGACAGAGGACCCGGGCAGCAACATCAATCCTGGTGAGATCGGCTGGGTCGAGCTCACCGGCTTCAACAAGACCTCCACCAGCACACTGACCCTGGACGACCTGACCCCAAGGAAGCTCATACCAATGGACCTGATCATCAACATACCGAGCGATTTCAAGCAGGCAGAGGCCGGCATCTACAGCTACAACGTCTCTGTCAAGTCCACCAACGACGCCAATACCATCGTTTCCAACGAGGTCCGTGTGGAGGTCAACGAGCAGTACGACCTCGAGCTCACTTTAACCCCATCCAAGGGGACCAGGGAGCTTGATCCATCAGGTACTGACGGCGACGAGAGGATCGACTATACCATCCGTCTCAAGAACCTGGGTAACTCCAAGGACCGGATCACTGTCGCCACCGAGCGTCTCGGATCCGACCTCAAGGCCGAGTTCGACGGACAGACACAGTACAACACCCCCGAGCTCGATCCGGATGAGTCCGCTTCCGTGACACTCGAGGTCGAGGGCTCGACCAACTACGACGAGGGCACCTACACCTTCACCGTGCTCGCCCGCGGAAGCGGCGACGCGGAGCAAAGGGAAGATCTAACTGTCAGGGTTCTGAAAGGAGACCTCAGGATCGGCGATATTACGATAGACAACGAAGCCGATCTCGAGAAGGACGATGATACCGTCGTCACGGTCAAGCTCGAGAACCGCGGTACCTCCGAGATCAGCGATATTGACATCATCTTCGAGGTGAACAACAAGGAGATCGACACCAAGACCGGCGAGAACGTCCCGGAGAACGATACCATCGAGGTCAGCTTCGACTGGGACAACATAGGCGGCGACAAGCAAAAGATAGTTATCAAGACCGAGGATCCTGGCGGCGACTTCCAGGAGGATAAGACTAAATCGACCACTATCTACGACCCTAGCAAGGACGATCAAGGGGCATATGAATCCCTCTTCAGCTCGAACCCCGCCGGTCCGATCATCATAGTGTTCCTCATCGCATTCGTCATCATTATGTTACTCTATCTCATGGATCTGGGTCGTGGGGGAGGCGGTCCAGACCTGAACCTGACCGAGATCCATGGACCGCCCTTCTCCTCACCGAGCGCTGGCAGGGCTCCTCCTGCTCCGGAAGGTTCAGAGTCGGGAAATGGCACCAGTATCAAACCGACGAAGCCACTTCCGTTCGGCTCAGAGGCCGCTAACGACGAGGGAAGGAAGAAAGGCGATGACGGATCCCCGAAGCTGATAATGAAGGAGCGGAGAGCGCCTCCGCCCGGCGACAAGGGTCCCGACGGCTCACCTCGATTCCAGCCTCCGCCTTACAATCCCCCTCCCGGATATCAACCCAAGGATACAGGTACGAAACGGGGCTCGCCTCCTCCGGAAAGAAGTACCGGACAGGCCAAGACTAAAAAGGTCAAGAAGGTCAGAACCGGAGACGTTACCGAGAACACCTCCGCCGAGGAGCTGGAGAGGATGCTGAGGGAGATGGGGATCGAGGGAAAGTGAGCCGGGGAATGAACATGCACGGAACCCGAATTCGTAAGAGAACGGCCCCAGGGAATCCGGTCACCAGAACATTATTCATCGCCCTGACCTTCGCACTCATTATCCTTTTGTTCCTGGGTACTGTCACCGCGGACGTCGAGGTCAATGACATATATATCGATGATGACACAGAAGAGGTCTATCCCGGAGGAACGGCCTCATATTTCATCGGCTTCGAGTTCCGAGCGAACGACACCGGTCCAAACACGACGGATGTCACACTAGGACTGAACGTACCTTCAGGCGGTTGGAGCCATGAGTTCGACGGGGCATCGTCATGGCATATCGAGGATGACGGATGGCGCTACATCTCACTGAACGTAACCGCTCCATCTTATGCCGAACGCAACGAATCGTTCACCACCTATCTCTTCCTGAACAACTCCAACGGAACGAATCCGCAGGCATTGAACCTGACCACCGCGATCCCAGATTATTCCATCACATTCGATATCAACGACCTGGATGCCCGTCAGATCATAGAACCCGAGAGCGGAGAGGAGGAGGCAACCTTCTGGTTCGAGATCGCGAACACTGGCGACCTCGAGGACGATTACCGCGTGCGAGCATCGGGATTCCCCACGAACCTGTTCGAACCGATCCCCGAACAGCGGATCAAGGATATCCTTCCCGGCGATTACAAGACCGTCACACTGAACCTCAGCTACAGGTCCACCCTCTCCCCGAACGATGTACAGGCCGGTCAGTACGACGTCGAAGTGACAGTTACCTCCGATCGTGATGCCAAATTCAACAGGACAACGACGCTCACTCTCGTCGTGGAGGAGTTCGAAGGCATAAGCCTCGGATATTTCTCGGATAAGGATGTCGGACCGGATGAGGACAATATCTTCGAGATCCGAATGGACAATATCGGAAATGACGATGTCGACGTGGAGCTCTCGGTGGCAGATATGGACCCCATGAACCTTGACTGGATAACGTTCTACAAGGAACAGGAGCTCTTCACCAAGATCGTAAATGAAGTTACTGTCCCGTTCGACAGCATGGTCTCCGTTTTCATGAACCTTCGATTCACGAGGGAGGAGGCCCTCTCCGAACAGAAGTTCACCTCAGAGGATACAAATGATAACCGGATCGATATCTATGTCTCAGCCTTGACCACGAGCGGAGAGAGCGATGATCGAAGCGTACGATGCGACCTTGAGAGGATCGTGAGCTATGACATCGACCTGCTCAATACCGAAAGGACGTTCGAGGACCCGGAGATCGGCGACAGGGTCCTTTTCGATATCAAGATCGCCAATACCGGGGTCCGACCGGAGGATTTCGAGCTTTCTATCAACGATGTCCCCGAGTTCCTGGACGCCAGGTTCTATTTCGATGATACCGTCACCGACATCAATAATCTGAGATCCGCTACCACTAAGACCGTCATAGTGGATATCGACACCGAGGATATTTCGAACCTGCCTGTGGATGATACCTACAAGATCAACGTATCCGTCCGCCCCCTCCACGGTCAATACGGCCCGGGAGCCCCCAGGGATGCAAAGGAGCAGAGCTTCGATCTCGAAGTACACATGGCTCCAAAGGGAGTTCCGGAGATCACTATCACCGGAGCCTACATCCAGTCGGTGCTCCCCGGGAAGAATGTCACCTACAATCTGCGGATCTCGAACGAAGGGAACGAAGATGACGACATGGTCATAGGAATATCCTCCTCTGAGGCCCTCTATGGAACCATCAATGGGCAGACCCAGCTGACGATCGATGACATGGGGCCTGGCGATTACGTCAATCTTCCCTATGTGGTGAACATCAGCAAGGAGGACGCCGAGGCTAGGAAATACTCATCCATCGAGGAAACGGTTACCGTCTATTCCTCCGTCGGGAACTACATCTCCGAGAGCTATTTCATCGAGACACCGATCGAGGAGTTCGATTACGATGTCAACATGACCATCGAGAGCAAGCAGAAGGAGGGGGAACCCGGTGATCTGCTCACCTACAGGCTAACCGTCGAGAACATGGGCGATACGACCCAGGACGTCGAGGTGATGGTGCAGCAGGTCGAGGACCCCGGTCCGGGCTACAGCCTGGCCGATGTCGCATGGGTCGAGCTTGCCGGTAACAACAAGACCGCCACGAATTCCCTGACCCTTGAAGCACTGGACCCCGGGATCCCGGTGGCCATCGAGATGGATGTCCGCATTCCGACGAACTTCAAGCAGGCCCAGGCCGGGACCTACCTGTACCGCGTGTCTGCCCACTCCGCCTACGACCCGAACGCTGTTGCACATTACCAGGTCAAGGCGATCGTTTCCGAGATGCACGACGTCGGTCTGACGGTCACCCCGAGCGGTGATATCCGAACCATCGATCCAACGGGTACCGATGGTGACAACAGGATAGACTATACCATCCGGATCAAGAACCTGGGGAACACCGATGACAGGTTTACGGTTTCAACCCTTGGACTTCCTCCCGATCTTGTGGCAAAGTTCTCCGGACTGGAAACCTGGACATCACCTGAGATCGAGCCCGATGAGACCGCAACGACCTTTCTCTATATCGATGGCGCATTGTACTACGATCCGGGAACATATACCTTTGATGTCCTGGCAACAGGGAGCAAGGATGCGGATGACAGGATCTCCCTGGCCGTGAAGGTGCTTAAAGGAGATCTCGTGATCGGAGACATAACCGTTGAGAACGGGGCCGACCTCAAAGAAGGTGATGATGCCGTAATATCAGTGAGGATCGAGAACAGAGGGGCCTCCGAGATATCGGATCTGGATATCTACCTGATGGTGAATGGCTGGGAGATCGACGTCGAGACCGAAGATATCCCTGCGAAGGATACCAGAAAGTTCAATTTCGATCTGGAGAACATCAAAGCTGGTCCCAAGACCATCGTCATCAGGACCGAGCATCCGGACGGTGATTTCGATCAGGACAAGACCCTGACAGGCATCAACCCTGAAGGATCTGGATCGGCCGGGGCCTACGAATCGATCTTCAGCAGCAATCCGATCGGCCCGATCATCATCATCATACTGGTGGTGTTGTTAGTGATCTTCCTGTTCATGATGTACGCCATCAATACGAACGGTGGCAGATCTCAAGGCAGCGATGGAAATCAACGACCTCGTCCGGCCTATCAGCCTGGACCGCGGTATGAGGACATTCCATACATCAAGCCGTCACGACGCCCCCCGCCCCCCTCCAAGGCCGATGGTCATCCTAAAGAGAAGAGAACGGGCCCGGCACCTATCGGGTCGATAGACCCCCCGAAAAAGGCTCGGAAACCTAGCCCGATCCGTCATGACCCGGGCGAAGGGGTCCATCCTGGGAATGTCAGGACAAAGCCTGGCTCACCTCCGCCCTCGGTGGATAGTGAACCCGATCCGGCTAGAGAGGCAGACAACGATCGCACCGATGCCGGGAACGATGCGGCGGTCGAGATCGAGAAGATACTGAAGGAGATGGGGTTGGAGAAGGGCCACCAGCGAATATCAAGATGATAGATACGGGAGAGATGAAGATGATGAACAAGTATGTGATCGCATCCATGATGGTGGTGTGCGTCCTGGCGTTCATGGCTGGGACGTCTACAGGCGATATGGATATCAGCGATGTGAGCGTCGATCTCCTTGAGCAGGAGATCCGATCGAACGAGACAGCCGAGTATACGATCGGGTTCAATGTGACATACAGCGGAACCGGTGACGATGAAACGGATATCGAGGCGTTCCTGAACTCGCCGGCAAACGGCTGGCACCACAGTGCTGCCCCATCTTTGATACACGTCGATGCTGAGGACCGATACTATATCACGATCGAGGTATCTGCGAACTCTTCAGCTACGAACGGATCTGTTTTCGAGACCCGGGTCCTCATCGATAATTCCAACGGCTCTGCTCCTGACACGATCTATTTGAACACCACTTTCAACCAGAGCGATGTTCATCGCGAGGTCGAAGTGGTTTTCACAGGAAACAACCAGGATGGGGATCCTGGCGACAAGCTCTCATTCGGCTTCTCCGTCGAGAACAAGGGGGACGATCATGATGACATCGAGGTCCGTATCCAGGAGACAGAGGACCCGGGCAGCCTCATCAATCCTGGTGAGATCGGCTGGGTCGAGCTCACCGACTTCAACAAGACCGCCACAAGCATGATCGTGCTTGAGAACCTGGAACCGAGGAAGCTCATCCCGATGGACCTGATCATAACCATTCCCGGCGACTTCAAGCAGGCCGAGGCAGGCATCTATAGCTACAATGTCTCTGTTAAGTCCAGCAATGATAAATCTACGATCGTGTCCAGGGAGATCCGCGTGGAGGTCAATGAGATGTACGACCTCGAACTATCGATCACTCCCTCCGAGGGGACCCGTGAGCTCGATCCGACAGGTACCGACGGCGACGAGAAGATCGATTACACCATTCGATTGAAGAACAAGGGGAATTCGAAAGAAAGGATCACTGTGGCAACTGAAAGGCTCGGTTCAGATATTGAAGCCAAATTCGACGGTCAGACCCAATACAACACACCAGAGCTCGACCCGGACGAATCCGCCTCGGTAACACTGGAGGTCGAAGGAGCCCAAAACTACGATGAAGGAGTGTATACCTTCACGGTCCTTGCTCGCGGAAGCGGTGATGCCGAGGAGCGTGTCGACCTGACGGTGAGGTTGCTGAAGGGAGACCTTAGGATCGGAGAGATAACCATCGACAACGAGAATGGACTGGTCGAAGGGGATGATACCGTAGTTACTGTGGAGCTCGAGAACCGCGGTTCTTCCGAGATCACCGATCTGGACATCATCTTCGTGGTGAACAACAAGGAGATCGACACCAAGACCGACGAGATCATCGCTGAGAACGACACCATCGAGGTCAGCTTCGATTGGGATCGCATCGAGAAGGGCAAGCAGACGATAGAGATCAAGACCGAGGACCCTGATGGCGATTTCGAGGAGGATAAGATCAAGGTCCTGACCGTCCCTAAAAAGGAGAGGGAGGATGATACCCCTGGGTTCGATATGATCCCCATCACGGTCGCCATGATCGTTGGCTTCATCTTGATTGGATTCAAGAGACGAAAACAATAGGTCGTTATCGATATGAACAGGATCCTGATCTGCCTGGTAGGAACCGCGATCATTGGCTTATTCTTGGCAGGGGCTGTATCCGGCGATATGGATATCAGCGATGTCTCGGTCGATATCCTGGAACAGGAGGTCGTTGTGAATGGGACTGCTGCTTACAATCTTTCATTCAATATCAACTACAGTGGTACTGGACCCAATGAGACCGATGTCGAGTTCTATCTCAACTCCCCCGATGACGGTTGGAGCCATCATGCGAATCCAAAGTTGATGCATCTCAGCGAAGAGGACCGGTACACGATCTCGATCGGGGTATCCGCGAACGAGTCTGTGAAGAACATGTCCGTGTTCCAGACCAGGATCGTTATCGACAATTCAAACGGCACTTCCCCGGATATCATCTATCTGAACACAACTCTCAACAGGTCCGAGATTCGGCGTGGGGTTGAGGTGAACGTCTCCCGAGAAGGAAATAATGGAGATCATGGTGGAATCATTAATGTTCCGATCTTGATTGAGAATACCGGTAAAGAGGTCGACGATATCCAACTGTTCCTCAAGGATACCAAGTATAACGGTCCAATTCACAGAAGAGGCGTTATCTCATGGATTAAGCTGGTCGGATACAACTCCACTGCAAAGAACTCGATGTTCCTGGAGGATTGCCAGCCAGGCAGAGCGATCATTATCGACATGAACGTATCTATACCGACAAGTTACTTCGAAGCAGAGCCTGGTATTTACAGCTACAATCTAAGTGTCTGGTCGGATAGTAATCGATCCTCTATAGTCTACAATGACATTCATGTGGAAATAAACGCTATCTATGATATTGGGATGAATATCACCCGTTCTGACGAGATCAGGGTGATCGATCCTTCTGGTACGAAGGCAAACCGCCAGATCAATTACACCATCGAGGTTGTGAATAACGGGAATACAAAAGAGAATATTACGCTCATGCAGGGATATGATAATGGACCCTTTGCCGAGTTCAATGGTTCTCATAGATATACAATAGTCGAACTTGGCCCACATGAAATGGCATCAGTGAACCTTCGCGTTTCCTCTTCATATCGACATAAATATGGAAAGTACAACATCACTGTGATCGCCCTTGGAGGAGGCGATATTGAATTGGTCCAAGTACTACAGGTAAGACATCTTAACGGTAAACTCAAGATCGGCGAGATCGAGATCATCCACTACGGACTCCTGGAACACGGGGATTCCGCTACTATTGAGGTAGAGATATACAACAATGGATCCACAGCGATCAATGATCTGAATATTGAACTTGAGATCGATGATAATCTGGTTTTAAATTGGCGAAAAGATGTACCAGCGAACGATTCGATCGTATTGGATTACCGTTGGTTTACGATCCCTTGGGGAGAACACGAGGTCACCTTCAGGACATTTATCTCTAGAGATGTGTTCGAACGGGAGAAGACACTGATCTTCGATGTCATGGTTCCATCCGATGACGATCCACCACCAAGACCGACCCCGGGCTTCGATATCATATCCATCACGGTCGCCATGATCGTGGGCTTCCTTTTGGTTGCATATAGAAGGAAACCCCGAGGATCATAGGTTGCACAGGAGGAACGAGAGGTATTTTGGAGGTGGGGGCACAGGGGGGCTACGCCCCCCTGTTATTCCTGCTGTGATTTACTAGTTATCTAGACGTCTACGAAGTCCGTTTCGGCCCTCGAGGCCGAACGGACGCCGAGCTGGGAAAATGCTATGCTAATAAAATGGGATTGGGGATCGGAGGGATGGGCTACAGGAAATCGTCCAGACAGACGCCCTTCTCCTCTGCCGCGAACAGTCCGTTCGACGCGTCCACCAGGAGCTTGATCCTCTGCGACGTATAGTTGGAGATGTTGTACTTCTTGGATACCATCAATGAGAGGTCCATGTACTTGTTGACGTTCCCCTTGTGGACGGTGAGGATGAGGTTCCCGGCGCATCTTCCGCACTTGCCGTTGAGCGTCACGCGGCGGTACTTCTTGCCGCAGGATGTGCAGCGGAACTTCTGCTGCGAGAACGTACGGAGGTTGCCCATGATGTCCCGGAGCAGGTGGGATTCCACCACCCTCGAGGCGACGTCCGCGGCGTCCACGGCTCTGATCTGCTCTGCGAGGCGGAGCTGAGCTTCCAGCTTCTCCGTCATGTCTCCCAGCAGGCTGTATCTCGTAGCTCTCGGGCCCTCGGAGATGTCCTTGGTATCGTGGGTGAAGCCGAAGTTGCTGTACTGCTCTCCGTTGCCGAGGCGCTCCTCGACCAGGCCCATGATCTTGGCGATGTCCTTCGGGTTCGTCATCTTCTCGGCCGCTTCGTAGAACTCCTTCGGGTAGACTGAGAGGGTGTCGATGTTGTGGGCCTCCTTGTCGATCTCGGAGGGATCGATCATGATCGGGAGGACGAGGGGAGCGTCCATCTGTCCGCC
>JANQNJ010000079.1 GCA_028279645.1 Thermoplasmatota archaeon
AGTGGTCGAAAGGAGGTCCCTGGCGTCGGTCCTGAAATCCAGAAGGTAGTGCTTTCCGTCGCAGACGACCTCCCAGAGCTCGAACTCCTCCTCGATCGATCTCAACATCTCGTCGAACGGCGTCCAGCAGAACAGGGGACTGGAGACTCCGATCCTCATGGTTCACTTCCCCTTGGCCGATCGCCCATCGTCCTTCGAAGCCCCTTTGCCCGGCCGCGCCCTCTTCGCCCCGGCTTTCTTCGGCGCGTTCCCCTTGCGTTTCCAGCTCTCATGGTGGTCCCTGTGTGCAGGGCCCTTCGTATGCTTGTGGGGCAGGACGAACACCGGCACACCGACCTCGGATGAGATCAGCTCGAGGTAGTCGATCCCCAGAACCTTCTTCGAGATCACCCTGTGGGCATGGGAGACAACGACGCCGTCAAGGCGCTCCTCCTTGATGATCGCAAGCGACTGGAGCGAGAAATCGCCCTCCCTGATCCGGGTCTGTACGTCGACCCCGACCTCCTCGCCGATGGTGTTGAACTCCTCGAGGACGCGGCGGGCCTTCTCCTGGTCGCCGCTCCTCCTGGTGTTCACGACGTACATGACAACCAGTGAGCCGTCAAGCCTCTTCATCATGCTGAAGAGGGCGTCCATGTTGCTCCTGATGAACGGCAGGGCGCCGATGGGGAGAAGGTATTTCTTGAGGGGCCTGATCTCCACCTTCGATGGCAGGGCGGCGGATCCGTCCCTCTCTCCTGCCGTATGCTTGATCCTTACCTCGCCCATGGTGTTGTAGAACCGTATCTCGTCGTATTCGTCCCCCTCGCTGAACTGGGCGGGGTCGTTCATGTCCTTCCTGTATACCACGGTCCTATGCGGGTACGGGATGTCGATCCCGTCCTCGTCGAACTTGACCTTCACGGCCCTGAGGATGTCGGACCTGATCTGGAACTTGTCCCGGGCGTCCTCGATCCAGGCCCAGAGCTTCAGGTTGATCCCGGAATCCGCGAACTCGTCCACCCACATGTACGGGGCAGGCCTCGCAAGGACGTAGGGATGGTCGCCGGCAACCGCCAGGAGTATCTTCTCCGCCATCCTGATGTCGGTGTCGTAGCTGACCCCTATGTCCACGATCACGGCCACCCGCTTCTTGATCTTGGTGTAGTTCCAGACCTCCTGGGTGGCGATGATGTTGTTGGGGATGATGACCATCTCCTCCTCCGTGGTCACGATCCTGGTGCTCCTGAGCGTGATGTCGACCACGTCGCCCCATTTCTCGCCGACCATGATCCGGTCGCCGATCTTGAACGGTTTGTCGATCGCGATCATTACCCCTGCCATTAGGTTTGCAATGGTGTCCTGCATGCCGAAGGCCAGAGCGAAGCCGATGAGGCCGAGGCCGGTGGCCACCGCGACGAGGTCGATGCCGAGGTTGACAAGAGCGACACCGAAGGCGATGATAAGCACGAAATACATCGCCAGCTTCTCCACCGGGCTGAACTGAAGGTAGCCGGTGGGCGTGTCCTTGAAGTAGGTTATCCTGACGAATATCTGGGCCAGCGTCGCGATGAGGTAGCCTATGATCAAGGTCCCGAAGAACATGAACAGCGGCAGGACCCATTCCTTGTAGGGGATCTCCTCGAAAGCGATGCTCACCGCCACGGCGAATCCGAGCAGCACGAAGATCATGTTGAGAGGCCTCAACAGCCTCCTATGCATCTCCCTCTCCTCGAGCCGCCCGACCTTCCCGCCAAGGCTGAAGTGCAGGATGATCCCCGTCAACGGGGAGAGGACCATCTTGATGAACAGGAATATGACCAGGAGGGAGATGAAGAACAGTATCATGTCCAGCATCGTCGGATCGGCGCCGCCCAGGTTGATCTTGGTGCTGAGGTCGATGCCCAGGACGAATATCGACAGAAGGAACGTGCAAGCAAGGATGATGACCTCGAGATAGCGCCTGATGGCGTTCTTCGTCCTCTCGGAGAGTTCGCCCCCCGCAGGATCGGAATAGCTCCTGGTCCGGGCGATCAGCCTGACGATGACCTCGGCTATCCATGGCGGGACCCTGGATGCTATGACGATGCCGAGGATCACAAGCAGGAAGTAGACGAGGACTATGCCGAATGTGACGGCCGAACCCATGATCGGCGTATCGAAGAACTCCCTGACAGCCTCGAAGACATCGTTCAGCATCATGATCCTATCCCGAATTTGGGAGGTTTCTGTAAGTATTTGAACTTTTCTTTAAATATCATTCACTTATTGAGGTTTTTCGGGGTAAGTGATCGGGAACCACCTCCTCCCACTCGTCAGTATTCGAAATGGTGAGGATGGAACCCTGCAGAATCAACCATAAATAATATAACCGACCTCGTGATTCGACCCCGTAGACGGTGATAGAATGATCACGGAAGAATGCAGTTCATGCGGGATCAAGCTCGTGGAGCGAGGCTTCGCGGTCTTCCCGTGTCCGTCATGCGGCGATGGGGCCATTGGCAGGTGCCGAACCTGCAGGGACCAGAGCGTCCGCTACAAGTGCGTCGAGTGCGGCTTCGAGGGACCCTGAGGCGATATCATGGGTGACGTTTCACTTATCTACCAGGTCATGCCCGAATCCGCGGACCTCGATCTCGAGGACCTCAAGTCCCGGATCACGTCCGGCTTCTCGGATAGGGGCCTGAACAAGATCGACGAGAAGCCCATCGCCTTCGGTCTGAAGGCGCTGATGGTCAACATCGTCATCAGCGACAGGGACGGAGGCACCGACGAGCTCGAGGCCCTCCTCGAGAAGCTCGACGGCGTTGCCAGCGTCCAGTGCGTCGACCTGACCCTTCTTTGAGGCAGGTCGTCCAATGGCCGATCCGAAGGAGTTCCTCGATCCAGGTAATTCGATCGCCGTGGTCGGTGTCAACCAAGACCCGAAGCGGTTCGGTTACAAGATATTCAAGGATATGCAGGGTGCCGGTTTCAGGGTGTTCCCGGTGAACCCTCGTTTTGATTCACTGGAAGGGGAGCGTGTCTTTCCCGACCTCGCCTCCCTTCCGGAGACACCCGATGTCGTCGACATTGTCGTCCCTCCTGCCGTGGCCCTCAAGGTCCTGGAGCAGGTCAATGCCCTGGGCATCGGCAAGGTATGGCTCCAGCCCGGCTCCGAGAGCCCCGAGGCCATCGCCTTCTGCGCAGAGAACGGCATAGAGGTCCTACATCACTGCTGTATGATGGCCTACAGGCGCACGAACGGGCTCAGGTGCTCATTGGAGCCGTGAACGAACGGGCCCATCTCCCAACATAACACCTCCTCCGGGGCTGAGGTACGATACCGCTTTTTATCAATGATGTGTGGCATTGTCAGCTCGGCGAGAGGAAGATAGAGGACGTGGACATGACGATCTATGGAGGACGGATCTTCAACAGGGGAAGGGTTGAACGGGGATACCTCGAGGTCTCGGAAGGAAGGATCACGAAGGTCCTGGAGGATGCCGAGCCGGACGTTCGGGGTCTGATCATCCCCCGGCTGGTCAACTCCCACACCCACCTTGGCGATGCCGCGTTCTCCGCGAGGTTCGCTGAGGAGCTGGATCGATTGTCAGGTGCCCCGCTGCCCGACCGTATCGCCGCCCTGTTCGCGCCCCCCGACGGCATGAAGCACAGGCTGCTGGAGAGCACCGAGGATGCGGATATCATCGACGGGATGGCTGGAGCGCTGCGGACCGCCTATAGGAACGGTCAGTACAGCATGGTCGACTTCCGGGAGGGGGGAGTGGCGGGGATCGACCTCCTCAGGTCCGCGGCTGATACATGCGGAAAGGAGCGACCGGAGATCCTCATGATGGGCAGGCCCGCATCCGGCGGATACGACCGGCTGGAGATCGACGAGGTCCTGGACAGGTCCAACGGCCTGGGCCTGAGCGGAATGGCCGACATGGAGTACTCCACGGCGAAGTCCCTGGCCACCCACGTCCACGCCAGGGGGAAGCTCCTGGCCATCCACGTCAGCGAGGTGGAGAGGGACGATATCGAGAAGGTCATGGCCCTCAGGCCCGATCTCGTCATACACATGCGCCATAATGCTCCTTCCGATCTTCACGCCCTGAACTCGGCTGAGGTCCCAATAGCTGTATGCCCGACGTCGAGCGGCAGGCTCGGCGACGTTCCCGACATCGGATCGATGCTCGACGCAGGATGTACCGTGCTGCTAGGGTCCGACAACGCGATGGTGTCGGCCCCCGATATCGTTCAGGAGCTCGCCTTCGCAGGCGCCGAGCTCGACCTCGGGGAATCCCATCTGGAAAGGCTTCTGGGGGCCTCGGGAAAAGGTTTAAATCGAATGGCGATAATTGACTTCGACCCAGGTCAGCGGGCGGATTTTACCGTATTGGAAGGGGATTTCGAAGACCTTCGACATATGGTCGGTTCCGGCCCCGCGGAGGCCCGGGTCGTCGTCACACCCGACGGTGAAAGGAGAGGATGAAAATGGAGGAATACAAGCGGATACTGATCCCGACGGACGGCTCCGAACACAGCAGGCTAGCTGTACGCAAGGGCGTCAGCCTGGCCAAGCTGGTCGGCGGGTCCGTCACCGCGCTCTACGTAGTGAACCACTCGTCCTTCGTGGGTATCCCGGAGGATTCCCTGATCGTGGACGTCTACTCGCTCCTCAGGAAGGAGGCCGATGGGGTCCTGTCGTTCATCAAGGACCTGGGCGAGGAGCACGATGTTCCCGTGGAGACGCTGGTCGAGGAGGGGATCCCGTCCGAGGAGATCCTGAGGGCTGCCAAGGACCATGATCTGATCATCATGGGCACCCTGGGACTGTCGGGCCTGTCGAAGCTCCTGCTGGGGAGCACCGCTGAGAAGGTCATCCGGCACGCACCGTGCCCCGTGATGGTGGTCCGGATGAGCAGCAAGGATGAGGAGTGAGCTCTCATCTCCTTACGAACCAAATTGACAAGGTGAGCTGAAATGAAGGTCAAGGAAGTCATGGTCACGGAGCCGATCGTCGTCAAGGCGCCCTGCACCCGCAAGACGGCACTGAAGCAGATGGTCCTCCACGAGATATCTGGTGTGCCGGTGCTGGACAAGAAGACCGACATGCTCATAGGCATCGTGACCAGGAAGGACATCTTCAGGAACAGCGAGGAGACCCAGCTGCCCCTGATCATGACCACCGAGCCGGTCACCGTGGACGTGGATGACGACATCAAGAAGGCTGCCAAACTGATGTACGAGGGGAACATCAACCGCCTACCGGTCCTCGACGGGAACAGGGTCGTCGGGATAGTCACGCCCACCGACCTGATGGGCGTGGTCGAGAAGAAGGGAACCGGGTCGGTGGACGACTACGTCCGGGGAGCCTGCGTCCCGGTCTACGAGGAGACGCCTCTTGCAGTGGTGATATCGATCATCAGGACCACGCAGGTCTATTCACTGCCGATCCTCGACGGAAGCGGCAACCTAGCAGGGATCATCACCGACACCGACCTCTTCCACGAGTCCCACATCGACGAGGACGTCGTCATCTCCGATCTGGGGATCGGGTCCGACGAGGACAAGTGGACATGGGAGGGGCTGAGGTCGATCATGAAGCTCTACTACGTCGTCGAGAAGGTGGAATTGCCCGACCTCAGGGCGAAGGACATTATGATCAAGGATGTACGCACCGTCTTCGGCGGGACCCCCGTCGGAGAGGCAGCGCGCACCATGAAGCGGTTCAACTTCGGACAGATACCGGTGCTCGACCACGAGGACCGCCTGAAGGGGATCGTTTACGACCTGGACCTCCTCAGGACGCTGATCTAAGGTCGTACCAAAAAAATGAACTGGAAGTGATACCTTTGGAGAACCCGTTCAACGCCGTCATGTCCATGGCAAAGAGAAGGGGATACCTCTGGCCATCCTTCGAGATCTACGGCGGCAGCGCCGGTTTCTACGATTACGGTCCTCTCGGCGTCAGGCTCAAGGAGAACGTCCTTGCCGAATGGAGGCGCTGCTTCCTGGTGGGCGAGGGTTTCCTCGAGATCGACACGCCGATGATCGCTCCCGAGATCGTCTTCGAGGCGTCGGGCCACCTCGCCGAGTTCACCGATTTCATGGTCCGCTGCGAGCAGTGCAAGGGCTCTTTCAGGGCCGACCATCTCCTGGAGGGCAAGGTGGAGAACGCCGATGCACTCGGCAAGGAGGAGCTCGGCTCGGCCCTATCGGAGCACGGTGTGAAGTGCCCCGATTGCAGCGGACAGGTCGGCGCTCCATATCCGTTCAATCTAATGTTCCAGACCCAGATCGGCCCCGACTCCGAACGGCGTGGCTACCTGCGCCCCGAGACAGCACAGGGGATATTCCTCGACTTCGCCCTTCTCTACCGGCAGGCCAGGGAGCGCCTGCCCTTCGGAGTGATCCAGGTAGGCCGCGGCTTCCGCAACGAGATATCTCCCAGACAGGGCCTTATCAGGATGAGGGAGTTCAACATGGCCGAGGCCGAGGTCTTCATCGATCCCGATTCCACCGAGCATTCAAGGTTTTCTGAAGTGGCCGACATCGAGGTCCCGCTTGTCCCGAACACAGGGGACACGGTCACCTCGACCCTGGGAGCCGCCATCGAGAGCGGGATGATATGCAACGGCAACCTCGCCTACTTCATGGCAAGGACCTACCAGTTCCTCACCACCGTCGGCCTCGATCCCGCCCGTCTGCGCTTCAGGCAGCATCTCCCCGACGAGATGGCCCACTATGCCGGCGACTGCTGGGACGCGGAGGCCCTGACGGGCTTCGGCTGGGTCGAGATCGTCGGGATCGCCGACAGGTCGGCCTACGATCTCAGCGCACACAGGGACCGGTCCGGAAAGGACCTCACGGCACTGAGGAAGTACGACCAACCGGTGATGGTCACAAAAAGGGTGCTCGTCCCAGATATGAGGGCGATAGGCCGCCAGTTCAAGGGCGACGCTCCAAGGGTGTCGGCGGCCATCAAGGCCGTGGAGCTGGCTGACGACGACGAAGTCCCGGACATCACCGTCGAGATCAACGGCGCACCGACATCTGTTCAGGGCGAGCTGTTCGAGGTCAAGGAGGTCACCGAGAAGGTGACAGGTGAGAGGTTCGTCCCACGCGTTGTCGAACCCTCCTTCGGGGTGGACAGGATCGTCTACACGATCCTCGAGCATAATCTACGGCAGGAGGTCCGCGAGGAACAGGAGGGGGGAGACGAGGATGGCGAGGCCTTCAGAGTGCTAGGACTGCCTCCCAGGGTCGCGCCCTTCAAGTTCGGGCT
Source organism: Thermoplasmatota archaeon (assembly GCA_028279645.1). Classification (GTDB taxonomy): domain Archaea; phylum Thermoplasmatota; class JAKEGO01; order JAKEGO01; family JANQNJ01; genus JANQNJ01. The sequence continues at coordinate 7,253 of JANQNJ010000079.1, forward strand.
CTTCCCATTGGTCTCCAAGCCGGAGCTGACAACCGTTGCACAGGAGATAGACGCCATGCTGAAGGAGCATGACATCCTTGCGAATTACGACGAGAGCGGGTCCATCGGCAGGCGCTACGCCCGGATGGACGAGGTAGGGACGCCGTACTGCATAACGGTGGACTTCGACGGCCTCGAGGACCGCTCCGTCACCATCCGGGAGCGCGACTCCCGCTCACAGAGGAGGGTGCCCATAGACGACCTCGTTGACGAGGCCCGGACCCTCATCAAGTAGGTGTTGTAATGACCGACGACACGGAAAAGAAGAAGAGAAGGTTGAAGAAGGCGATGGACACCGACTCCAGGCTAATGGCGCATCAGCACTGCCCCATCGACGGAAAGGCGATCCCCATGAGCGAGGAGTTCTGCTCGCCCGCCTGCCAAGAGAAGTACCAGTCGATGATGAAGAAGCGGAAGTTCACGATCATGCTCTTCTATGCCGCCACCATCATGTTCATCATCCTCATCCTGATCTCCGGCGGATCGACCTGAACCAGGTCATAACGCTATCTGGAAAGGATCGGATGCGCGTCTGCATCGGCGGGACCTTCGACAGGCTGCACAGGGGCCACCGCGCCCTGTTATCCAGGGCCATGGAGTTCGACGAGATACTGATAGGTATCACCACCGACGGTTTCGCCCGGAGGTCCAGAGGCGTTGTGGTCGCTCCCTTCGAG
>JANQNJ010000087.1 GCA_028279645.1 Thermoplasmatota archaeon
TTCCGTCGACCGAGAGATGTACCGTATCATCGTCAACTGTTGGATTCGTGATGCTGATATTATAGACAAAGGTATCGCCGGGTTCGATCGATCCCGCAACAGGATCGATATCGGCCCAATCGGCTCCCATGGCCGTGGATGTCACAGCTATCAGGAAAATGGCGAAAAAGAGGTGAAATAACAGGTTGGTGGGGATCTTCTTCCTTCCTTCCTTCTCGGTTGGATGTTTGTTCATCGCAATCACCCCGTAACGGCAACTCGATAAAGTTGGGCTACGCACTCAGAACTATGTCCAGGAGTGTATATAAGGAGATTTGTACGATAATTTGACACAGGATGGCCCATTTTTTCCTGAGTCGCTCATATATTAACAAAGGGGGTATCCTGATCGAACTTCCAGCAGCTTATCACATGTTGAACAAGTGGACGGCCCCGGTAAGAAGTATGATATACGCATTGTAACGTTGAAAGGCCATGGCTGTCAGGACCTTCGTGGCTGTCAAGATACCATGCTCCAACGAACTGAGATCGCTAAAGGGGGAGATCGACCGCTTGAAGGGAAAAGGACTGAGGCCGGTCGACGTGGAGAACCTCCACATCACGCTCAAGTTCCTGGGCGATATCGATGAGGGTGATGTAGGGCTATTGGCGGATGCCATTGAAGGTGCGATGGAAGGAATGTCAGCCTTCACGGCCCATCTGAAAGGTACCGGTGTGTTCCCCAGCAGGAAGATGATCAAGGTCCTGTGGGTAGGATTGGAGGAAGGAGGCGAGGAGCTCAGGTCGCTCTCCCGGGATATCAACGAGGCCCTCAAGCCGTTGGGCCACAGGCCCTCGAAGTTCGATCCGCATGTGACGATGGCGAGGATCAAGACACCCCGGTTGAAGGCGGATATCAACGCCCTCCTGGACAGGTTTCCGGACCGGTCCTTCGGCACCTTCACAATTGATACCGTGATACTCATGAAAAGCTACTTGACCCCGTCCGGTCCGATATACACTCCGCTTCGAAAAGTGAGGCTCGGCGAGGGCGAAGCGTAGGCCAGTATACATCGGGAAACGTAGGTGGAACCGCCTAATCCACAACATTAAAAAGGGAGGAGGCGATACCACACACAAGGTGAGAGCCGTTGTTCAAGGATTCCATCAAAGGTCTCGATAAGATATTCAAGACCGACATCCAATCCACCGTCGCCCTAGCCATAGTCGGAGAGGGTGGAACCCTAAAATCATCCTTCACATACAGCCTGCTCGCCGAGAACTGCCTCACCGACGACGCCCTCGGTATCTACATCACTCTCGAGGAGACTGCGGAGTCCCTTCTGCAGAACCAGCGCTCGATCGGGGTACGCCTTGAGGAGCGCCTGAAGATCGTGGACTACAACAGCATGAGGCGCCGCTTCAGGGGCGAGGAGAAGCATCTGGCCTTCCTCCGCATGATCCTGTCCATTCTATTATCCTACAAGAAGCAGCACGGCGACCGGTTCAAGTACGTGGCCCTGGACTCCCTTGGCGCTCTGTACTCGCTCGTCGAGCTCAAGGACCCGAGGCGTGAGATGTACCACTTCTTCAACACCCTCAGGGAGAACGACCTCACCACCTGGATCATCATGGAGAGGGTCGGCCTCGGCGAGACCTACGCCGGCGCCGAGTCGATGCTGTTCCTGGTGGACGGCGTGATCGAGCTCGGGGTCGTTGAGACGACCCAGAACGTACGGCGCTATATCCAGGTAAAGAAGATGCGTTCGGTGAAGCACGACATGGAGAAGTTCGTGCTGGATGTTGGCGAGGAGGGCCTAGAGGTCCTCGGTCCGCTGTATGGATACTGAGCCATTGTTCGTTCCGTTCACCTATTATTCTCTATCTTGGTGTTATATCAAAGCAGTTTCTCTTCATGATAGGTCGTGAGCTTCCTGAATTCAGCCCTTCCTGATCGGCCCTCCAACGCTCGACCATGGATAGGGGCCAAGCATCATCGGACCTGACACCGATAGAAGTTGAATGATCTTTGAGAAGTTGTTCCACTCTTGATACTGACCTTATTGGCCCCAATCCATGGCTCTGCTGGGAGAGGGCGACATGAATATCCCTTCTTATGGATGAATGTCGGACTCGAAGGGCGGGGGGCACAACAGGACTCACGTTCTACATGGATAATCCAGAATATTGATGATAGTTCCTCATGGACAGGGAGCTCAAACGACATGCTTCTCGATGATTCCCGTGATTATCTCCAGATGCTCACCAGCGGTATCCTCCCCGCCGCACCTGATCATCAACTTGCCCGATCTGAACACGGTCAGTGAATCCAATCCCCTCGAGGTCTTCGAGAAGACGGCCACAACCTTGGCATCGGATAACAGCTTGTACCCGCTGGTCTGGAGATCCTTGATCACTCCGGGCATGTCCAGATGGACCTGCTTTCCTGGAACGGCCTCGAACGAGCCGCCGCCCTTGCACGGTTTAAGGACCGAATACATGGGTCTCGCTCCTTTCGATGGCCGTGTCGATCAATGCCTCATCTAGATTTTCCTCATTCTCCTGGATGCTGTCTGTTCGGGCCATGGTCGCCGGTCGGTTCGGGACCAGCGTGCAGCAGGTCCCGGGTCTGATGGATATGTCGTATGTTCCGATCTCCTTGGCAATGGTGATGATCTCCTCCTTGTCCATTCCGATCAGAGGCCGGAGGATCGGGAGGTCGTGCGCCGCGGTCTCCGTCATCAGGTTCCTTAGGGTTTGGGATGCCACCTGGCCAAGTGACTCGCCCGTGATCAATCCTTCTGCACCGATCTTACGGGCCAGCTTGGAAGCGGTCAAAAGCATCCGCTTCCTGCATAGGACGCACTGATACCGGCGTTCCGAGTTCCTGGCGATATCGGCCTGCACATCGCCGTTCGGAACGATGACCAGCTCCAGTTCCCTGCCGGTGTGGGTTGCGATCCGCTGTACGGCGTCCTTGGTCCTGGTCATGAAGGTCTCATCGGTGAACGGCCGGTTGTCGCAGTGTACAGAGATGACGTCGGCACCCCTGGCTATCATAAGATAGGTCGATACGGGGGAATCGATCCCGCCGGAGATCAGGGAGACCAGCTTCATCGTAGATGGTTATCCCGAACTGATAGATAAGAATCGTGGTGCCGTGGGTCCTGTCCGATCCGAGGCTCATACCGCCGGACGCCGTCTATATCGACCTCGACTGTCGATCCTTTCGATATGCTCCACAACGGCATCCCCATCAGGGCTTGTTGACAGGTAGCCATCGATCGCGTCGTCGAAGAGGGTCGTTCCCGGGTGGGTGCTCTCCACAGCCTCGCGTAGAAGGCGGAGGTCCACGGCCTTCTCCTCGATATCTGCGCCACGGGAGCCGAGGGACAGGTCGATGAACCAGACCTCGCCGTCATGGTAGATCATGTTCGACGTCGTCGGGTCGCCGTGGGCGAGGCCGCCGGCATGGAGCTTCGCGAGGCCCGCACCGATGGATCTCCCGATCGCGGAAATCTGATCTCTGCCCCCATCTGGCCGGACATCCAGGTTCCCATCTGTTATCTCGAGGACCAGGTCCCTTACGACTGGTCCCTCGATCATCTCCATCATGATGGTGTGTTCCTTAAGGTCGATATCGATGATCCGCGGCGTCCAGACATGGTCACGCGCGGCCCTGAGCATCCTCGCCTCGTGCCTCGTCCTCTCGCTCCTGAGCTGGAGATCTATGGAAGGATGCCGGTAACCCTTCGATATCCGTGTCTTGATCACGACCTTCATATCCTCCCAGGTGCCCGCATGCACAACGGCCTCGGATCCCCGGCGGATCACATCACCTCGGGTCACCTCCATGTGACCTCCACCTCCTCTGTCCGGAACCGCTGCAGGATGCCGCTTTCCTCGATGGATATGAATGCTCCAGCATTGAACATCTTCAGGCCGGTGTAGGCGATCATGGCGCCGTTGTCCCTCAGTAGTGGAGGAGGTGGAACGAAATGACTAGCCCCTCGCTCCCGGCACATGATATCCACCATCTCCACCAGCCGCGCGTTCTGGGCGACACCGCCTCCTAGCAGGACCTCCTCCTTCCCCGTATGGGCTAGCGCCCTCTCGGTCACCTCGACGAGCATTGCGAATGCGGTCTCCTGGATCGAGTGGCTGAGATCCTCGATGGAAGCGCCCTTCTCGTGCAACCTGGCGGCGGAGGTGAGTATCCCGGAGAAGGCGACGTCCATCCCCTTGACGGAATAAGGAAGAGGTAAGAGCTCGCCTCCATTCCTGGCCTTGGCCTCAAGCACCGGGGCGGCAGGGAACGGGATGCCCAAGGTCGAACCAAACTTATCCAGCATGTTGCCGATCCCGATGTCCATTGTCTCGCCGAACACCCTGTACCTTCCGTTGACGAAGGCGATCACCTGGGTGTTGCCTCCGGATACGTATAGTAGGATCGGATCGGTGGCGCCTGTAAGGTCGCCGACCTCGAGATGGGCGACGCAGTGATTGACCCCGATGAGCGGAATATCCATGGAGACCGAAAGCGCTCTGGCCGCTGTGGCCGCTGTTCGCAGGCAAGGGCCAAGACCGGGGCCCTGAGAGAAGGCGACCGCAGCGAGGTCGGTGCGATCCAAATCGGCTTCCTTCATTGCCCGGTCGATCATATCAGGCAGGATGTCGGAGTGATGGTCGGCAGCCTCCCGAGGATGGATGCCGCCCTCCTCGGGGCTATAGGAATCGATGATATTGGACAGGATCCTACCATCGGGTCCGACGATGCCCACACCCGCTGTGTGAGCGGTTCCTTCGATCCCGACGATGTGACCGGTCAAAAACAATCACCTGTCCGAGTCCTAGAGGAGGTTTCAGGAGACCTCGATGGTCATGTGGCGTTCAGGGCCGATAGAGAGGAGCTTTGCAGGAACGCCAAGAGATGAGGTTATGAGCTCGATATAATCCTGCATCTCCTTCGGAAGGGCATCTAGCCCGCCAGAAAGGTCGAATGTTTCGCAGGAACCCCATCCCGTTAATGCGGTGTACACCGGCTCGATCGATTCGACTAGATCATTGGAAGCGGGGAATCTGTCGGTCTCGACCCCGTCGATGATATAGGAGGTACAGACCTTGATCTCATCGAGGCCGTTCAGGACATCGAGCTTCGTGATGCCCAGCGATGTCACTCCGTTCAGCTTTGCCGAATAACGGGCCATCACGAGGTCGAGCCATCCACACCGACGCGGTCTTCCCGTGGTGACCCCGAACTCTCGACCGACATCCCTGAGGTGTTCCCCATAACGATCCTCGAGCTCGGTCGGGAACGGTCCCTCGCCCACACGCGTGGTATACGCCTTGAGGATACCGACCACCTCGTCGATCCTGGTGGGACCGACCCCGGCGCCGGAGCAGGCGCCTCCGGCTACGGTGTTGGAGGATGTGACGAACGGATAGGTACCGTGATCGATGTCGAGGAACGTTCCCTGCGCCCCCTCGAAGAGGATCGACATACCCGAATCGAGGGCTTCGTTGAGCAGATATGTCGTGTTCTGGACATAAGGTGCGATGACCTTGCCGATACCCAGAAGCTCCTCAAGGAGGTCAGGATCCGAGGTGAACTCGAGACCGTGCGCGGTCGCCGTTGTCCTTACGGTCTGAAGGTTCTCCTCCAGCTTCGGTCCCAGCCTCTTACGGTCGAGCAGGTCGATGACGCGGACGCCTGACCTCGCGACCTTGTCCCGGTAGGTGGGCCCGATGCCGCGTCCCGTGGTCCCGATCTTCTTATCGCCGAGCTGGGCCTCCTTCATCCCGTCAAGGAAGCGGTGGTAAGGCATGATCACGTTCGCTCTGTCGCTTATGACAAGATCGGTGGTGTCGAGGCCCATTCCCTTCAGGGTCTCTATCTCGTTCAACAGGACCCACGGGTCCATGACGACCCCGTTCCCGATGACGGCCTTCTTTCCGGGCCTAAGGATCCCGCAGGGCAGGATGTGCAGCTTGTACTCCTGGTCGCCCACGATCACCGTGTGGCCAGCGTTATTGCCGCCCTGGAATCGGACGACGATATCGGCCCTCTCCGCGTAGTAGTCCGTGACCTTTCCCTTCCCCTCGTCCCCCCATTGCATCCCGACGACGATGGTAGCGGTCATTTCGATCCTCGCCCTGTAGATGGCAGGGATATATTAAGGTTCTTCTCCCGCCGGAAATCCTTTAATGCGAACAGGTGCATGGCAGGCTGATGCCCACAAAGGTACTGCTGCTGGTCCTTGATGGCTGGGGCCTCTCGGACAAGGTCGAGGGGAACGCGATCAGGGCTGCGGAGACGCCGAACTTCGATCGACTCTGGGACACCTATCCTTCCGGTCCCATCTCCTCGAGCGGAAGGCTTGTCGGACTGCCAGAGGGACAGATGGGGAATTCCGAGGTGGGTCACATCACGCTGGGTGCGGGAAGGACCGTCTACCAACCCTACATGAGGATCTCTGACTCTATCGAGAAGGGCGAGATCTTCGATAACAAGGTCCTGAGGGATACCATACAGAGAGGCGCGGTCCATGGAAAGATGCACCTGATGGGGATGGTCTCTGACGGAGGTGTGCACAGCCACAACACACATCTCTATGCACTGCTCCGGATGATACGCGACCTGGGCCCTATCGAGAACGTTCATATCCACGCATTCCTGGACGGAAGGGACACGCCCCCCCGGTCGGCGATCGGATATCTCGAACAGCTCGAACACAGTATCGAGGAGATCGGGACCGGAAAGGTGGGGACTGTCACTGGTCGTTACTACGCCATGGACAGGGACAAGCGATGGGATCGGACCGCCAAGGCCTTCGATGTACTGGTCAATCGGAGGGGAGAGATCGCTCGTACACCCCTGGAAGCGGTGGAGAACGCGTACGGCAGGGACGAGAACGACGAGTTCGTCCTTCCTACCGTGATATGTCCAGAGCGTGGATCATCGAGCGAAAGCGGGATCGGTCCGGAAGACCCCATAATCCTTTTCAACTTCAGACCCGACAGGATCAGGCAGATAACGAAAGCTCTCCTGGACGATGGGTTCCAAGGGTTCAAACGGATGCTGGTCAGAGGTGGCTCGGAGATGGAATGGGAGCCACACCGTGGAGGCCTGGTCTCGATGATGGAGGTAGGTCCGGATATCTCGACCTCGATCGCCTTTCCCCCGATCAAGATCGACAACACCCTGGGAGAGATCGTCTCCCGATCAGGCAAGCAGCTGAGGATCGCCGAGACCGAGAAGTACGCCCATGTCACCTTCTTCTTCAATAACGGCAGGGAGGATCCGTTCCCCGGAGAGGACAGGATCCTGGTCCCGTCGCCGAAGATCGCGACATACGACCTCCAACCTTCCATGAGCGCAGTCGAGGTAACCGATAGACTTCTATCGAAGCTCGAGGAGGAGAGCTACGATCTGGTTGTCCTGAACCTCGCAAACCCGGACATGGTCGGCCATACGGGAGAGATGGAAGCGACCATAGAGGCGCTGGAGACCGTAGATGTATGTATCGGACGGATCATGTCGGTCCATGACGGATATGCCCTGATCACCGGCGACCATGGTAACGCGGAGCAGATGTTCTACGATGGTGGCGCGGTGACGGCGCATTCCAGCAATCCAGTACCGTTGATCATATGTGGACCTGGTTTCACGGGCAAGGAGATCCGGCTCAAACACCCTCTGGAGGACGGGTGCACGCTGGACCCACCGGATCAGCAGAATGTCCTGGGGAGCCTGAGGGATATCGGACCGACCATCCTCGACCTGCTCGGATATCCTGTCCCAGAGGAGATGGAAGGGAACGGCTTCATTATCCATTGATAATGGACCTTGAGCATCTGCGTCAACAACCCTCTGGACCCCGACTGGTTACATCTGTCACATAAACTATTTATAAGGCACTGGCAATCATTCAGTCTAGGTGAGGGTTATGGACCCGTTCAAAGCTATCTCGTTGCTCATCTGCATGCTTTTCCTCATGACCTCGTTCGGATGTCTGGAGGAGGGAGACGAGGAGAAGAACAAGGACCCGTTCGCACTTCTGGAACTTGAATCGACCGTGGTGAACGTCGGCGAAGAAGCGACGTTCTTCGGTGACAAGTCCACGGATAAGGACGGGAAGATCAAGTACTACTACTTCTGGTACGGGGACGGCGATTCCAGCGGAGAGCTGGATGCCGGATATGCGGTCCACACCTACACGAAGCCTGGTACCTACAACGTGACCCTGAACGTCTTCGACAACAAGGGCGGCGTCGGCGAGGACAGGAAGTCGATCCGGGTGAACGATTTCCCGAAACCGGTGATAACGCTCCAGCCGAACAAGGACACCATTTACGTCGGAGATTCGCTCAACCTGAGCGGATCGCAGAGCGAGGATTCCGACGGATTGATCATCAGCTATACCTGGGACTTCGGCGATGGCGGGACAGCCAACACCATGAACGTCTCCCATACCTTCAACAGCGTTGGTGTGTACAATGTCACGCTGACAACGGAGGACAACGACGGAGCCAGTGCGGTCACCTCGAGATTGATCACGGTCAAGCTGCGTTGGTACCGTGCGATATGGAACAACACCAGTGAGGACAGCGAGAACGTCGACAGCACGATCTTCAACGCTGATGAAGCAAGCGGTGGGAACTCGGAATACCAGAACTGGACAACGATCCAGGGCAACCTACTATGGGTCGGCGTCCTGGTGAACTGGACCGACGACGACGAACCGTTCGACGATATCGGCGGGGAGCCTGACAACTTCATCACCAACATCTCCACACCGATGAACACGACCAAGACCAAATCGGCCGTCTCGTTCCAGCACACCATCAACTCATCCTGGAAATGGGAGAAGCCTGAATACATATTCCAGGCAGCATCGTACGACGACGCTATGGACGAGGCTCAGGACTACAATTATTCCCACACCGACGGGACCGGGACCTACAAGATACTGATCCATCTCAATGCCCGGGGTGCCTATGGCTTCCCGATCATTCAGGACGAGCAGAACACTTACAGCCGAGAGGTCCGATGGATGTGGTACAGCAACACACCGACCATTGTTGATATCACCGACCAGATGGAAGCGTGACCACTTTCGGCTCGGGTTACCAGTAAGATAAGTATGATCACAATCGAGGCTATCTCACTTCTTTAAACAGAGTGTGAACGAGTCGTTCTCGGGCCCGTGGCCCGGAAAGAACCCGAACTGATGAACGGTCACAAGATCGGGATGTTCAAAGGAGAGGTCCAGGAAGTCTCCTGCCGTCTTGAAGCTTGTATTGTCGAAGAACAGGATCCCACCGCTCTTCAGGAGATCGACGCATCTGTCAAGGACCCCTGGATAGAACTCCTTCTCGATATCGACGAAGATCATATCATAGGTCCCAGCAAGGTCTTCGATGACCTCGCGAGCGTCCCCCTCGATGACAGTGACCCTGCCGGATTGATCGGCGCTCTCAATGTTCTTTCTTGCAGCAGTTGCCATATCAGCATCGAACTCCACCGTCTCGACAGTGCCTCCCACGTGGGCGGTTGCCATCCCAAGAATGATGGCTGAGTAGCCCGTGGCAGTACCGAGCTCGAGGATGGCTTTCGCTCCTACTGACCTGGCTATGACGTAAAGGAGCCGCCCCATGGCAGGTCCGATTATCGGTACGTCCTCCTGTTCGGCGAACTCCTCCATGGATGCTAGATGTTCATCATGGAGGAGACTGAAGCCCCTGTATCTTTCCTCGTCGAAGCGATCTGGTATTGCCATGTCGATCCCAGGTGGAATCCTGTTCTCACAGTAAAAGGATAACCCCGTATGATCGATGCTCCACCCTTCTCCAGCGTTCCTGAAGACTGTTCAACAGGTCTTTTTTATGCCGATTACCAAATAAGATTTATATCAACCCTTGAATATGGTCAATTGATGATAGGTCGATGGACCAAGGGGGGAAATGAATGAACATCAAGATCATAGCCGTCCTGATAGTGGGTCTGATAATCATGGCGACCGCCTACGTGGTCCTTGTCGAGGAGGACGACGGCAAGGGGAAGAAGAAGGATGACGACGAACCTCCCATTGTCTATCCATACGAGGATGTGAGATACTTCACGGCCATCGATCCCGAGACGAATACGACCATCGGAACGACGGCATGGGCCGTCTTCAACCGAACCCACGGCGGCAATTGCTGCGAACATTACCTGGCTACCACGCAGGAGGGATGGATAACGAACCTGGGGGGAGAGTATCCGACCTGGAGCGAGGACCATGGTCTCAATTGGCAGGACTACCGGCCGATCACAGAACCTTTCGATGGGCTCGGTGAAGGCTCCATCGTGCAGGCTCCCAACGGGGACATAATCGCCATGTCCTGGTTCCCGTACTCCGGTGACCGGTTCATATCGTTCTTTTACGAAGCATCCAGCGGTACCTGGGATTACAGGGAGAACCACTGGGGGTATGCACCTTTCTACGATCGACCGTGGCAGGTTGCGGTCCAGGGCCCGATAACCTCCTTAACTGGGACATACCCCTGGGCTTCCATTGTTGTCTCCAACTTCTGGCAGGACCTGGTTGCCAGCTATAACGGTCTTGATTACTTCAATCTAGCAGAACCTGACTCTGCTGTGGGATCGGTGACCTTCGATCTGGACTTCGAACCAGGACCTGAGTATGATTATCTCACGCCGCATCGCGAGATGAGGGCCACGACGATCCCGACCGGTGGCCTGCTGGTACCGAACTACTTTGGCGAGGGGGATAGCGCGTTCCTACAGCAGGACCTTACATGGACGCATCATTATACGGAGAACGGCGTCCCGATCCCGGCACAGCATCTTGTTATCGACAGTTCGGGTGCGTTGCACAGCGTCGAGGCGATTGATACAACGATCGTCCACCACATGAGCCTGGACGGAGGGGATACCTGGACCTCTTACTCACACGAATGGGCGAACGCGAGCTCCCTTGAGGAATGGGAGTTCCAGGCCGACGGAAACCTGGGGATAGCAGCGATATCCATCAGGGTCCAGGACGGGAACGTGGACAAGGATATCCTGTTCCAGATCGAGGACTACCGGGAGAGCATGGCGGCAGATGAGATAACACTCATCGGAGAGGGAGACCTCGATGCCACATCAGGTGCCGGAAACGACGTACGATTCGATTTCGCCAGTCTGGCGATCCTTCCGGATGGTACGGTCATTGTCGCCTATATGGATACCACGGACAGGAATCCGTTGTTCGCAATGGAGCTGGAAGTGACGGATTTCGAAGAGCTGGATGATTAGTCTGGTGACTTGATCTCGTCCAAGGATCAGCGGTACAAGTTCGTCGACCTTTTACTCGATCTCAGCGCCGAGCTTGACCATCTCGATGATGACCTCTACAGCCTTCTCCATCGACTGTATCGATATGAACTCCTGTTTTCCGTGGAAGTTGATCCCGCCGGTAAACACGTTCGGCGTTGGTAAGCCCATGAAGCAAAGTCGGGCGCCGTCGGTCCCACCCCTGATGTTCTTGACCTTTGGCTCCATGCCGGCATTTCTGCAGGCCTGAAGTGCGACCTCCATGACGTGAGGATGCTTGTCAAGGACCTCCTTCATGTTCCGATACGATTCCTTGATCTCGAGATCGACCTCGATACCCGGGAAGATATCGGTGACCTTTTCAGGAACGGTCCTAAGATACTCCCTGAACTTCTCCATTCCTTCCTCGGAAAAATCACGGATGAGGACCTTGACAGTGCTATCTTCTACGGTTCCAGTAACGCTGAAAGGATGTAGATAGCCTTCCCAGCCGTCAGTGGTCTCAGGAGCCTCCTCCTTCGGTATCAGGGAAGCAAGAAAGCTTGCTGCTCTGATAGAGTTCCGCATCTTGTCCTTTGCATAGCCCGGATGGACATTGTATCCCTTGATGTTGAAGATGGCAGTGGCGGCATTGAAGTTCTCGTTCTCCAGCTCGCCAGGCTCGCTCCCGTCCATGGTGAACGCATACTCGGCACCGAACGCCTCGACATCGAAGAACGCGGTACCCTTGGCAACCTCCTCGTCCGGGGTGAAACCTATTCGGATCTTGCCGTGAGGGATCCCTTCAGAGATGACCCGTTCCATTGCAGCGACGATCTCCGCTACGCCCGCCTTGTCATCCGCACCAAGGAGCGAGCTCCCGTCGGATGTTATCAGGTCCTGGCCGATATACTTGGAGAGTTCGGGATTTTCTTCAGGCGTGATCTTGACATCATCCACTGGTAGCTCGATCGTCTTTCCGTCGTAATCCTTCCAGATCATCGGAACGGCCTTTCCAGGAGCATCTGGAGATGTGTCCATGTGTGCTATCAGTCCGAGGACCTTCTTGTTCTCGTATCCCTCGGTTGGAGGGAGAGTAGCGTAAACATAACAGTGGTCGTCCACATGGGCATCCTCGATCCCGATCTCCTGAAGTTCTTTTACTAATAGCTTAGCGAGATCGAACTGTTTTTCTGTGGATGGTACCTGTTCTACATCAGGTTTCGACTGGGTATCTATCTGAACATAACGCAGGAAGCGATCTACGACGGTTTCGGGCATGATATCACGTCCCCTCGTGAGGGGGATGGGGTGGGGTTGTATATATTCATTTTCAGATAGGTTAATCCTTCATCTTATCTTTAATTATTGAAATCTTGTTTTGGTTTCCCATTTCTGTGAATACTTGAATTGCTTTCTGATAATGTGAAATTGATTCTTCTCTCCGTCCTTGGGACATTACGATATCACCATACATTTCCCAAAATGAGCCAATATTTTGGTGGCCTCCGATTTTCTCAGTGGTTTCTATGGCTATCTTGATATATTTCTCTGCGTTCAAATAATCCTTTTGTTGGAGATATGTATCAGCGAACTGGGAATTGGCAAAAATGGTCCCATAGATGTCTAGAGAATTTTCAAAGATGTCTATTGCTTCTTCTAGTCCAGCAATCGCCTTATCATATTCACCGTAATCCGAATAAATTGATGCCAAATTTGCTTTTGAGAAAGCTAAGGCAGTGTTGATGTGATGAGTTCCGGAATAAATAACATTTGATTCCCAATACACTTTGGCTTCATCTATTCGACCATTTATGTATGATAAAATTCCTAAATTGTTATATGACCGAGCAATAAGAAAGATGTTATTATCGATCTCTGCTAAAGATAATGATTTTTCCATATATTCTAAACCAGAAGGTTCATGTTTACTTAATAATCCGAGATCATGATATATCTCACTTAAGAGACGGTTGTCCTTTAATTCTATTCCTAATTGCTCAGCCCGTTTTAAATAGGTTGTAGCCTCCTTGTTATTCCCTGACCGCCAGTTGACTCGACCGATGCCGATTAAAATTAAACAGGTTTCAGATTTTAATCCTTGTGAAATTGAAATTATTAATGCTTCATCGAGATTATTTAGCGCATCAGACCAATTACCTTGTTTAAAGTTTAATCCACCTAGGTAGCGATAAATTGTGATCTTCTGATTGTGATCACAGGTTGATCCAACAATCTCTTGAAAAGTTCTAATCCCTTCTAAGATATTGTTGTTGTAATAATTCGTGATGCCAAGGAACATCTTGTATTTGATCGGGTCTAATTCCTGACCATTGATTCCTTGATAGGATAATAGATCCAATTGATTCATTTCAAATAGAAGTGGAATTCCAGAATCAATGATAATGTCGATTAGTTCGGCATTTTGATTCGAACAATAGAGATGATGTAGTAATTCAAAGGTGGAATGATAGTCATTGAAAGATCGGTAATAATTTGCCGCATTGTTATGATATTGTTTAAATGCTCCTTCATTGTGTCCAGAATGTAAGCTTTGACATATGATATCATGAAGGTAGAAGCCTTCTTTCTTGGTCTCAATAATTAAACCTTTACTCAGCAGAGAATCAAAGGCATCAAATTCTTCATCATGTTCAATTATTGCGTTTGAATCAACAGGATCACGGAAAACCGATAGCTTCCTTAATATCCGTTTTTCTGCCATTGATAATTGATTTAAGATCTCATCATGTAAATAGGAATTGAATGACAGATGGTCTCCAAGGGGGTTCTTGATAAGGATTAGTGCATAAGGATGTCCTTTGAACCTCTCATTGATCAAATGGATCTCTTCAGATGTTTCAATTCCTTTTCCTGTCAGAATTTGACTTGCTTCATCTTCCCTAAGTCCATTTAAGATAATCTCACAATGATTATCTCCTGGAGATTGGTTATGCCGAAATGTAATCCTTTCTCGAGAAAGCTGCATAATTCTTAACTTCGGATTTCCATGATCTGCTAGAATGCTGAAGAATGGTTCCACTGAATCACTTTTTAAATGAACATCATCTAATATTATTACGCCATTAATCTCATTAAGGGAAGTATTAATCACTCCCCAAACCTGGTTGTGGGTTAGGAGTGATTTCTCGTCTATTAGACCATATTGATGCGGAATATTTTGTAAATATGAACTGAGATTTGTTAGACCCATTGATGAAAGGAAGATAGAAATCTCATGTATTAGATCTGATGTAGTCTTATGCGTTTTAAAGGAATAATAGAATAAATTGTTATTGAAACGCGATCTCTTAATGACCTCATTAGCTATCGAGGTTTTCCCAATTCCTGCGATACCAGATATGTTGATAACTGCGTGCTTATCTTTCAATGATGACATTATATTATCGATCTGTGTTTCCCTTCCGTAGAACACCTCATAATTTGGGAGTCCTGGGGTGTGAATGATGAACTTCCTTTCGTGTTGGAGATTAAATGATTTTAATGCTTTATCAAAATCTACGGCAGTCCGGATCGTGGATTTCAACCTATTAAGAAAGGAAATCAGGTGATTATCAGCTGGGAAGATCGATCTCAATCTAACAGATTGAACCTCGCCGTCTGTCAGTACAATTACATCATTTTCCAATATCCTCTCCTTATCGAGGTACGCCTTTTGCTTCCCCTTAGATGTGAGTAAATATACAAATCGACGTCTCCGACCATTGTAGATATTCCCTTTCTTCTCCTCCACTAATCCCTCCTTCTCAAGTGATTTTAAAGCTCGTGATACATGGTTCCATTTCAGCTCAGTACCTTCTGCGACACCTTCCTGCGTTATCTCGAATGGTAGGCTCTTAATAATATCGTCTTTATCAAAATCTTCGATATCAAGGATCTCTTCCTTTGGATAATCAAGTAAATAGAGGAGGATCTTGTCCTTCACGGTCAACTCCCGCCAATCCATGAGATCACCTAAACATGCGTTAAACACCGATATATCGCTACTTGTTTATATACACACCTAAAAAACTCCCATATGAAAGGTTTGAGAATATTCTTTGCTAGGTCAAGCGCAAGTATATAATAAAATCGGCAAATATATTTATATCAGTACTAGTATCTGTTACAAGTCGAACATAGCAATATGTTCGGTTGTGCTCGAGGTGATACCAAAAAGGCGTTTGGTAAAAAGAGGCAAATCCCATAACCAGTGTTACGTCCCCTTTCACCAAAAGGAAAATTATCTGGTTCATTAGGATTGCTCTATAAGCAATCTTATCCCGAGAACCGTGATAATGGTTAACATGGTTTAGCGTGAGCTAGGCCTCTCACCTCAGCCTCGACGTAAGAGAAAGAGGTGAAATGAATGCTAGGAAAATATGCAAACCTTGTAAGATACGAGAGCATGAAGGAGATCGAGAACCGGTTCTTCTGAGGTCAGGTGGTTTCTGATGAGGGTAAGGACGTTTTCGATTTTCATGATAATGGCACTGGTAGCAACCACTTACATGTCAGTTGCTGTGCCCGCGAACAGTGGAGAAGGACCGGTCGACCGTTATGCTGTGATCGCAGCACCCACTCACCCTGGGGGAAATGTTTACGAGGAAGCACTCGCAATGAGGGAATATCTGATCTCAAGAGGCTGGAATGACAACGAGATAGTGTTCCTCACTGATGCTTCCAACGAGTGGTTCGTTGATGGGATATCAACGAAGTTCAATATTGAGAACGCTATCAGGTGGGTTGCTGAGAACGCAGATGAGAACGATGTTGTAGGATTAATTCTTGGAGATAGAGGAATGATTTGTGGTAATATGCCTTACATTGTCACCTCTGATCAAGAATTAATCTCAAGCCATGAATTATCGACATGGATAAATGAGATCAATTGTCCGAACATGCTTGTGAGTTTATCTTTCGACTTTGATGGTAACTTTATCGAAGCGATTGCTGAACCTGGACGATTAATTACTACATCCCATGGCCTCTTCGAGGAAACTCCGTTCAATGCATACTCTTTGGCAGAAGGACTCAGAAATCCATTGGCAGATATGAACCGTGACGGGCATGTTTCGATCGAGGAAGCTCAGTCGTTCATTGGAATGCGGATGTTTGAGTTTGGGCAGTCTCCACAAATGTTCGATGGCGTTCCAGGAGAATTCATTCTCTAGGAGCGTGCATTCAATGAATAGGAAGAGAAGTAGGATAACAAGAGATCTTCAACCGACTCTTGGTTGTGAACAACTTGTACGTTGTCATGGACTTAGGGAAAGGGAGATCGACGAAAATTGAGGTGATCCTTTGCTAGGTAAGAATTCAGGATTAATCCGATTTGAAAGCCTTAAAGAGGTCAACGATCGGAAACTTTAAAAAAAGAGAGAAAAACAGCGGCATGTTTTCCTCATCTACGCCTCTTAGATAGAATATGCTGGACGGGAGGCATATTCTATCTATTTATTTTTTATTTCTTTAATTTCAGATTTTATATTATTAACTATTTCAGGTTTATTATGTTTCTCATAGATATCTAGAGCTTTTGTAAGATATGAAAGAGCGCTGGTTGTATCTTTCATTGCCTTAAACATTTGCGCATATTCGTAGAACCTTTCAGCAAGATTTATTGGTATGTTTAATTGAGTGGTGAGCTCAATGCTTTTTTGAAACCATTTATCTGCAATGGAGTACTCTTCTTTTAGGGTATGTAATATTCCATAACCTTGATAGACGTAAGAGATTCCAAGCGGATCATTCATTTTTTCCAGGACTGATAATGATTTATCTAGATTTGATAACGCTTTCTTAAAATCACCTTTGCTGGCATAAATATCTGCTGTGTTGAATAAGGCATATGCCATTTTATGAATATTGCCGCATTCCATTGATAACTCTATACAACGATTCCAAGAGTCAAGGGCTTTTTCGAAATCTCCTTGTGTATAATAAAAAACACCAATAATGTTCAAAACATTTGCTTTACCATATATTGCTTTAGCTTTTTCGAAGTACTCAAGGCTCTGTTTATAGTATGTCTCTACATCTTTAGGTGAGCGTTCAATATACATCATTCCAATGTCAATAGTTGTTTCTCCAAGGAGTATGAGATCGTCATTTATCCGTGCAAAGTCGAGTGATTTCTGATAATTGCCCAGAGCTTCCTCATCTTCACCTTTCCGCCAATGTACCTTTCCGATACCACGATAGGTATCACCAATGCCTTCTTTAATATCAATCGAATTTGAGATTTCTAAACTCCGATTATAATAATCGAGTGCTATATCCCATTCACTCCTTTCTCTAAACAAATGACCTAATTTTCGATAGATATTTGAAGTTTTTTTAGACATCTCATTGTCGGAGATCCCTAAGGCTTTCTGAAACATCTCAATAGACTCATCCCACTCCCCAATGGCAAAGGCGATATCCCCCTGCAGCATGAACACATCAGCTTTCAGTTCAGGAGGAATATCATCCTCGCTTACAGTATAGGTATCCCGCAACTCCTCCAGGAAACCACGGTTAATGAAGACCCTTCCGTTCTCAACGGCGATCTCGGTCGCCTCGTGGAAGGAACCGCTCTCGAGGTAATGGAAGATCGCCTCGATCAGCGATTCGTCCTCCTTCTGCTCCTCGTAAAACTTGGCCGCCTTGAAATGAAGTTCCTTCTTGTGGTCCTTTGGTAGGGATGAGAAGGATATCTCCTTGACGAGGTCGTGTACCTTGTAACCAACAAGGGGGATCTCCTCAAGCAGAACATTGTTCACGAGGTTCTCGATGATCGTGTAATCGAGCTCCTCCTCGATGAAGGCCTCAGCCGGGACAGGCATACGGAACACAGAGACAGTGGACAGAAGGCGGATCTCCTCCTTCGACAGCTTGACGAAGACCTCCTTGTGCATGAAGCGTCTGATATCGCTGGGACGGATGATGTCGTAGGGCGACATCATCAACTCTAAAGCCAACGGATGTCCACCGGTCGTCTCGTATACCTTGTCGAAGTTCTCGATCAGGATCTTCTTGTCCTCGAGCAGCTTCTTGCTGCTCTCGAGGTCGAGGCCGGTTAGGCGGTATTCCTTGACCAGGCCCTTGATGGAGATATCCCTTGTGCTGTAGAAGTTGGGAATGTTCCTTGTGAATACCACGATCCGGATCCCCTCGACCTTCTCGAGGGTCTCGAGGAATACCGAGAAGAGAGCTCCGATATGCTCCTCGGATTTCTGGAGATCGTCGAATATCAGGACGGCGTTGGATTCAGAGAAATCGCTCTCGATGATATCGTATATCTCGTTGAGGTTGATCATCAGCTTGGTGTCTTCGTACCAACTTCCGCCCTGACGCCTCTTAGCCGTTAGATACGTCTTCAACCTGTTCTTCCCGATCTGCGAGAGGAAATCGGCTATCTGCTCGAGGACAGCCCTGATGGTGTCCCATTCGTGGAGATTGTAGTAGAAGGTGTTATACTTCGCCTTGAGGTCCTGGATCAAACGGGCCGCCAGAAGGCTCTTTCCGATACCGGCGATACCCTGGACCACCGTGAACTTGGTGTCCGACTCGATGAACTCCATGATCTCGGCGACCTCCGAGGACCTGCCGTAGAAATGCCTTATGGCGGGAATACCCTCGGAGTATTCGATGAACTCGCGCTCCTTTTCGACCCGCTCCCATTCCTTGAGCTCGAGGTAGATCTCGTCGAGGTTGGAAAGGTCCTCCTCGATGTTCTTGATCTCCCTGAGCATCATTGGTAGCGGGAGGTCCGAGGCGTACTTCTCCTTGAGAACGGTCACCGTCCCCGAATGCTTCTTTCCCTCACGTACAATGGTGATGGTCATATCGTCGATCTCGACCTTCCGGTTCTGAGAGACCTCTGAACCCTCGGGTGTCAGGAAATAGATGTTGCGACGGCGACCACCGCCGATCACGTGGGCCTTCTTCCTCATGACCCATTCGTTCTTCTCGAACTCCTTCACGACCCTAGATACGTGGTTCCAGTTGATCCCGACATATTCGGCGATACCCTCCTGGGTGACCTCCTTCGGCATGGTCGAGAGGATCTCCTTCTTGTCGAGCTCCTCCGGGTCCATGAACTTCTCGAAAGGGTAGTCTAAAAGATGGAGAAGGATCTTGTCCTTCACGGTGATGTTGGTCGGATGGCTCTTCAGGGTCATTTTGGCGATTATCTACCAACATCTTGGTATAAAAATATTGACCTCTGGACCAATACTGGATACGTCTATCAAGAACGTGTTGTTGGATCCGGGATTTACTCGAGAATGGAAAGGTGGGGGTTCAGAGCAGCCCTCGAGCAACGACCATCCTCTGTATCTCGTTCGTGCCCTCGTAGATCTGTGTCACCTTTGCATCCCGCATGTATCGTTCCACGGGATAATCTCTTGTGTAGCCGTAACCGCCGTGTATCTGGACGGCCTGGACGGCACACCACATCGCCGCATCGGTGGCGTACATCTTTGCCATGGCAGAGATATCTCCGAACGGCTTACCGGCATCCTTGAGAAATGCAGCCTGTAGGACCAGACCTCGTGCAGCTTCGACCCGGGTGGCCATCTCTGCAAGCATCCACTGGATGGCCTGGAACTTGGCGATGGGCCTTCCGAACTGCTCCCTCTCCTTGGCGTATTTGATGCTCTCCTCGAGGCAGGCACGCGCGATCCCGAGGCCCTGGGCCCCGATGCCGATCCGGCCGCCGTCCAGGGATGACATGGCTATCTTGAATCCCAGTCCAATGCTGCCCAGGCGATTCTCGTCGGGGATGTAGAGGTCCTCGAAGATCAGTTCGCTGGTGTCTGAGGCCGTGATCCCCATCTTGTCCTCGAGACTGCCGTAGGTGAATCCGTCCATGTCCTTCTCGACCAGGAATGTCGAAAAGCTCTTGGAAGTGTTCTCCTGCTTGGTGCGTGCAAGAACGATCACGACGCCCGAGGCGCGTCCCTGGGTTATGAATATCTTCGAGCCGTTCAGGACCCATCCGTCCCCATCCTTGTCGGCTGTGGTCCGGACCCCCATGACATCGCTTCCGGCCTCGGGCTCGGTGAGGGCGAATCCTCCCAGGACCTCGCCGGTTGCCATCCTTGGTAGGAAGCGCTCCTTCTGTTCATCGGTGCCGTATTTCAGGATCGGATAGGAACTGACCGAGTTATGCACGGCCATAATTACGCCGGCAACGGCAGAGTGACGGGAGATCTCCTCGATCGCTGTCACATAGGAGACAGAATCCGATCCGGAGCCGCCGTACTCCTTTGGGATGACCATGCCGAGGAAACCGACCTTGCCCATGAGGGAGATCAGCTCGTATGGGAACTCGTGCTCACGGTCCATCACTTCGGCTCTCGGTGCTACCTCTGACTCAGAGAACTCGCGTGCGACCTTTCGAATGAGAGCCTGCTCAGGAGAGAATTTAAGGTCCATGTGTGATACCCTCTGGATATGTGACTGTATCGGATCAGGTCAAGGTCCTGTGGATCTTCTCCAGGAGCTCGAAATCCGCGTCCTTGACCGTCTTCCGGCCTGCATGCCGGGAGAGTTCAACGACCAGGGAGGTCATCTCGAAGGCCTTGTCCTCCATCAACTGGTTCAGGGTGTCCACTGCGTCCTTTGACACCATCTTCGCCCCACCCTTCTTGATGATCCTTTTGACCTGTGCATTGGGAAAAGTACCCACCTTATCACCTACATCAAACGGTAAGGCATAAGGGGATTTTAAGGTTGTGGATGGAGGTTAAACCATCCGAAAATGCCGGGAGATCGATCTTATCTCGGGTTGTGACGAAACGATGGGGCTACGTTGCCATAAATGAGGGTTTCGCTCGGTCTATTCAGTGATGTTCCTATTGGAAAGTGATATATATCGAACTCACCGATTATTATCCGCTGACCAAGCCGGAAGTGTTCGCCTGAACAATGACGTAGGACAAGAGGATCAAGCCGAGGTCGAGGCGGGAGAGGAGATATTCGAGGCCCTGCCCCTTCCAGCGTTGGTCCTGGACAAGGATCACAGGATACTCATGGCCAACCAGGCGAGCCTCAGGATATCGGGGTTGACAAAGAACGAGATGATCGGCCGAAAGTGCCACGAGATTTTTCACGGAACGGATATGCCAGCGGACAGTTGTCCCCACGAAGCGTTGTGCAAGACCGGTATATGCGGGTCGGTGGACATGGAGATGGAGGCCCTGAACCGGACGTTCATCGTATCATGCACGCCGATCCTCGATGATGCGGGAGAGATAGACCGGATCATCCATGTTGCCACCGATATCACCACTCGGAGACGGGCGAAGGAGGAGCTGGAGGAGTCACAGAACTTCCTCAGGAACATCATCAGCAACGCGGGTGAGGGAATAATCGTGTACGATGCCGGGTTCAGGTATCTCCTCTGGAACAGTATTATGGAGGAGATCACCGGTGTGAAGGCGGAAGAGGTCATCGGCAGGGTCGCCTACGAGGTGTTTCCACACCTCAAGGACCACGGTGTGGACATACTCCTGAACGAGGCGATGGAAGGAAACACCGTCAGGTCGGCAGTCGTTCCCTTCGAATCACCGAGCAGCGGACGGACCGGCTGGGTGACGGGGATCTATTCGCCGATGAAGGACTTCGATGGTAACATAATCGGGGTCATCGGCATAATCAGGGATGTGACGGAGCAGACCATCTTGGAGAAGAAGCTCGAGGAATCCCAGTAACTGAAGACCGTTCGATCATGATCCCTGCATAATCGTTATGTAATCTTCCCACTATGTTCGGGCCGATGGAACTCCCCGAACGGCAGGATATCGCTTCTGAGCATGACATCGCTGTAATTGGCGGTGGACCTGCCGGATCCGCTGTTGCCCTTCGGACCGCCATGAAAGGCGTTTCAGTCATCGTGTTAGAGGAGGATCCAGCCATCGGAGATCCGGTCCATTGCGCCGGCCTGATCTCTGTGAAGACCATCGACCTCGCCCAGGATCTAGGCGTACCTGATGATGCCATCGAAAGCACTATTCTGAGAGAGATCAGGGGAGCGGTCATCCATTCACCTTCTGGTAGAACGTTCTCAATGAGGAAGGACGATGTCCATGCGGTGGTCATTGACAGGGCCAGGTTCGATTCCGTCATAGCTGAGGCGGCGGAGAGGGCCGGTGCGACCTATGCACTCTCCTCGAAGGTCACCGACATCCGCAGGGTGGAGGATGGATTCGACCTGCAATGCAGTACCAGGGATGGTCTCCGAACCGATGTTAAGGCTAGGCGTCTGGTGGGTGCAGATGGGTTCCGATCAACGGTAGCAGCGAAGCTCGATCTCGGTGTTCCTAGATCCATACTCCCAGCTCTCCAGACAGTTGTCGAGGACTGGCAGGGGGAACCCGATATGGTGCACGTAGTGCTTGACCCGGATATCGCCGAAGGGTTCTTCGCATGGGTAGTACCCGAAAAGGTCGGTGCGAGGATAGGCCTCGCATCCACTGGGGGAAGATTGAATGAAAGGCTGGACAGGGTCGTTTCGAATCTCTCAGAACTGGACCTCACCAGCGGTAAGAGCACAGGATATCAGGGAGGAGGCATACCGATCGGCCCGGCTGACAGGACGGCGGACGAGGGGGTCCTTACAGTGGGTGATGCGGCCGGGCAGGTCAAACCGGTCTCGGGTGGAGGGATCTTCCCTGGTCTCGAATGTGCGAACATTGCGGCTGATCAGATACTCAGGAGCCTAGAGGATGATGACCCTCTTATCGTGAACGATTATGAACAGGCATGGCGCGAGAGATGGGGGAAGGAGCTAAACCTCGGATATCACATCCGAATGGGGTACACACATCTGAACTCTAAGAAGGTCGAGAAGCTGGCAGAGGTCCTTTCGAGGGAGAAGCTCATTCCTGTGTTCGAGGAGTGCGGCGACATGGACTATCCGTCAAAATTGATACGTCCGTTATTCAGGAAGGCACCTGGCCTGATAGGGTTCGCCGGTCCCCTGTTGAAAGGTATTTTCAGGTCCCGGTTCGGGATCGACAAATAGGTCGGATCTGGGCTCAGCATGTCTGCATCGTGAAGATCTGGACATGGGGAACGCCTTCGATCTTCATCACACAGTCAGGATCTATATAGCCCTGGTCCGCAGCGCATGCCACTGAACGTTCTCCCACAAGGTTGACGATGGTCGCGTCCTTGAGGAAGTTCGGAAGGGCTTCCTCGTCGATGAGCGCACCCTCGTAGAACGACGAGACCTCGAGCTTGATCTGACCTTCGCGGTACTTCTTTCCGAGGAGCTCCGAGTCGCAGGCCGCCACGACGACCTCCATGCCCGATCTGTACACGTTAACGCTTATCGTCACCTTGATCGACCTGACCTATATCCATCCACACTTAAAACGATTTGGCCTACATCGGCAGGACTGTTGCCTGTCGTAATCCGGTCACCGGGTCGACTTGATGCGGCCCGTCTGATCGATGTAGACGTTGCTGTACTCCTCCCTCAGCTGGTTGAGGATGTACTCCAGCTCCTCTTCGTTGATATCGAGCGGCGCGGTCTCGTTCCTGAGATCGTCCCTGGTGATCCCCTCTGCGCCGGCGTTCCGAATGATCTGGAGGACGTTGGTCAACCGGTCCCGCTTCGTCTTGCTGATGCCGGTCCCGGTTGCGTACATATCGATATCGTACGATCCGTCCTCGGACAGGGCCACCGTATGGAGGAAGTTCTCCATGATATGGATCGACCTCTCGACGTCGTCGAGCACGATCTTCTCGGACAGCCTGAGCCTGGCGCTGGCCTCCGACAGACGGATCAGCGCTTCCAGCTGACGGGCCGTGATTGCAACGGTTCCCTCGATGCTGTAGACCCGCCTCATGTCGACGAAGTATTCGTTGAGGCGCTCCGCCGCGGACTGGGTCAGGACGGGGAACACGTTGCGGCGGGCGTAGGAGACGTACTTCTTCAGCAGCTCGTGATCGATGGCTGGAACGATGGTCTCGTCGGCGATGGGCTCGATATGGCTACCCTTGGCCCTGTCATGCTGCATCTGCTCTGCTACCATGCTGGTCTTAAGGATGTGGGATGCCAGCTCTCCGTCCTTCTCCGCATCGGGCTTGTCCATCAGAGAGAAGATCACGTCGAACCTGGTGATGAGAGGTGGTGGGAGGTTGATCTGCTCGATGATCGTCTTGAACTTGTCGAAACGGCCATGCTGGGGATTCGCCGCTGCCAGGAGCGAGCACCTTGCCTGGAGGGTGGCCGTTATCCCGGCCTTGGCAACGCTGACCGTCTGCTGGGCCATGGCCTCGTGCATCGAGCTCCGGTCCTCGCTTCGCATCTTGTCTATCTCGTCGATGCAGGCCATCCCCTTGTCCGCCAGGACGAGGGCTCCGGCCTCGAGGGTCCAGCGGCCCTCGCCGGTATCGTCCGGGACGGCCGCCGCCGTTAGGCCAGCCCGTGTGGCTGCCTGGCCGGAGGCGTATATACCCCGAGGCGCCATGCGTGAAATGTATCTCAGCAACTGTGATTTCGCTGTACCGGGGTCTCCGACCAGCAATATGTGGATGTCGCCCCTGATCTTGGTGTTGTCGGGCGCTGTCTTCATCACCCCGCCGAACAGCTGGAGGGCAAGGACGTTCTTCTCGAGCTCCATGCCGTAGATCGTTGGGGCGATGGACGAGGCGACCTTGTCATAGATGTTCGAATCCTTGGCCAGGAGTATTATCTCCTCCTCGTCCTCGGCGGTCAGCTCGTAGTCCTCGAAGTCGTGCTCCTCGATCTCGATGCTGTTCACGTCGAGGTAGATGTTGTACGTGGTCGATTGCACCCGTGAGGCCCTGGAAGGTGTTGCCCGAACGGTCCCGTTCAGTATGACCTTGTTGCCGGGAAAGACCTGGCCCGTCAGGTCCTTCTCGAGATAGGCGGTCAGCCTCTGCGGCTGTTCGCCCCCCTTGAGGCCCTCTGGGGATTCCTGGATCTCCAGCTTCTGGGTGTCGATGAAGACCGATTCGTCGGTGAGCAGGCGGAAGGCGAGGCTCTGGTCCTTGCGGCATCCTGGACACTGGAGTGGCTCCTTCTGGACCATCCTCTCCTGGATGACGCGAACCTTCTCGGTGCACTTTAGGCACTCGTAGACGGCGATATGAAGGCGGGGCCTCACCTGGACCGTGTTCTTGATCAGGCCCTTGACCGCGATATACCTGTTCAGATGCGCCGCCCGGATCGATCTCACCTCGATCCGGTCGGTCATTGGGATCTCCTTGATCCGGACGTTCAGCTCGGGCTTCAGGCCTCTGGCCTTGAGCAGCTCGATCTCGTCCGGAGGAATGAAGGCGTTCGCGGCCCGCTCCGCTCCTCTGATCACGGAAGTGGGGTTCTCGAGAAGGTGGTCCGCAAGTTCGGGATCGTGTAGGTTGATGTCGCGATGGCTTACGACCACCGACTGCTTGTCGGTGGTACCGAAGGTGGAGGTGATGTATGTGCCCACACCGGCCTCGCGGAGGAATGCCTCCCAACGCTTCACTATCATATCGTACTTCATGTCGTCCCCATCACTGCGGAAGGGGTACATACTACTCGGTGTAAAAATAGTTATTGCAGGGGGGTGGGTGAAAGATTGTCGGTCCGAGCTCATGGGGCGGCGGGATCACGGCCCACGACCGACCTTCAGGCGAACGACCTGCCGAAGCCAAGGCTGGTAGGAACGATCTGTTCGACTCGGATAATAGCGGTGGTCGAGCGGAGGCTCAGCGCTTTTCCGTGACCTTGATGAGATGGAAGCCGAACTCGGTCCTGACGGGATCGGAGACCTTGCCAACGTCCAGTTTGAAGGCCGCTTCCTCGAACGGTTTGACCATCATGTTGCGGCCGAAGAAGCCCAGGTCGCCGCCGTTCCTTCCGGACGGACATGCGGAATGGGCCTTGGCCAGCGCGCCGAAATCGTCGCCGGCGTTGATCTTGGCCAGGATATCCCTGGCCTCCTGCTCGGTGTTGACGAGGATGTGACTTGCCTTTACCTCAGTGACCATAAGAACCACTGGCGCTTCATTGTGCTGAAATTATAAAAGGATGACCCTGGGGTTCCCGATAGGAGCTGGGAGAGGATGGGCTGTTGCTCCAATGGCCTCCTCCGGGGAAAGGTTTAACTTATCCCGCCGGGATTCGTTCGTGATGTTCAAGTTCCGCGATGCCGATGTGACGAAGAGGATAGTGGAGGTGCTAGGCGGGATCGAGCGTGACCTCAAGTTCATGCACGTGTGCGGCACCCACCAGGACACCATGGTCAGGTTCGGCATCGAGGGGATGCTGGAAGAGGTAGGGGTCAAGATCGTGCAGGGCCCGGGCTGCCCCGTATGCGTCACCACGGAGAGGGAGTTCGAGGAGGCAAAAGCGATAGCGGAGCAGGGAGCCATCGTCGCAAGCTACGGGGACATGATCAACGTACCCTCCCAGGGGAGATCACTTCAGGACATGAAGAGCGATGGGGCGGATGTCAGGATAGTCTACTCGGTGGACGATGCAGTCGAGATCGCCCAGGGGACCGACAGGGAGGTCGTCTTCATGGCGGCCGGCTTCGAGACGACGACGCCACCGACGGCGGCGATCCTACTGAGGGGGGTTCCTGAGAACATGAGCATCCTCAACTGTCACCGGACCGTACCTATGGCCCTGAAGGGGCTCATGGAGATGGGAGAGGTCCAACTCGACGGCGTAGTTCAGCCCGGCCACGTGAGCGTGATCATCGGCAGTCAGGTCTACGAGTTCCTATCGACCGATTACGGTGTTCCCCAGGTGATATGCGGATTCGAGCCGCTTGACGTCCTCATGGGCGTTCTGATGCTCTCCCAGCAGGTCAGGGAAGGGGTGGCGAAGGTGGAGAACGAGTACGGCCGTGCAGTAAGGCCCGAAGGGAACCTGAAGGCGATCGAGGCGATGGCCGAGGTCTTCGAGACCCGGGACATCAGATGGAGAGGTTTCCCCGAGATCCCGGGTTCCGGGTTGAAGCTCAAGGCGGAGTTCGAGGACCATGACGCCAGCAAGCGGTTCGAGAATGCTTTCGTCGATCTGCCGGAGCATTTCCCGGAGCCGGCTGGATGCTCCTGCGGCGAGGTGCTCAGGGGGATCAAGGACCCGAGGGAGTGCCCTCTGTTCAAGGTCACATGCTCGCCGAAGAACCCGGTGGGACCGTGCATGGTCTCAAGGGAAGGAAGCTGCAACATCCTGTTCCGTTACAGCGGATGATCGATGGGAGGATAAAGGAGTTGGAACGGACGATCTTCACTGGAGGACCATTATATGCCGTTTGACAGCCTTCATCCGTCGATCAGGCAGGTCCTGGAGGCTCGAGGGTTCGGATCCCCCTCCGCAGCACAGGAGGCCGCGATCCCGGTCATTCTCGGCGGTGAGAACACACTCCTGATAGCGCCGACGGGTATGGGGAAGACCGAGGCAGCGATCCTTCCACTCTTCCATGATCTTCTCAACAGAGAGCATAGGCCTATCACAGTTCTGTATATCACTCCGCTCAGAGCGCTCAATCGCGACATGCTCAAGCGGTTGAGGGAGTGGGCCGCCGATCTCGATATCAGGATCGACGTCAGACACGGGGATACATCGCAGGCGCAGAGGCGCAAGCAAGCCCTCGACCCGCCTGACATTCTCATAACGACCCCGGAGACGTTCCAGCTTCTCTTCCTCGGAAGTCGGTTACGAGAGGCGGTAACGGGAGTGAGATACGTAGTAATTGACGAGATACACGAGCTCGCGTCGGATGAGAGGGGAGCTCAGCTGTCGCTGGCCATGGAACGGCTCGAGGAGGTATCACCCGGTTTCCAGAGGATCGGGCTCTCCGCCACCGTGTCCAACCCGGAAGAGGTGGGGCGGTTCCTCGCAGGAGGCGAAAGGGAGGGGAGCCCGGCTGGAGAGCAGGAAGCGGTTACATGGAAGCCCCGCCCTTTCAGGACCGTTGTGGTCAAATGGCCCAGGGAGAGGGACCTGAGGGTGGAGATCCCCGAGGTCTCGAAGAACGATGACGAGCTGGGCCAGGACCTCATGTGCAATCCCCAGGTGGCGGCCGCCATGCGGGAGATGGTCGACCTGATGAAGGGATCCAGGTCGACGCTGGTCTTCGTGAACACCAGGGAGGCGGCCGAGGCTCTCTCCATGCGCCTGGGTCTGATGGGGATCGAAGGGATCGGGATCCATCACGGCTCCCTGTCGAAATCGATCAGGGTGGCCATGGAGGAGGACTTCAAGGCCGGCCGCCTGCGGGCGTTGATATGCACATCATCTCTGGAGCTCGGCATCGATGTCGGCTCCACCGATCTGGTCATCCAGTACAACTCACCGAGGCAGGCCACTCGATTGCTGCAGAGGGCCGGAAGGTCCGGCCATACCATCGATGGAACATCACGCGGGGTGACGGTGGCCACAAGCACCGAGCAGGCCATGGAGGCGCTGGCCATCACGGAGTTGGCCTCGGCCGAGACGGTGGAGGAGGTCAGGGTCAGGGAGAGGCCGCTCTCGGTCCTCGCGAACCAGCTGTCGGCAATGACCCTGGTGAGGACCTACGGCATCGAGGAGGCCTTCGATCTGGCGACAGGTGCGTATCCGTTCCGTTCGCTGACCATGCGTGAGCTAAGGATGGTGCTTCAGCAGCTGGACAACGACGGATTGATACAGCATGATGAGAAATCGTTCTGGCGGAGGGGGAAGGGGCGCTACTATTTCTACGAGAACATCTCGATGATCCCGGACGAGAGGACCTATCCGGTCAGGGACATCGTGACGCGCAGGATCATCGGCACTCTGGACGAGGCCTTCGTGATATCCTACATAGAACCCGGAGGTACCTTCGTAATGAAGGGGGCCGGGTGGAGGGTGGTCGAGGTCGCCGACAACGGCGAGATCACGGTGGAGCCGCACCTTGGTGTGGCCGCGATCCCTTCCTGGATCGGGGAGGACATCCCTGTGCCGTTCATTGTGGCCCAGAAGGTGGGCGACATGAGGGAGAGGTTGTGGGAGGAGAAGTACGGCAAGGATGAGGACGGAGATGACAGCAAGGATCCCGGGAAGGAGAACGAGCGCTAAGTTTTATAACGGCTCGGACCTTTCCACTAGGCATGGAAGTCGGTGTAGTAGGGAAACCTAACGTTGGAAAGAGCACTTTCTTCTCGGCGCTCACCCTCGCCAAGGCGGAGGTAGCCGCCTATCCGTTCACGACGATCGATGCGAACAAGGGTGTTGGCTACGTGAGGGCCGAATGCCCGCATGTGGAGTTCGAGAAGCCATGCACCCCGAACAATTCCCGCTGCATCGACGGCGTCAGATACATCCCGATCGAGCTCATCGATGTGGCCGGCCTGGTCCCTGACGCCCATACAGGCAAGGGTCTGGGAAACAAGTTCCTCGACGACCTGAGGCAGGCCCACGCCCTGGTCCATATCATCGACGCATCCGGCTCGACCGATGCGGAGGGGAACCCCATAGACGTCGGAGGCCACGACCCGCTCGATGACGTCTCGTTCCTGGAGAACGAGATCGACCAGTGGATCAAGGCGATCATGAAGAGGGACTGGGGGCGCGTCTCGAGGACCATGGAACTATCGGGGGGGAAGATCGAACGTGCCCTTGCAGAGAGGCTGACCGGCCTGAGGGTCAAGGAGTATGCCGTTCATCACGCCCTGCTCAAGCTGAAGCTGTCGGACAAGCCCAGCACCTGGACCGAGGAGGAGCTTCTCGAACTTGCCAAGGAGGTCAGGCTCAAGGCGAAGCCCATGATACTCGCCGCGAACAAGGCCGATCGGGCGCCGCCCGAGAACCTGGAGGCGCTAAAAGGCGTCGAGGGTGCGATAGTTATCCCGACCTCGGCGGAGTACGAGCTCGCACTCCGACGGGCCTCCGAAGCGGGTATGATATCGTACAATCCTGGTTCGTCCGATTTCGATATCCTGGCTGAGGACAAGCTGAACAAGGCCCAGCTGCAGGCCCTGGAAAGGATCAGGGAGTTCCTCGCAGCTCACGGGAGCACCGGCGTCCAGGAGGTCCTGGAGAAGGCGGTTTTCGACCTCCTCGACCTGGTACCGGTATTCCCGGTTGAGGACGAGAACCACCTGACCGACAAGGAGGGGAGGGTGCTACCTGACGCGTTCCTGCTGCCGAAGGGGTCGACCGCGAAGGACCTCGCGTACAAGGTGCATACTGATCTCGGTGACAACTTCATCAGGGCTATCGATGCGAGGACCCATCGGGTGATAGGCGCTGACCACGAACTGAAGGCCAGCGATGTGATACGCATAGTTGCCAACGCTTGATCCTGCCGAGAGCAATTAGAAATCGATTCTAGTTTGGATCTGAGACAGATAGAACATGAGTTCTTTCAGCCGAACGGCTGCAGGTCCTCTCCGCCCATGAAGATCTCCTGCACCTTGTCGTAGAGGTCCTCGAATCCGATCAGGTCGGTGTTGGAGATCGGTGTGAGATTGCTGAACACCGACAGCTCCTCTATGGTTCTGTAGAGATTGATCCCCATCTCGCGCTCCATGGACGGCGCCTCCATCATGGCAGCCTCGTGAAGCTCCTCAGGGTTCTCCACCCAGTTCAGGATGAAGTCAAGGCGCTCCTCGTCAAGGATATCGACCTTGCTTAGGGCGCTGATCATCGGGACCGGGAACCGGAACTGCACTATGGCTCCAAGGAGGAACTGGGAGATGATCCCCGACGGTGATGACGAGAGGATCGGATCGTAGAGGAAGACCATGGAGGACCTTCCTGGAGCCAGGGAGCCCATGGTGATCTTGCTTGACGACCTGAAGGCGAAGAGCTCGATCTGACCGGGGGTATCGACGAGGACGTAATCGACCCGGAACGAGCTGCAGACCTCCTGTATCTCCTTGAGGTTGAGGGCGACCATGTCAGCGGCTACCACCTGTGCACCGTTGGGGCCGAGGTCGTGCTCCTTCATGATCTCCGTGAGCTTTATCCAGTCGCGGATGTCAACGTCGGGTTCGTACGGTATCTTCTCAGCGCCCGGGTCCAGGTTGACCGTCGCCGTGGAGAATCCCTGGATCGATGCCCATTCGGAGAAGGCCTTGCAGAAGCTGCTCTTGCCCGAGCCGGCTGTGCCCAGCACATAGATGTAGACTGTCTCCTGGTCCATGTGAATGTGAAACGGGTCTGCGGTCTTAAGGGTTTACATCGGCAGCCCTGTGCTGGGCTTCAACAGAGGAAACTGCCGATCCGGTCGCCCATGAGCGCTCCGTCCTTCATGATGACCTCGCCCCTGAGCACGGTCATCCACGGGAAGATCGAGTCCATCCCCTCGAAGGGAGTCCAGCCGCATTTCGAATGGAGGTCGTCGCCATGGATCTCGGTGACCTCCTTCAGATCCACGATCATCAGGTCGGCATCTCTGCCCTCCTCTATCGCGCCTTTGTTGAGACCGAATATCTCTGCCGGCCTCGTCGAGATGGCGCTGACGAAACGGTCAAGCGGCAGGATGCCTCGATCCACGTAATTCAGCATCAATGGTATCCGGGTCTCCACACCCGGCATTCCGGAGGGAGCATGTGCGAACTCGGCCTCCTTCTCATCGGGCAGGTGTGGTGCATGGTCCGAACCGACGGTATCGATCCTGTCTTCGATCAGGGCCCTCCATAGGGCCTCGGAATCGGACCTCCTCCGTAGAGGGGGGTTGACCTTGCCGTATGCCCCTAGGTCAGAATCGACATCCAGAAGCAGGTGGTGCGGGGTCACCTCCGAGGTGATATCGTACTCCCTCACCTCCTGGACCAGCGGGATGGACATGGCCGAGGTGAGGTGGGCGATGTGCACACGGAACTGGGGCACTATCGAGCAGGACCTGGGTCCATCCTCACGAGGTTCGTCGGGTCTCGTATCGGATCGCGATCTGGCCTGGTCGTACAGCTTCTGGACCTCTGGTATCGAATAACGGGTCGCTATGTTGAGAAGGTGTTCTATCGCAGCGATCTCCGAGGCCGCGGGCCTGCTCCGGTCATGGTCCGCCAGGCTCTTGACCTCGACGGCCTCGAACAGATCGGGTTCCTCGGCATGGACCATGAGGGGGCGGTTAGCTCCGATGGCCGCGTGAACGAGACCTTCGATGTCGTCGCTGGGATCCGCTGCAGTGGTATCGGACATGAACAGCTTGAAGCCCAAAGCGGAGCGAGCTACACTGAGCACGTCGCATATCATCTCGGAGTCGGGTTCGTCGGGAAGTCCGGTGCCGCTGGTATCATGGTCGGGGCAGATTCCTTCCGTCAGCTGGACATGGAGGCCGAAGTCAACGAAGGCCGATCCCTCAACGGTGGAACGTTTGTCCCGCAGAGAGGTGAGATCGACCACCGGAGGGATAGTGTTCGGCATGTCGCCCACGAATGTCGTTCCACCGAAAGCAGCTGCCTGTGTCCCGGTGCGGAAATCCTCCTTATTGGTGAAGCCTGGCTCCCTCATGTGTACATGGGGATCGACGCCGCCGGGAAGGATCAGACGGCTACCGACATCCACGGTGTCCTGGTTGACGGACTTTCTGACGTCGGCTATGATACCGTCTGTCACGCAGACGCAGCCGGTCCTGACCTCGCCCTTGTAGTAGATGCGTCCCTCGTAGACGGTGTCGAATGCCATCGTTCCGACCAAGGGCATAGGTTGTATAAAAACCGTAAGATTAATCATCGCCAGGAGGGATATGGAGGGTGAGGGCGTGAGGCGATGAGGACGCACACTTGGATAGACGACGGGGTCCTGAAGGAACGCGGTGTAATGGTACTTGTTGTTGAATCGGAGGAGGGGGTGGAGAGAGCGACGTTCCATCCGGGCAAGCTTGGAGCAGGGGAGAGGAAGAGGCTCACCGAAGGTACGGTCATGGGCGAGGGGAAAGGGGCGAAACAGATAAGGGAGTACCTGAAGGGAGGAAGAAGGGATTTCGATGTGGACCTCATTGTCAGTGGGACCGAGTTCCAGAAGGCAGCCTGGAGGACCATCATGGATATCCCCTACGGTGAGACCCGGACCTACAAGTGGGTGGCCGAGCAGATCGGGGTCCCCAAAGGCGCGCGGGCGGTCGGTGGCGCGATGGGGTCGAACGACATCGTCCTGATCATACCCTGCCACAGGATAGTCGGATGCAACGGTCCCGGAGGGTTCGGGGGCCGGGTCGATGTGAAGCTGGCGCTGCAGCAGCTCGAGTCCAGGTCCTGAGGACGGACATCCCTTCCGGCCAGGGCCATTCCGGAGCCGGAGTTAAACCTATCTACCTTGCCGTGGATTACCGTCAGATGGCCGGCCGACTGATGATCGTTGGGTTCGACGGTGGGACCTGGGAGGTTATCGACAGGGGTATCGAGCAGGGCACCCTCCCGACGTTCAGGAGGATCATCGAGGAGGGCTGCAGGAACGACCTTAGATCGACGATACCGTCGATCACATCCCCGGCATGGAAGTGTCTGACAACGGGCAGATTGCCTTCCCAGCTGGGCGCATACTGGTGGGCGGCCCTGAACAGGGAGGAGGGAGAGATCGACTTCCATACGTCGGGCGATTACCACGGCAAGGAGCTCTGGGACATCCTCGGGTTCGTGGGCAAGAGGAGCCTAGCCATCAACATACCCACCACGTTCCCCCCCAATAGGATCAACGGCTCGATGATATCCGGACCGATCATCCCGGAGGATTCCGTCTATACCTATCCCGAGGAGCTGGCCGCCGGCCTCGATAAGCGGTTCGGCTACACCCCCAAAGAGGAGGTCAAGCTCTCGGACGACCAGTCCAAGGGGACCGCGGAGATAATCAGGAAGAACTCCCAGCTCTTTGAGATCAGCAGGAGCCTTAGAAAGGGGATCGAACCCGACCTGACTTTCCTGACGATATTCCTCACCGATACCGTCCAGCACGAGCTCTGGACAACGAGGAACGATCCCGGGAACAGGATTATGGAGGTCTGGGAGGCAGTGGATTCCAAGATGGCCGATCTTCTTGCGGAGCTCGAAGCAGAGGGAACTCCCCTCATCATCGTCTCGGACCACGGCTTCACCGAGATGAAGGCCAGGGTCCATATCAACCAGTGGCTGATGGAGAACGGATACATTGTATTGAAGGAGCGTATCCAGGCTAAGGTCCCATTGGGAACCCGTATCTACCGGCGCATCCGTTCCTGGCTCAGGAGGCACAACCTCACCGGACCCGCGAAGAGGGTCATGGGGAAGAAGGTCAGACAAGGATTGGCAAAGCGCGCCCAGGCGGGACAGGAGCATGGGGAGGAGGCCGTGGTCTCGTTCAACCGGGTCATGGAGCTGATAGACCATGATGAGAGCAAGGCTGTCTGCTTTCCCGACGGTCCGCTGTACATCCTGAACCGGGATGGGACCGATATCGACGGACTCATCAAGGGCCTTGCCTCGATCGTTCTGCCTGATGGAACGACACCGATCAGGAAGGCCTGGAGGACGGAAGAGCTGTACGCGAGCATGGGCGACGACAGCGGCGACCTGAAAGGCAGTCCTCCCGACCTGGTACTGGAGATGGAGATGGGGTACGACCTTTCCGGTGGTCTCAGGAGGGACGGGAGCCTGACCGGAAGCGGATCAGGATGGACCGGGACCCACCGAAGGGAGGGTATCTTCATGGCCTGGGGGGAAGGGATCCGTCACCGGGAGTTCGAGGAGCCTTTCGACATCATCGATCTGTTCCCCACAGTTCTGCGGAGGTTCGGGATCCCGGCCGCGGATGACCTCAAGGGAAAGGTAATGCCGATCTTCGAGGAGTAGCCAGTACGTCCCCGGACCCTCGTTCATACGGCGAACAACAATACGGTATGTTCATTTCAACCGCTTCAGGAGGAAACTCAGAGAGATCCCGGTCTTTCGCTGGAAGACCTTCAGGAGGTTGATGTCCTCCTGCTCGTAGGCCCTGAACTTGATGAAGAGGACAGGGAAGACAGCACCGTAGATCGCCATGAAATACGGTATCACCCAGAAGGTGTCGTGGATGCCGAGAAGTCCCGATGTACCGTAGATGATGCATACAAGACCAACAGCGGAGAGTATCGTCTTAAGGTAGTTCCAGTTGAACGGGTTGAAGCGGTGGCCCCTGAACAGGATGATGAAGATCAGGGTATGCATGGTGGCGAAGGAGGTGAATGTCGCGATGGCAGCACCCATTCCTCCCAGCACGGGAATGAGTGCGAGATTGACGCCGACGTTCAACGCGGTGACAGTGAGCGAGATGTTCATCAACATCTTGTTGCGTCCGATGACCACCATCGAGTTGATGTTCGGCCCGAAGAAGATGTGGGCCAGATAGCCCACGGAGAGGACCATCAGGATGGTGTATCCGGATGTGTATGCATCGCCGAAGAAGAGATCTATCAGTACCTCTGAATAGCTGAAGAGCAGGAAGAATGCCGGGAAAGCGATCAGAAAGGCCCACTTTGTCAGGACGGCATGGACCCGCCTGAGGTCCACCAGCTTCTGCTCCGCGAAGAGCTTGGAGCCCATCGGAACGTAGATGTAGGCGATGGCGAACATGATGAACTTTAGGTTCGTTGCGAGCATCCTCGATGCATCGTATATTCCCACCTCGTCCGGCTCTCTGAAGTATCCGAGCATGATGACGTCGAAATGGGTGAGGATCTCGAACATGAACACATGGGTCAGCAGGGGCAGCGAGAATAGGAGCAGCTCACGCCGCTTGTCGGTGACCACCGGTTGCCTCCCCTTGATCGGGCTTTTCAGAGCGAAGTAGACCAGAGAGGCGCACATGGTCACGAAGACCGAAAGGAAGAACCCGAACACGGCCATCATCAGGGTGATACCCATAAGGGCCATTACCAGGAAGATCGTGAACCTGGCTCCCTTCATGACGATGTCGATGAAAAGTACCTTGGGAAGAGGGTCGTCGAAGCCCCTGTAGATAGAGGTGCCGACCCTGAGGACGACCGTGCACGGTATCGCCGCCGCGACGATCCTCAGATAGAGGGCGACATCGGGCTCGTGGAAGAGGTGTTCCGCGATGAGGTCCGCTGTGAGGAGGATGGTAATGAAGGTCACGATCCCGGATACCGCACCGATCTGGAAACCGTACCGGACGAGGTTGTGTATGGAGGTGTAGTCCT
This sequence comes from Thermoplasmatota archaeon, assembly GCA_028279645.1. Lineage (GTDB taxonomy): Archaea > Thermoplasmatota > JAKEGO01 > JAKEGO01 > JANQNJ01 > JANQNJ01. Next base: position 36,373 of record JANQNJ010000087.1, read on the forward strand.
TCTTCCCTCGGTAATATCCGATGAGCCTAGGTAGCCCGGATGAGAGGCCCAGGAAGCCGATGGTGCTGAAGAAGGTGAAGAAGGCGACGGAGATGGAGAAATAACCGTAGTCGTCGACATCCAGGGTCCTCGTGAGCACCACGCGCCCGAGGAAGGCCAGCAGAATGCCGATTACGGTACCGACGGAGAAGAGACCTGCGCCCTTGATAACCGATCTCAGAGTGCTGTCGACGGTTCGATCATCCAATATTCCACCGCTGGGGATGATAACAGGGGGTTTCTTTATATTCATTTCTACGACCGATGGAACTGGCCTCCCGGTCCGACAGGTCCGGGGAGGCCATGAAAACCATTAGAACGGAGGCAAAAAAGGGAGATCCGGGTCGTCTTTCACCCATAAAGTATATAACATGAGAGTATATAGGAGGAAGCTAGCCATCCCCATCTGAGGTGAGGAATTGGTAGACTTCAAGGTATCTATAAGTGACGACGACGGAAAGGCCTACAAGGCCGAGGTCTCTGGCCATCACGCGAACACCCTGCTGGGTAAGAAGATAGGCGACAGTATCGACGGGATATTCGTCAATCTACCCGGCTACAAGCTCGAGATCACAGGTGGAATGGACAAGGACGGGTTCCCCATGAGGAGGGACCTGCCCGGACCACAGAGGAAGGCGCTCCTGGTCTCGGAGAGCACGGGCTTCAGGCCCAAGGAGAACGGTGTCAGGGCCCGCAAGAAGATGCGGGGTAACACGATCTCCCAGGATATCAGCGTCATCAACATGAAGGTGGTCAAGAAGGGCTCGAGGCCGATACCCGACGTCATGAAGAGCAAAGAGGAGAAAGAATGAAGACACAGGCCCAGCCGGAGGTGAACATCGGCCTCGTCGGCCACGTGGACCACGGAAAGACCACGCTGACACAGGCGCTCAGCGGGGTCTGGACCGACAGGCACTCCGAGGAGATCAAGAAGGGGATCTCCATCAGGCTGGGCTATGCGGACACCAACATCTACAGGTGTCCGAAGTGCGAGGAGCCTAAGTGCTACTCCACCACGCCTAAATGCAAGGCCTGCGACTCCGAAACGGAGTTCCAGAGGGCAATCTCATTCGTCGACGCTCCCGGCCACGAGACCCTGATGGCCACAATGATATCTGGAGCGGCGATCATGGACGGCGCCCTGCTGCTGATAGCGGCCAACGAACCGTGCCCGCAGCAGCAGACCATCGAGCATCTCATGGCGCTCGAGATCGCCGAGGTGAAGAACGTCGTCATCCTCCAGAACAAGATAGACCTCCTCTCCAAGGAGAAGATCATCGAGAACTACAAGCAGATATCGGAATTCATAAAGGACACCTGGATCGAGGATGCCCCGATAATCCCGATATCCGCACATCACGATGTCAACCTGGACGTCCTGGTCCAGGCGATCGAGATGAACATCCCGACCCCCGACCGCCAGCTCGACGTTCCGCTCAAGATGAACATCGCCAGGTCCTTCGACATCAACAAGCCGGGGACCGGTATCTCCAAGCTCAAGGGCGGTGTCATTGGCGGCTCGATCACCGAGGGACGGCTTGGCAAGAGCGAGGAGATCGAGATCGCGCCCGGGATCAAGTCGAACGACAACCCTCCGAAGTGGACGAGCCTGACGACCAAGGCCGACTCCCTTGTGGCAGGCGAGAACGATTACGAAGAGATACAGCCCGGAGGCCTCGTCGGGATCGCAACAAAGCTCGACCCGTACATGACGAAGTCGGACTCCCTGATCGGCAACGTCCTAGGGAAGCCCGGAACGCTTCCGCCGGTCAGGAACAACCTGAAGATGGAGGCCCATCTTCTGGACCAGCTCGGACTCACAACGGGCAAGGGCGATACCACGATCACCGAAGAGGTGGAGCCGATCAGGTCGAACACACCGCTCATGCTGAACATCGGCACTGCGACCACGGTCGGCGTTGTGACATCGGTCCATGACGAGATCGTCGAGGCGGTCCTGAAGCTCCCGATCTGCGCAGAGGAGGGAGCCCGGGTCGCAATGAGCAGGAGATCCGGAAGCAGATGGAGACTGATCGGATACGGAATAATCCAGTGATCTTCGATTCCAGCGCGTTTTTCATACCCTTCGAATCGACGGTCAATCTGGATGAGGAACTCGAAAGACTTCTAGGCAGTTTCACTCCTGTGGTTCCAGGGATCGTTCTCAACGAGCTCGAGCGGATCAGCTCAAGGAAGAAGAAC
>JANQNJ010000097.1 GCA_028279645.1 Thermoplasmatota archaeon
AGATCAGGATCTCCGCCCCTGTGGACGCCGAGGCGGGAACCATCGAGACCACGGTAATCTATGCTCAGCTCACCGGCGCTCCGAACGCCACCGTCAACCAGATCACGCTGGGCATAAACACCACGGTCCGACAGGTCCATGCTCTGATACTGTACGCCTCGAACGACGTGGACGGAGGTGTCGCGAACGACGATGTGACACTTGTACTCACGATACAGAACGACGGCAACGGCGAGGACACCGTCACGATAACACCCTCCGATCCGGGGAACGACATCCTTGTTCACACCACATCCCTCACCACCGTTCAGCCGTTCTCGTCCAAGGACCACAACATCGTCGCTTCCATCGATCCTATAACCCCGGTCGGCGACTACAAGATCTATGTCACAGTGACCTCAGAGGATGAATCTGTCAACGATACCTTCGCTTTCACACTGGAGGTCTACTATACTTACGGTTTCACCACGACCACGCCCGATACCACCGTATCCTGCGATCCGGGTGCGAATGTCACGCTTCCCATCCTCATCGAGAACGACGGTAACAGCGAGGCGGCCTTCACCGCTACCACGGACGGACCCGGCGGTGGATGGACCATCAGCGTCAACAGGTCGTTACTTTCCATCCCGCTGGCCGGTAACTCCACTGTCGCGGTGGTCATCACCGCTCCTTCATATGCCCCTGGGGAGGGGCCGGACAGCCTCCAGTACTTCGAGGTCACGGTGACCCATGAGAACGAGTCGACACCGGCCCAGATCCTTAACCTCTCGGTGGACATCAACGACCGATACTCGGTCCGCATCAACGCGACCTCGTCCACCGGCGAGGTCCAGCCCGACGACAGTATCAACCGGGTGATAACCGTTCACAACGACGGGAACGTCAAGACCAGGTACTCCATGAGCAGTTCACCTCCCAGCGGCTGGTCATTGGGCTTCATCCCATCATCCTCCATGCTGATCCCGGCCTTCGGCTACAAGAACGTCACCGCCCAGATATTCGTGGACGCAGATGCCCCATACGGGAGCCATCAGGTCCTGATAAGGGCGAAGCACGAGACCGACAGCTCGATCGGCGACGGCCACAACATCACCGTCAACGTCTCCCGGGTGATAGACGGACAGATCCGGAACAAGGATTCCGTCACGAAATCGGCGAATGTCAGGAGCGATGACGCTGTTGTTACCCTAAATTTCTCCATGGAGAACGTCGGGAACGATCCCGCATCCTTCATCCTGCATCTGGAGGACGTGGACGGTACCGGCTGGGAATATTCGTTCAACCAGACCGACCCAGTCATCGGCACAGACATAGAGGAGCAGCTCCAGGTCTCCATCATCGTTCCAATGGGCACCCTGTCCGACAGCTATCCCTTCAGGGTCTACGTCGAGATGGAGGACGGCAGCTACACCCCCAAGAACACCCACTTCATCACGATCGAACGCTACCGGCAGTTCCAGATCGAGAACGTGACCATCGACTCCGATCGATCCAGCCTCGCGCCTGCCAACGGTACCCCCGAGGTGGGACATGTCTACGCCGACATGGTCATCACGAATACCGGGAACGACGACGATAGGTGCATGCTGGAGGCTCTGGTCCCGGATGGCTGGACCTTCGTGGAGTTCAGCCCGAGGTCCGAGTTCGATATCCCTTTCAACGGTTCGGTCAACACGACCATAGAGATCGTTATCCCTTCGAACGCCCTTGCGACGACATATTGGACCGGCATGTGGGCGAACTCGACCAACGACGCCAATGCGGTGTCTGGCTTCCAGGACCTCGTCGTCGATGTTGACGCCCTTTACGATCCGGTGGTGGCGGTGACGAGCAGCACCGTCGAATGGGTCGATCCGGGAGAGCCCACCAACTTCACGATACAGATCACGAACGAGGGGAATGCCAGGGACACGATCGATCTCGCAGTGGACGATCCACCGATCGGCTGGACGTACGTCTTCTCTCCCTCCGATTCATACGACCTCGATGCCTGGGAAAGCGTGAATATCACCCTGGTCGTGGTGACCCTCGATAACCAGGATCCCGGATCGGTCACGTTCAGGCTGAATGCGACCTCTGGGACCATCAGCGACACCACGAACACCCTTCTCGTGGTCGTAAACACCATCAGGGCGTTCAGCGTCGTGAACTCCATATCCGATCTGAACGCACAGCCCTCGGCCAACGTTTCCCAGACGGTGGAGGTGACGAACAACGGCAACGTTCCGCTGAACCTCACCATGTCGGCCTCAAGCTCCCTCCTCACCGGCCTGGGAGCCACCTTCACGTTCGAGGACCGGATCCTCTACGTCGAGAAGTACGACAGCGCGAGCACGACCCTTTACACCTCGCTGCCGGACGCAGAGGACGTGCCGGTGGATACCTATGCGGTCAAGGTGACCGCATTCGATGGGTTCAGCGGCTGGAACAACTACTCCTACTTCGATATCCATGTCCAGGAGACCTTCTCATTCAATTTCTATCCGACCAACGGTTCCGCGGAGATATCCCCGGGCGGCACCGCGACCTTCACCGCCCATCTCGGCAATTCAGGGACCGGGAAGGATACCTTTGATATAGAGAAGGAGGGCACATACGGTTCATGGGCCACCCTGACGACCGATCAGGGGACCCCGTCGCCCGAGCTATCCGTCGGCGACAACACCACGGTCTACCTGCAGGTCGACCTCCCGGAGTGGGACGATCTACCCACATCGTTCAAGGTGAAGGGCTACAACCTGTTCGAGCTCAGGGCGACCAGCCAGGCCGATGGGCGCTTGCAGACCCTGATCGAGCTAAATGCCAGCCTCCCGAGATACATCGACCTGGGTATGACCGGCGAGACGTCGGGAACCGGCCAGCCCGGCGACAGGATCACCTACGACGCCACCGTGTTCAACGACGGAAACCGGGACGAGACGCTGAACATCTCTCTCGACGGAGGCTCGCTCAGTGACAAATGGTCATGGGGCCTCTTCGATCCCGCTCAGGGCCTGATCACGGTGGATGCGTTCACGAACATCACAGTTCCGTTCTACGTCGATATCGCATCCTCCCCCGCCGATGCCCCGATCGGCACATCGTGGGGTCGGTTGAAGGTCGTCCTCGACGGCGACGATGCCGACACGATCAGGGCATCGCTCAACTTCACTGCCACCGTCGATCGCTTCAGGCGCGTGAACTCCAATATGACCGACGACGATCTGAACATCGTTCCGGGAAGTTCGGGCTCCTTCTTCATCACCGCCGAGAACGAGGGGAACGGTGAGGAGAACGTATCGATATCGCTCACCGGGGACGCAGCCGAATGGGCGATGGTCAACATGAACTACAGCGTACTTCCGTTCTTCAACGACGACGCGGTGTTCGAGATCAACGTCACGGTGCCGGAGAAACAGGCGATCGAGACCAGGGTCCTCTACGCCAACCTGACCTTCGACTCACCGAATGGGTCCACCACCAGGGTCCACAAGCTCACGGTCAACGTATCTCCGTACTTCTCGATGGGAGCCGACGTCTTCAACAACGACCTGTCGGCAGCCGAGGAGGAGATCGTGGACTTCCGGGTCCGGATCTACAACAACGGCACCGGCAAGCTCAGCCCCCAGATAACGCTTGATGGACCCATGGCGAACTGGTCCGAGGTCCTTGACAAGACATACATCGATGTGTCCTCGGTGGACGATGTCGAGGGGCGCGATGTCACTCACTTCTTCGTCAGGGTGACCGTTCCGGACGGCCCCCTTTCCGGCGACTACCACGTCAATGTCACCATCAAGGAGTCCGAGAACGTCGTTGCCAATGTCACATGCTACCTCTACGTCGAGCCGACACCGGAGTTCAATGTGACACTTGACCAGATCTCGTTCGATATCGGAATTGGAGAGAGCCAGACGTTCAACGCAACCATCACGAACTGGGGCAATTACAACGAGACCTTCGGTATCGATACCATCTCCCATCCGGGCGATGGCTGGTCCGTCGTTCACGCCACTGAGATCTCACTTGGCGACCATACCACCAACGGTAGGTCCGGAGATGTCGTCATCATCGTTACCGCTCCAGCAGATGCACTGGCAACGTTTGACGCACCGATCGATCTCCAGATGGGCTTCTATCCGTTCAGGGAGGCCGCCCTCATAGAGTACAGGACGGTGAACGTATCCGTTCTACCATCCTACGGATATCAGGTATCGGCCAACCTGACACCCGTCAGCTCCGAGTACAACGAGTCGTACAGCTTCTACTTCCTCCTTAACAATACCGGCAATGCTCCGGTATCGATCAACCTCACATCCCCCAGCACCCTGTCTTCATGGGTCACGTTCCGATACACCGACACTGAAGGGAACGGGACTGTCATCGAGTTCGAAGAGGGGGAACTCCTCCTCCCCGACCCCCACGAGACGGTCCTCATCGAGGCGATCGTCGATGTCCCGTTGCCTGATCACGACGAGGAGTGGTTCGAACTCGACCCGATCCTCATTCCCGTCAAGGCCTTCGCCGTGGAGGAACCCGATCTTCGGTGGTGGGGCAACATCACCCTCGAGCCCGTCGACCTCTTCGATGTGGAGATGGTCGCTCTCACAAACGGCACCTTCGATCCGGCCAACGGCGATACCGAGACGAGCGCCACTGTGCAGGTGACCAACCTCGGGAACCGTCAGGAGAGGTTCGAGCTCGACGCAATGGCCGTACCGGACGGCTTCGAGCTGCAGTTCGACGATACGGAGTTCACGCTCGGCCCTGGCGATTCGCTAACGTTCGAGATCACCGCCGACCTCATCCTGGAAGACGACGAGATCGAGGACGGTCTCTACGAGATCGTCATGGAGGTCCAGTCCGAGGACGTGGCCGCCAACTGGGATACCACACACATCCCTGTCGTGATCGCCGAGTTCTCCCTGAAGTTCAATGCGTTCACCCCGGACGATTCCGTCGACTTCTGGCCCGGGGACGGAGAGGATGAGGTCGTCTTCACGGTGGGCATCCTCAACAACGGCACCCGGAACGACACCTATCGCCTCTATCTCACCGGACTGCCCGGGTTCTTCTCGTCAACATACCTCGAGACCTCCGTGGACGTCCCCAGCAAAGGGATCGCATCCCCGACAATGACAGCATTCTTCGACAGGTATGTCAACCACTCCGATGCCGATGCGGTCGCGGGTGTGCACAACATTACCTGCTACGTCGTCTCGGAGACCGACCCTGTCCTGAACATCACTGTCGGCTACGTCCTCGAGATCTACCACTTCGAGGAGGTATCGATCACCAACATCACGGGTCTTTCAGAGGTCCCTGTCGACGGGACCGCTATCGGATCGTTCCAGGTCAACAACGAGGGGAACGGCGATACGACGTTCTCGCTGGATGCGATACACTCGACGCCTTCGGCGAACGCCACTGTCGGGTTCTATTCTGACCGGGCCTTGAAGATGCCCATCCTTGCCGATCTCGCTCTTGGCCACAAGGATGTCCGGACGATATATCTCAAGGCGGGTCTTTCCCGCGAGGCGATCATGGACACCTATTCCCCCGGAGATCCACTCTATCTGAACATCACCGTCAGGGCAACCGCCGGCGGAGGGAGTACCGCCGAGGCAGAGGTCGCCTTTACCGTCGAACCGGTCCATGCCTTCAGGCTGGAATCCAAGGACATGGAGGGCAGATACTACCCCATGATCGACAACAAGGTCACCTTCGAGTTCAGTGTTCACAACATGGGATCGGCCGGCGATGGGTACTACGGTATCATCGACGAGGGCCTGCCAGGCTTCAGCCTGATCCTGTGGAACAGCACCGGGAACAGCAGCGTGCTCGATGTGAGCACCTGGCAGATCGTTGCGACCAGGACGACGACCCTCTCTATCGACGATGGACCCGAGGCCGGTCCTGCCTCCACAGAGATCTCGGCCGATGTCGAGGACGTTCTCGACGTGCTGAAGGCCGGCAACTACACGGGTTTCGTACGGATCGTTTCCATGGGGGACCCGGACCTTCAGGAGGTGCTCTCATTCAATCTGTCGGTGGAGGCCTATACCTCCTTCGATCTCGAAATCGACCTCGACAATATAAAGGTCGAGGTGGGCGTGCCGGAGGTCTTCAATCTATCGCTGGTCAACGAAGGCAACCACGAGGAGACCGTCACTGTTTCCGTGGCCACCAACAACACCTGGAGCGCGGCCACCGTGAACGGTGCGGAGGCCTCCGAGATCAAGCTGCCCGCGGGAGCATCGAGGATAGTGACATTCACGATCGACACCTATCCCGACCTGGTGACCGGGCCGTCCGGATCGACGGAGCGGTACAAGGGCCTCCTCGGGATCGGCGTGGTCGGATCGATGTCGGGAGATAGACACGAGCACTTCGTCGACTACTGGACACTTCCGCCCGACCGCAACTTCGCCGTCTTCACAGGGGACGCGGAGCTCGACCTATTCCCGGGCCAGGAAGGGTTCCTTGACATCATGATCAACAACACGGGGATCGCCGACAGGTACGGCGTTACCCTTATATCGAACTCCTCTGAGCCCATGGCCGGAGCCGTCAATGCGTTGCTCCGTCTTGACCCGGACCATAGCTCCCTCTATTCGAACACGGGGATCATCTCTGTCGACTCCCACGGTGATCACAAGATCAGTCTATACCTCGCGGTAGAGAACTCCAGTCATATCAAGGATGCCAACCTGACCTTCACCGTCAACGTTACCTCCCTCCTCGATCCGACCAACTCCCACCAGTTGAACTTCACCCTCCATATCAACGAGTGGCCAAGGAAGCCCGACCCGGTCTCGGCGGTCGTGGTATTCCTCGCCGCGGAGCAGGCCGATGCCATCACTCTGGAGGCGGGTACAGATGCCTCGATCAGGATATCCATCGTGAACACCGGCGACATCGACGACGTCTTCGTCATTTCCTTCCCGCTTTCAAGGGAGAATCCAGGCGTGCTCCACGTGAGACCCAGGGAGAAACAGGAGGCGGTCCTGAAGATCACCGCCCCCGATGACGCAGGGGTCCAGACCATCACCATCCATGTCATCTCGATCACTGTCAGCTCGATCATGGCCAGCGTCGATGTGGAGCTCACCACGAATAAGGAGGAAGGCCCCAAGAACGGTGGTGGCGGATCCGACGGGAACTGGGTCACCGAGAATCCCGGCGCGGTCGCCGGCATCGTCGCCAGCTCGGCCCTTATCGCGGCGCTTATCGGCACCGAGATCGGTCTGTGGCTCTTCTTCATCCTGGTCGCACCGATGTACTCCAAGCTGAAGAAGAACAAGGTCCTGGACAACTTCATCCGTGGTCAGATCTACCAGCACATCAGAGATGCTCCCGGCGCCAACCTGTCCGATCTCAAGCACGCCGTGGGGACGACCAAGGGAACCCTCGTCTACCACCTCCGCATCCTGGAGAGGGAGGGCTATCTCAAGTCCCGAGTCGACGGGATCTACAGGCGGTTCTATCCGATCCATGCCAAGATCCCGGAGAAGGACCTACTCCGGCTTACCAAGGTTCAGAGGCAGGTCCTCGACACGGTCCAGGCCTCCCCCGGACTCAGCCAGAAGGAGATCGCCGAGCAGGCCGGTACCAGCGAGCAGTACGTCTCCTCCAGCCTGAAGGTCCTGAGGTCCAAGGGCCTCGTTGCCTCTGAGAAGATCGGCAGGAGCAGGATATGGAAGCCCCAGGAGAGGGCCGAGGCGATCGAGAACGGCGAGACCTTCGACGAGGTCCGGTGCCCGAACTGCGCCGCCCACGTGGAGGAACGGTTCAACAGGTGCCCGATGTGCGGGATCAATCTGAAGTGAGAACGACGAACCCACTACCGGATCATAACTAGGTGATCTACAATGAGAACAGAGAACACTATCGACGAACTTCCCGGATGGAAGCGCGTACCGCTCATCCTCTATTTCTTCATCTGAATGAGGTCAGCCAGCGTCATCCCCCTGGACGGCATCGTCCTCGAGGTCTGTTTCGGGGCCTCCATGCTCTCGGTCAATGTGATGTCGAGGGACTTCTCGAGCTTCTTGATCAGCTTGTTGTCGGGACGGATGTCTCCCGACTCGAGCTTCTGGATGATCGACTTCCGTTCGTTGATCCTCTTGCCGAGGTCCTCCTGGTTCAATCCCATCCTCCCCCTTGCCTTCTGGATCCTCTTGGGATAGTCCTCCACCAGGACGTTGACCATGCGCTCGAAGACGTCACGCTCGCCCGTCCTTCTGGGTGCCGGCGCCGGCCTGGGGGCCTGAGGCTCCGATCGGGGCTGCGGCCTCTGGACCTCCTCCCCGAACTTGGCGCAATCGGGACAGAGATTTAACAACGTCTCGTCTACCTTCACCGATCTCAAAAAGGGCATCTCCTTGCCGCACATCTCGCATAGCATAGGACATCACCGGGTGCTGGGGTATCCTCTCTCCCCCCATGGTCGAACCGTCTGTGAAGATAAGAACCTTTTGTCAGAACAGGCGCACATCCCATGCCTTCAGGCCATGATCATCGGATCTGTCGGGGGGGGGTGGCGGGGATGTTCCTCGCGTCAACTTTCACTGCACCCCTCTTCGTTTCTTTAAATACGAACGGGGCCATCTAGTCGATAGGTGGATACGGATGACACTGCCACTGTATGAGGAACACGTCAACGGGTTCGGCCTCTGGCTCGTCCATCAGTCCCGTGCCAAGGACGAACGGGGGGAGGCACGGACCGAGGAGGAGCTGATCGCTCTTGCCAAGCGGGCCTATCCCGACGTGGACCCCTCTACGATATCGAGGTTCATCTCCTCCCTGAGAAACCTCCTGGGCGGTATGTGTTCCGACCATCCAGTTGCAGAAGCAGCAGCCGCAGCCTAAGTCTTGCATCCTTCCCATCCCATCTGGTACATCTCTTTTGGCTGCGGCCCCATCTCTTATTATGGGCGTTGGGCCTGTCCCTTCGGGGACAGGTCCTTGGATCGTCCTCTCCATCCTTCCAAAAGGTTAAAAAAGGTAATCACTTTGTCAGGTTCGAACGACGGAGGGAGTCCAACCATGAGAGAAGTTGTCATAGCAAGTGCCGTTCGAACAGGTATCGGTCGTTTTCAGGGTAGTCTATCAGGTTTCTCGTCACCGGAGCTCGGCTCCTTCGCGCTGAAGGAGGCGGTCCTGCGTGCGTCCCTGAAGCCGGAGGATATCGAAGAGGTCATCATGGGGAACGTTGTAACAGCGGGTCTCGGCCAGAATCCGGCCCGGCAGGCGATGATCGGCGCGGGACTTCCCGTCGAGATCGGCGCCTTCACCGTGAACAAGGTCTGCGGCTCCGGTCTGAAATCGGTCATGATCGCCACCTCCGCGATCAGGGCAGAGGAGTACGACATCATCGCAGCAGGCGGAATGGAGAGCATGAGCAACGCGCCCTACATCCTCCGCAAGGCCCGGACCGGATACAGGCTCGGCGACGGCAAGATCGTCGACGCCATGGTATTCGACGGCCTCTGGGACAAATACAACAACTTCCACATGGGTATCACGGGAGAGATCGTTGCCGAGAGGTTCGATCTGACCCGGGAGGAGATCGACGAGTTCGCTGTCAACAGCCACCTCAAAGCGGCAAAGGCAACCGAGGAGGGCTGGTTCAAGGACGAGGTCATGGCCGTGGAGGTCCCCCAGCGAAAGGCGGACCCGATATCATTCACCGCCGACGAGGGCATCAGGGCCGACAGCTCTGCTGAGAAGCTCGGAAAGCTCAAGCCGGCGTTCAAGGAGGGCGGCGTTGTCACAGCTGGAAATGCATCCCAGCTGAGCGATGGAGCATCGGCCGTCGTCGTGATGGAGGAGGAGCTCGCAGGCGATATGAACGTCAAGCCCCTGGTCAGGGTCGTCGAGTACGCCACTGCCGGAATGGAGCCGGAGCATGTCATGTCAGCCCCTATCCCCACCGTCAAGAAGCTTCTGAAGAAGGCCGGTCTCACCATCGACGACATCGATGTCTTCGAGCACAACGAGGCTTTCGCCTCGGCATCGGTGGCGGTCCAGAAGGAGTTCGACATTCCTGACGAGAAGTTCAACGTCCACGGCGGCGCCGTGGCCCTAGGTCACCCCATCGGCGCGAGCGGCACAAGGGTGCTCACGACCATGATCTACGCCATGAAGCGCATGGACGCCAACCTCGGCCTCTGTACGCTCTGCCTCGGCGGCGGCAACGCTGTGGCCATGGTCGTCGAGAACATCAAGTGAGCGGCTGAAGGTCGCGGATCGGTCATACACAACATCTCCCAGCCGGAAGGCGGTTGAAACCGGGCTTAAGGGCAGTTCCACCCGGGTTATCATTGTTCCACCCTTACTAATATCTTTATTTAGGTGAAACAGAATAGCATCCTGAAGCAGGTGAAGCAAGATGAGGTCAAAGTTCCTATCCGTTCTTGTTCTGACCATACTTGTACTATCAACGATCGCGGGGGCCGCAATCTCGTTCTCGGTACCTTCGGACGGGGCCAGTGATGCCTCTGTGGACCAACCCACCGCGTTCAGACCGTACATCCATGACCACGACGCCGATGGCATTCAGGACTCGGTCCAGAATGCTGGCTCCCAACAGGTCGATGTCTTCGTTCGATACCTCGAACACCCCGATGACGATGACCTTGGACTTCTCGACGACCTCGGTGCTACCGTCGATTACGTCGGACGCAACTTCGACATAGTCGCAGCTTCCCTGATGAGCGTCAAGCTCAACGACCTCATCGCATCATCGAACGTCTGGCGGATCGAGGAACAGCCGGAGATGACAACATATCTCGATATCTCGTCCCGCGATGTCAGATGCCGGAACGACACCTACGACGACGCCGAGACACATTCACCATGGACCGCATGGGACCTCGGTTTCGACGGAGAGGGTATCAACGTCGCCGTGATCGACACCGGTGTGGACGACGAGGTCCAGTGGCGGCTCGACGACCAGGACGATGACGACGGCACCGATGACCCGAAGTTCATCGCCGGCGTCTCCTTCGTCGGCGCCGAGGACAACGACCAGGACGGCTCCTTCAACCCTGACGACGAGGATAACGATGGACACGGCACACATACCGCCGGTGTGATCATGGGAACACCTGGCGGGGAGGACGGCGACTTCGAGAGGTTCATCGGGCTTGCTCCGATGGCCCGCCTCGTCGACGTCAAGATCGCCGACGATGCAAGCACGGTCGGCGCCACGAACTTCATCCAGGCCCTCGACTGGTGCGTCGACCACGCCACCACCGACTGGGAGAACGACGGGGACGATAACGACGGCATCCAGATCATCGCCATCGGGGTCGGCACCACCGGCACCTCCGACGGTTCCG
>JANQNJ010000101.1 GCA_028279645.1 Thermoplasmatota archaeon
GGGCGAGCGCCCTGGCCATGCAGAGCCTCTGCCTCTGGCCGCCGCTGAACTCGTGCGGGTAGCGGTTCATGTGTTCGGGCTTGAGGCCGACCTGGCGAAGCAGCTGGACCGTCCTCATCTCCCGCTCCTGCGCACCCATGACCTCGTGGATCTTCAGCGGCTCGCCGATGATGCTCTTAACCGTCATGGTCGGATTCAGGGAGGAGAACGGGTCCTGGAACACGATCTGGAAGTTCCGCCTCAGGGAGCGCAGCTCGTTCTTCGGGACGTGACCGAGATCGACGCCGCCGATCTTGATCGAGCCCGACGTTGGTTCTGTTAGCCGGATTATGCATCTCCCAACGGTGGTCTTGCCGCAGCCGCTCTCGCCCACCAGGCCCACCGTCTCGGTGGTGTTGATGTTGAAGCTCACACCGTCCACCGCATGGACGTGTCCTACAACGCTGGAAAAGACGCCGCTCTTGATGGGGAAGAGCTTTCGAAGATCGTTAACCTCAACCATTGCGCCGGTCATCCTTTCACCCCCTCTTGTACCCGTACTGGGCCAGCAGTTCATGGTCGTAATGATGGCACGAGATGTAGTGCCCCGGTTCGTGTTCGACGTGCCTCGGCTTCTGTGAGATGCAGAGGTCGAACCTGAACGGACATCTCGGATTGAAGCGGCAGCCGGTCGGTGCATGGATCAGATTGGGCACCGAGCCGGTGATGGTCTGGAGCCTCTCGGCGCTCCCCTCCACCGATGGTATAGCCTTGAGAAGGCCCTGGGCGTAGGGATGGAGCGGCCGTTTGAACAGCTCGTCGACCTTGGCGTTCTCCACGATGACGCCGGCGTACATGACGCACACGCGGTCGCACATCTCGGCGACGACGCCGAGGTCGTGGGTGATGAGAAGGATCGAGGTACCGAGGGTGGTGTTCAGCTCCCTCATGAGATCGAGGATCTGTGCCTGGATCGTCACGTCCAGGGCGGTGGTGGGCTCGTCGGCGATGAGGAGCACGGGCTTGCATGCGAGGGCCATGGCGATCAGTACCCTCTGCTTCATTCCGCCGCTGAGCTCGTGTGGGTACTGGTCCATCACCTTGGATGGATCAGGGATCTTGACGAGGCGCAGCGCCTCGATGGCCCGCTTCTCCGCCTCGAACCTGACGTCCCTGTCGATGAAGTTGCCGATGACCGGCAGGTCCTTCATGAAGCGCTTGGCGGGTCCCGGCGGACCGATCATCCACTGGGTGTAGATCTCCTCCGCCTGGTGCAGAAGGATCGCCTCGGTCATCTGGTAGGAGATGGGATAGACGGGGTTCAGCGCGGTCAGCGGCTCCTGGAATATCATGGAGATCAGGTTGCCGCGGATGTCGACCATGTCGTCCTCGGTCTTGTCGAAGAGGTTCTCCTGCTGGAACCATATCTGCCCCTCGGTTATCGAGGCGGCGTCCGGGAGGAGCCGCATCACGGAATGGGCCGTGATCGACTTTCCGCATCCGGTCTCGCCAACAAGGCCGAGGGTCTCCCCCTCTGCGATGTCGAAGCTCACCCCGTCCAGGGCCTTCACGGTCCCGGCGAAGGTGTTGAACTCTATCTTGAGGTCCCTTACCTGAAGCAGTACCATCCACCATCACCTCCTCAGCTTCGGGTCCAGGATGTCCCTCAGTCCGTCCCCGAACAGATTGAAACCCAGCACCGTTATCAGAATGGCGAGACCCGGGAAGGTCGCTATCCACCAGTGGTGGACGATGTACTTCACTCCGGATGCCACCATCACACCCCACTCGGCGGTCCCCACCTCGGCCCCGAGACCGAGGAAGCTGAGACCCGCCGCCACCAGGATCGTCGAACCCATCCTCATGGACGAGGTCACGATGATCGGTGAGAGGCAGTTGGGCAGGACGTGCATGAATGCGATCCGCCCGTTGGAAGCGCCTATTGCCCTGGCCGCTTCCACATAGGTGTTCTCCTTGACCGAGAGAACGGTACCTCTCACAAGTCGAGTGTAGCCTGGCCATCCGACGACAGCCAGGGCTATCAGTATCAATGTCAATCTGTCGGCCTTTGAATCATCCGCCGTCATGATGGAGACGATGGCGATGGCCAGGATGAGCGCCGGGAAGGCCATGAACATGTCGGTGACACGCATGATGACCTCGTCCACATATCCGCCGTAATATCCCGCCAAAGTACCTAACAGTACGCCTATCCCCAGAGATATGCCGACGACGATAAGGCCGATCTTGATGGAGACCCTGGCGCCGTGCAGGATCATGGAGTAGATGTCCCTGCCCAGGTTATCAGTGCCGAAGTAGTGTTCTCCGCTGGGCGCCGCCTTGACGCTGTCCTCGTCGATCTCTTCAGGATCGTACGGAGCGATGGAGGGTGCGAAGATCGCGACGAAGACGAGGATCATGATGATGGCCAGGCCCATGATGGCGAGGGGGCTCTTCCTCATCAGGTACATCTTGTACTTGAGCTCCCTGCCGAGCGGGCTTCCCTCCAGTTCGTCCGAGGGGTCGTATGGAACGGGTTCACCAGCCATCATGTCACCCCAGTCTTATCCTCGGATCGAGGTATGCGTACAGTATGTCAACTAGCAGGTTCATTAACACGAACACGAAACCCATCAGAAGCGTGAACCCCATGATGGCGGGGAAATCCAGGAAAAGGATCGATGTGATGGCATATCGGCCCATACCGGGCCATCCGAATATCGATTCGGTGAGAACGGCACCTCCCAACAGGCCGCCAAAGGCCATACCAAGAATCGTTGTAGTTGGAATGAGCGCGTTCTTCACGCCGTGCTTGTAGATCACGTCCTTCTCCTTCAGGCCCTTGGCCCGCGCGGTCTTCATGTACTCCTGGTTCATGACGTCCAGCATGCTGGACCGCATGACCCTCATTATCGTACCGAGAACGGCAAAGCAGAGGGTGAAGGCGGGGAGTATGATATGCGCGACGCTGCTCGTGAACGCCGGAGCGTTCAACGTGAGCAAGCTGTCGACGGTGAACAGGCCGGTCAGGTGGGTGGGCGGGTCTATGAACGTTCCTATCCTACCTGACGGTGGGAGGATGGGTTGCCCCCAGTGGAGAGCGGGCCATTGAGCGAAGACCAGCTGCAGCAGCAGTCCGAGCCAGAAGATCGGCATGGACGAGCCCATCAGGGAAACGACCCTGATGAGGTGGTCCGGAACCTTGTTCCGCTTGATGGCGGAGAATATTCCCGTTGGAATTCCGATGATTATCACGAAGAACATGGCGAAGAGCGTGAGCTCGAAGGTGGCGGGGAAGTATTCCTTGATATCCTCGCTCACGTCTCGACCGGACACAGGGGAGCGGCCCATCTCGCCGTACCGGAGCAGGTCACGCATGTAATAGTAGTACTGGACATGCAGAGGTTCGTTGAGGTGGTACTCCTCCTCGATGGCCTCCACCTGGGCCTGATCGGCCTTGTCGCCCCCGGCCCAGGCCTGGGCCGGGTCGGCCGGAATGATATGGGAGATCGTGAAGGTGATCATGGTCAGGCCTATGAGCACCGGGATCAGAAGCAGCAGCCGGCGTGCTATGAAGGTACGCAGCTTCACGGGAGGTCACCCCCCTGCGCCGTGCTATGGGCATCCTCACTTGTCCTTGTAAACGGTGGCATAGTATCTTCCCATGAACGGGTTGTATGATTCGACGTAGTTCTTCACCCACTTCCTGAACACGAAGGGTGTGTTGGGCTGAATGGTCCAGACGTACGGACATTCCTCGGCAACGATCTCATGGACCTCGTGGTATATCTCCAGCTTCCTGGACTCGTTGGTCGTCACCTCGGATTCGTTGAGGATCTGGGAGACGTAATCGTTCCGGTACCATGCATTGTTGCCGCCGGGGCCCCTCAGGTCCCACTTGACGATGGGCGACATCCCGTCCGGATGCGGATAGTCCGAGAGCCATCCCAGGAGGGCGGCCTCGAACTCGCCTATCACCTCGTCCTTGGTCCCCACGTCCTTACCCTTGACCTTCTCGAGGAGGCTGGGCCAGGAGAGGAACTGGAGGGTGACTTCGATGCCGATATCGTCCATATTGCTCTTGAAAAGCTGGGCGACGAGATCCGATATCTCGGACATCGTGTAATAGAGGGTGACCTCGAGGTCACCGGATATCCCCTTCTCGGCCTTGTACTCCTTCAGGAGGTCCTTGGCCTCCTCCACATCCTGCTCGTAGGGATCGAGGTCGTCGTTGTAGCCGTAGATCCCGTGCACCCAGGGACCCACATAGCGCTGACCGAGGCCCTGATAGATATAATCCATAAGGAATTCGTAATCGAAGGCCAGGGTTGCGGCCTGGCGAACCCGAACGTCGTTGAACGGAGGCCTCTGGCAGTTCATGCAGATGAAGTAACCGGCAAGACGCATCGCGCCCTCGTTCACGACGATCCCGTCCTTGCCGCGGACCTCATCGAGCATCGTGGGAGGAACGTAGACGGCGTCTGCGTACCCGAGCTCCAGGTTGATGATCCTGGTAGTGAGCTCGGAGACCGACTTGATGATGACCTCGTCGAGAAGGGCCTTGGTCCCATGATAGCCGTCGAAGCGTTCGATGGAAATGAACGAGCGGTCCTCCGCCCACTCCTTGAGCTTGAACGGGCCGGTGCCCACCATATGGGTGTTCATCCACTCGTTCATCGAGTTGTCCTCGATACCGCCGTGGGCCTCGACAACGTCCTTCGAGACGATGGAGCAGACGGTGTGGGTAAGGACGAAGATGAAGGCGGAGTACGGTTTGTAGAGCCTGAAGGTGACGCTGTGATCGTCGTTCTTGATAAGGCCGGACTCGTTCAGGACCTGGGTGACCATCCACGATGGTCCCTGGTGCATCCTGATGACCCTGGTGAAGGAGTAGATGACGTCGTCGGCGTCCATTATATCCCCGTTGTGGAACTTCACGTTCCGCTTGAGGTCGAAGGTATAATTTATGCCGTCGGGGGACAGTAGACCGTTCTCCACCGTCGGGATCGCCTCCACGAGCACGGGGATGATCTCGGACGTGGACGAACCGTTGTAGGATATAAGGGTCTCGTAGACGTTGGATATTATATTCCCGCCAGTGGTCTCGTAGTTGGTCGCGGGATCGAGGTATCGCGGTGTCGCCGGTGTCTCCAGGACCAGAACACCGTCCTTGTTGGTCTCGAACGTCGTGTTGTATGCGACGACGATGAGTAAGAAAACGATGATGATCGCAATGACTTTCTTGTTCAAGAGACCTAGCATCATCTTGGTTTCCCCGTCAATAATTATGGAGAGTCACCTGGCTCCCCTTAGAGGGGATAAGGAAGATGTAAAGATATACTTTTCCCTAGAGAAGCAGGCCCTGGGTGGTGATGCAATACCCTTTAACGGGCCGTGGGCCCGCAGGTGGACGGGACGATTGTCACACGTTCGCCACAAACATTTTACCCAACCTCGGCGCTACGCACAGTGGAATGATACGTCTGACCATCAAGGGCATCGTGCAGGGCGTTGGGTTCAGGCCCGCGGTCTATAGGACCGCCGTGGAACTGGGGTCCTGCGGATATGTCCAGAACAAGGGATCGCATGTGGAGGTCGTGATAGACTGCCATCCGGCCGAATTCGTCAAGGCGCTCAGGGCCAACCTACCACCCCTGGCCAGGATAGACAAGGTCGCCAGGAACCAGGTCCCGGCCGGCGAGATCGCGAAGATGAGGGGGCAGGGGTTCAGGATAATCCCGAGCCAGAAGGGGGAGGGCGCCGGCGTGTTCCAGGCGATCCCGGCGGACACCGGTACCTGCAACAACTGCCTTCACGAGATGTTCGAGGAGGGCAACCGAAGGTATCTCTATCCCTTCATCAACTGCACCGATTGCGGTGCAAGGTTCAGCGTTATCGAAGGCCTCCCATACGACAGGCCGAAGACCGCGATGCACGAGTTCCCCCTCTGTCCGACCTGCCTGGCAGAGTACACCAGGCCAGGGGACCGCAGGTTCCACGCCCAGACGATTTCGTGCGTCGACGACGGTCCCAGGTACGGGCTCTTCGATTCAGCGGGTGGTTCGCTGGCGAGGCATCCGGAGCAATGGAAGACGGTCAAGGAGTTCTGCGACCTCATCAATACCGGCAAGACCGGCATCGTCAAGAGCTGGGGCGGTATGCACCACATGGCCAGGATGGGCATAGTCTGGAGGTTCAGGGAGATGATCAAGCGGAAGAACAAGCCCCTGGCCATCATGGCGAAGGACCTCAGGTCGGTGGAGAGCATCGCGCATCTCACGGACCATGAAGTGGAGCTGCTGACGTCGCCCAGGAGGCCGATCGTCCTCCTCAGGAAGCGGGATGACCTGCCGCAAGAGCAGGCGGAGCTCCTGGAGGGTGTCTCGCCAGGTCTGGATACTGTCGGTGTGTTCCTTCCATATACTCCGCTGCACTACATGCTTTTCAGCTTCCTCGACCCGGCCATGGTCATCATGACATCGGCGAACCCCAGCGGTGAGCCGATGATCGTCGGCAACGAGCAGGTCTTCCTCTACCCGGCCGACTTCTACCTGCTCCATGACCGCCGGATCGTCAACAGGTGCGACGACAGCGTGATCAAGTCGCTTGGCGACAGGTCCCTGTTCATACGCAGGTCCAGGGGGTACGTCCCGGAACCGATCGAGGTCGGAAGGAAGGGACAGGTGATCTCCGTGGGCGCGGAGGAGAACATCACCGGCTGCGTGGCCAGGTCGGGATCCGCCTACATGACCCAGTATATAGGGAAGGCCTCTGGATACGGAGTTATCGACTTCGAGAGCGAGGCGATCCAGCACCTGGTCAAGCTGCTCAGAGTGACAAGACCAGCAGCAGTTGCCCTGGACGTCCATCCGAGATACCGGACCAGGAAGCTGGCGAAGAGGTGGCTGGAGCACGACACCAGGGGCCTTCTGGAGGATGGCGTTATCGACCACAGAGAGTCCCTCGCAGCGCTTCCGTCCACCCGGGACCCGGTCCCGCTCGAGATCCAGCATCATCATGCTCATGCGGCGTCGCTCATGATCGACAGCCTGCCCAGGAAGAGGTGGGGCGACGTGGTCCCGGTCCTCACCCTGGATGGCACGGGATACGGGATGGACGGGACCGCATGGGGCGGCGAGGTCCTGGAATCGTCGCTGACTGGGTTCAGGCGAGTAGCTGCGTTGAGGCCGCTGCCGTTGATCGGCGGCGAGATGGCCATCAAGGAGCCGACGAGGCTGGCCTTTGCGCTGGCCGAGCTGGCAGATGTGGACTACATCGCCCTGGAGGACATCGATCTCTTCAGGAAGACGATGGAGGATGCGACGCCGGCATCCGGTTTTGGAAGGCTGCTGGATGCTGTATCGGCGTATCTGAGGGTGTGCACGAGGAAGACGTACGACGGGGAGCCGGCGATGCGACTGGAGCCCCTGTTGAGGAAGGGCGTCAGCGTCATGAACCTAGAGCCGCTGATGGTCGAGAAGGAAGGGTGGACCGGACCCGATTGGATAGAGGACGGGCCCGGTTTCAATGATGTCTATCGAGGAGGGCCGGGCCAAGGGAGGCTGCAGGTGGTGGACACACCTGCGATCTTCAGAGCGATGCATGACGGCCTGCCATCCGGTACAGGCAGCGCCGACCTGGCTGCGACCTACCTGAGATCGATCATGAAGGGACTCGTTTCGGAGGCTGTTGCGTCCGCCAAGGAGCATGGTTCGAGATACATCGGGCTCACTGGCGGCGTGGCGTACTCACAGCCCCTGACGGAGACCTTCGTCAGGATGGTCGAGGAGGCGGGGTTCCAGCCCCTGTTGCACGACAGGGTCCCGCCCGGCGACGGCGGGATCTCGATCGGACAGGCGGTGGTCGCCCTCAACATACTGGGGACGACCGGAGATCGTTGAGGCCATATAGGCCCGCCGACCCACCTCGAGCCCCATTACGAAAGAAGTGTGTTTTCGGCTATTTCCATATATATAATAGTATAATCCGATAATGATTTATACTCTGACAATGATATAAGCGGTTACCTACGACACAGGAGGTGAACGCTTGAGCGAAGAAAACATCGTCTACATTGGAAAGAAGCCAGCCATGAACTACGTGCTTGCAGTCGTCACCCAGTTCAACAGCGGATCGGACTCTATCGTCATCAAGGCAAGGGGGAGGGCGATCAGCAGGGCGGTCGACACCGCCGAGATCGTTCGGAACAGGTTCGTGACCGACGCTCAGATCAAGGATATCCGGATCAGCACGGAGACCCTCGAGAGAGAAGAGGGCACTCAGGCCAGCGTATCATCCATCGAGATCGAAATGACTAGGTAACTGGCCTGGGACACCCAGATACCTATTTATACAAGTAGTCGTATGATACGGTTCGCACCCAGCGCAGCGGTTGAGGTGGAAGAAAAATGTCGAAAAGATCGATGGGTCTGAGAAGCCAGACCAGGAAGAAATTTCGGAAGAGTCCGAGGGACAGGGGCAAGCGCCCGGTAACCCGGACGCTCCAGAAGTTCGAAGAAGGCGAGAGCGTGAACATCGTGATCGATCCCAGCTTCCAGAAGGGACAGCCGCACCATCGGTTCCACGGGTTCACCGGGGTCATCGTCGGCATGCAGGGTGTCAGCTATTTTGTAGAGGTGAAGGTCGGCGGGATGAGGAAGAAGCTCGTCATCAGGCCGGAACACCTTCGAAAGGCGAAAGCTTAGTCAGGGGTGGCGAATATGGAGGACAGGCTAGTTACCATTTCAGAGGTCTTGGACCTCCTCAACGATGAGAAGGAGGAGAGGGAGCTCTCATACGAGCAGAGGATGGCCCAGAGCCACGCCGAGACCTTCGCAAAGCTTCCCGTGAAGAAGGAGAAGAAACTGATAAAGGAGCTCGTCAAGTTCGAGAGGATCGATCTGGCACACGCCATCAAGATCGCCGACATCCTCCCGGACCATCCCGACGACCTGAGAGCGATCTTCGCGAAGGACAGGTTCGACCTGGAGCCCGAGGAGATCGAACAGGTCCTCGAGATAATAGCGAAGTTGAAGTAGAGGTGAACGACCACATGGAGGACTACGCTTACATCCTGGATTACATGCCCCAGGGCAGGGCGGACGGCAAGAGCTTCAAGAGGACGCCCCTTGCCTACGCCATCGGCGACAACGAGTTCAAGCTCCTTGAGCTGATCCCCAAGGACGACGCCATAATCCAGATAGGCGACAAGGTCTACATCGGCAAGGATGTGGACAGACGCGACCGGATCCTCCACGTGAAGCGCCGCATCGGCCACAAGGACCTGACGGGAGCGGCACAGTCCGAGCTACTCTACATCCTCGAGGAGATCGTAATGGACAACGAGACCCGGTTCCTCGAGTTCTACAACAAGGCCCACCCCATCAGTACCAGGTTCCACATGCTGGAACTGCTGCCGGGAATGGGCAAGAAGACGCTGAAGTCGTTCCTTGATGAGCTGAAGAAGGGCAAGTTCCAGTCGTTCGCCGACATCTCCGAGAGGGTCGAGGGGTTCAGGCATCCCGAGAAGCTCATCGTCAAGAGGATCGAGCTGGAGCTCGAGGACGCCGATCAGAAGTATCGGTTGTTCGTTGCACGTTAATACCGCCCTTAAAGTACGCATTTTCCAAGAGGGTGGGTGAAAGCTTTTTGATAGCGTGGGTGCTGGCGGTTTACAAGCGTGGGAAGCATTATTCGTCACAGCGATGTATCTCCCCACCCCCTACGAGACCGTCACTGAGCTTTGATAATGCTAGATCCGTGACGCCCTCTCCCGGCACGGCCTTAGATTGGGTCTAATGGAAAGAAAAGGACCGAACCCCAATCCATCTCAGAAAACGGCTTCATCAGCCACAACTTGATCCTGATTACAGCCGCACAGTTTTCTGGGACGAAGATGTGTCCGCAGACACATCGGAGTGGAGAAGCGTGGGGGGGTTATCAGAGAGGGCATACCACAGGCAACTCACGGAAAATCCCTCAACAATTATCTATCATCACTCCCATGATAACAACGGCAGCATGACGAATACCATCCACTGCAGATGCCCCCACTGCGGATACGAGACCCGCAAGCAGTTCCAGGGCCAGAAGCCGCTCCGCAGATTGATCTGTCCCAGATGCAACAAGTACGTCAAGATCGTCCAATCGAGAGCGCCCGAGGACAGGGTCGCCGATCATTTATTGAAGTGGAAGGCAGCGGACGAACGCGGCGACCACGATGCGGCGGCGAGGCATCTAAAGATCGCGGCATCGATGTCGACCTTCAGCCTGGAGCTGGGGAGGGCTGCCATCAAATACCGGGCAGGGGATAGGGCGGCTGCGAGGAAGATCATCGCCGATATCGCCGTCATGCTAAATCTTGACATGGGGGGTTCCAAGGCGCCTCCGCCGCCTCCGTGATGGTTGTGGCCGGAATAAGGTTTTATAGAAGCTCTACGATTTCGACGTGGAGGCCCTAACATGGTCAAACAGTACAATATCACACTAGAAGATGTGCCCAAGAGATGGTACAATATCCTACCGGACCTGCCGGAACCGCTGCCGCCGCATACCGATCCAGAGACCGGCGAATCGCGGCTCGCGCAGCTCCCGAAATATATCCTTGGAGAATGCCTGAAGCAGGAGTTCTCGGAGGACAGGTGGATCGACATTCCGGAAGGGGTCCAGGACCTCTACGCGCAGGCGGGAAGGCCGAGACCGCTCTTCAGGGCGAAGTTGCTCGAGGAGAAGCTCAAGACCCCGGCCAGGCTCTACTACAAGAGCGAGTTCTACAGCCCCACCGGGAGCCACAAGGTGAACACCGCACTGGCCCAGGCGTACTACGCCAAGAAGGAGGGGTACGAGCGCCTGACCACCGAGACCGGTGCAGGACAGTGGGGGACAGCTCTCTCGTATGCTGCAGCCCTTGCGGACATCGAGTGTACCGTCTACTGGGTCAGGGCGGTCTACAAGTGGAAGATGGAGCGGCTCAACTTCATGAAGCTCTACGGCTCCACGGTCCACGCCTCTCCGAGCCCGATGACGAAGTCGGGCAAGGAGCTCTACGATCAGGACAATGACCATCCAGGCTCACTGGGCATCGCGATCTCGGAGGGTGTGGAGCACGCCATCGAGGACGACGGCGCCATCTACTGCCTCGGCTCGGTCCTCAACCACGTGCTCACCCATCAGACCATCATCGGTCTGGAGACGCAGAAGCAGTTCGAGCTGGCCGATGACTATCCCGACATGATGATATCGTGTCTCGGCGGAGGCAGCAACTTCGGCGGCTTCACGATACCGTTCCTCGGCGAGGTCTGCCGAGGCGAGAAGGACATCAAGTTCCTGGCGGCACAGAGCGAGGTCGCTCCCAACCTGACCGGAGAGTACAGGTACGATTTCGGCGACCACGCCGGACTCACTCCGATGCTGAAGATGTACACCGTCGGGCACCAGGCGTCCATGGCACCGATCAAGGGCGACGGCCTCAGGTACCACGGCGCGGCACCGATCCTGTCGTTGCTCAGGCACCACGGCCTGATCGACACGGTGGCATACCCGCAGGACGAGAAGCATGTCTTCGAGAGGGCCCAGATGTTCATCAGGACGGAAGGGTTCCTGCCCGCTCCCGAGTCGGCGTACTCGGTGTGCGCCGCCATCGACGAGGCGCTCAAATGCAAGGAGACAGGCGAGGAGAAGTGCATAGCGTTCAACATCTCCGGCCACGGCTTCATGGACATGCACGGATACACCGAGGTCCTCGAGAGATAGGGGGCATCGCACCGGCCATCGACGACGGGCGACCTGGGTCGCCCACAACGACCAAGGTCGTCCAAAGTGTACCACAAGGTATTTTAAGGGGTAGAAGATACTCTGAACCGAGCGAGGGGGCGTCGATAATTCTCCCATGCAGCCGAGTTTTTGTTGCTCCCTCGTTCAAACTCAACTGGAGCAGCTCTGGCTCTCGCTGAATCGATATGATCGTCGAGATTGAGCCGGTCTTCAAAAGGCGAATATCGACTCGTCCCTCACAGGTAGTACGGTGCAGCAGATCGGACTGATCTCGGCCGTCACGCACTGTACGCAGATCGACTCGATATTCTGGGCGACCTTCAGGGGAGAGACGCCGATGAGCAGGTCGTTGGTCCCTCCGAGAATGATGCAGAAGTCCAGTGATGCGGGGACGACCTCCTCCCTGAGGCGGCGGAGCATTCCGTCGGTGGTGTCGCCGTTCACGCCGAAGTTGACGATGGTCACACCGGGCCTCTTCAGGTGGTCGGGGTAGGACATGAACTCCATCTTCCCGTCCACCGTCCGCCTCCCCCTGGACAGGCTGTACGGATAGCCCTGGGTTAGGCTGTCGCCCAGACATCCGATGACCACTCCCGGCTTGAGCAATTGCGCCACCTGGTCCCGGATGTACTCTCCCAATACCTTGTATCCCAGAGGATTGAGATGGGCGCCGTCCCCCGAATCGTACTCCATCTTCAGGTCGCCTGTCCCGTCGATGAACAGGGGGTGGGGCGTCAGTAGCGGAAGGTCGTTGATGGTGGTCATCTCCACCAGCATCGAGTTGAGAAGATCGATCCTGTCGTTCACCGGTCCTGTGAATCGAACGGGGAGTATAAGGTAGTTTCGAGCGGTCCTAGAACTGTTCAAGGGTCCCGGGAGTGAGGACCAGGCCGATCTTCACGTGGTCCCAGTCGACCTCGGTGTTGACGCAGCCGTCCCTGAGCAGCTTGGTACCGATCATGGGCACGCCCTTGGCGTTGACGTACCTCATGACCTCGAAGAGGTCGCGGGTGCATGCCACGCCGTATACGGCCCCGGGCCGGTACTTCTTGACCACTCTCTTGACGAAGGAGGAGCCGTTGGTGACGTAGCTCTTGATGCCGGCCTCCTCCGAGAACTTGACGATATCGGAGATCCCGCACTTGCCGCAGTGGAGGCAGATCAGGCCGTCCACCGGGTCGGTCTTAGCCGGACATGTCTGATCGCGAAGGCAGTGCGGAAGGACCATGATCCGGTCCTCCATGGGGACCTTGGAGTAATCCCCGGCGTAGAGGTGGTTCATAATGTCTATGCCGATGTCGTTGATGACCCGCCGGTCCTTGCCCAGCTTGTGCAGGACCAGCCTCAACGGCTGATAGAATGTAAGGATGACCCACAGGACGTATCGAGGCGCCGTCTTCTTCTTTCGCCCGAGGTTCCCCTTACCCAGCGAGATCGCGGTGAGGATGATGGTAACGAAGATG
>JANQNJ010000114.1 GCA_028279645.1 Thermoplasmatota archaeon
GAGCGATGACCGATGGCTGGATATCATCAAGGGATCGCCGAGGAACAAGGTAGTGCCCCAGCCAAAGGCGACCGGGAAGCAGATCGGCCTCAATCTCGGCGTCCGGAGGTCCAGGGGCGAGATCGTCGCCTTCGTCGATGCAGATACCTCGCTGGCCCCTGACTTCGCCAGAAGGGCGGCGGCCTGGCTGATGAAGGGGGATATGGCCGCCGTAAAGGGACGCGTCAGGTCAGTGAACAAGCGCGAATCGTTCTTCGGCGGAATGGTGAGCGCCGAGAGGGATATCCGGGAACGCATCGAGTACTACTCCAAGTACCGGATCGATGGTTTTGCGGTGTTCACTGGCGGCCATCTCGTCATCAGGCGCGACGTCCTCGATGACCTCGGACCGTTCGATCCCGATATGATGACCGAGGACATGGACTATGCATGCAAGGTGCAGATGGACGGGATGATACTCGGGAACGATCCGATGATGAAGGCATACGAGGAGCTGCCCGTCAAACTGTCCTCCTGGTCCGACCAGAGGTACAGATGGTACAGGGGATGGCTGGAGGCATCATGGGCCCATTTCGGAAGGGCCCTGGTCGGAACGAAATGCCGCCGGTTCCGCCGGTTCGACACGATACTCCTCATGCTGCTCACGCTGCTCGCCCCGCTGGTCCTGTTCTACTATCCGCTCGTGATCCTGAAGGCCACCGGTGCCTTCGAGGGTGTGTTCTACATCCCGGAGGGGGTCGTGACCCTCGCAGCGGTCATCCAGATGTTCGCTCCGCTCGCGGTCACACTCAACTGGATCCTGGACAAGAAGGAGGGCGAGACGCTGAGGTTCTTCGAGTGGCCGGCGATCATCCTGATGCTCCCCTATCTCCTCCTGTATTCACTTGTATCCTGGAAGGCGCTCATCGACACCTTCGTGTTCAGGCGGGAGAAGGCCTACAGGAAGTATCCGAGGTCGGGCTGGAGGGACAGCGAACGCGCCAAGAGGCGCAAGGCCAAGCCTGCACCGTCCGAATGATATTGATTTATATAATATCATAATAAGAAGAGATCGGATATTTCGTGATAGCGTTCCTGTAGAGAACTTGCTCGACCCTCACGGTTCGATCACGAAGTCGCCGTGATCATCTTCGGGTCCGTCGTCCGTCGGCGGAGCATCGAGATCGGGAAAGGGATCGTCCTCCTCTGCGACCTTGTCGCTCTCCGGAGGTCCATCCACTGTTTCGGAGCCCATAAGATCGGTCGAGCTGGAGAAGGTCTCCTCGAGGCTGCCCTTCTCGGAGAAGATGGTCGCAGCCTTTGCCCCCATGCCTAGACAGGTGTCCATGGGAAGGTCCTGGGATGCACCTGCCAGGAATCCGGCCAGGAAGACCTCGAAGGGTGGTTCAGAGCCCTCCTGACAGCTCGGAACCGATGCGGTATCGATACGATCCCCGTTCGTGCCGTAGAACGAGTCGCCGTGTCGGATGACAACGTAGATATCACCCTCTCGAGCCAGATTGAAACCCGCCTCCTCGAGGGGTTTGTCGGTGAGGGCCTCTGCGGTGGGTTCGTCCAGGAAGACCAGATCAGCCCTCTGGAGGAAGGCGCGTACTGCATCAAGGCCCAAGCTCGAGATCGATCGGTCCAGCCTTATCGCGAGCTTGGTGCCCAACAGGCCCTGTAGCAGCTGTTTCTGGATCCTGAGGAGGTTGGGGTCGTCCAGTACCTCCATGTGCAGCCATTCCGATCCCTTGATAAGCTCGAGATTGAGGTCTCCCAGCTGCAGCTCGCTGTTGACGCCGGGGTACTTCAGCTCCACCGATTCCACATCCTCGGACACGATGAACCTGCGCCCGGTCTTGCCCCGCTTCACCACGAGGCCCGTGGCGTCGATCTCGCTGAACCGGACCTGGTCCATTGCCCAGGCTCCGAGATGGTCGTCGCCGAGTGCGCCGATGATGCCGGTCCCAATGCCCATCTTGGAAAGGGCCTTCAGGGCCATGAGCCCGCCGCCGGAAATCCCGTCCGTGAGCTCCTGGACATCGGCAATATCATCGTTGGCATCCCCTTCGGGAGGTGTCTTCTCTACTTTAAGAACACTTACGATCTCGATCGGTCCCATCCCGATGACCTTCATAAATATCAACTTCGCCTGGCTCTTCTACGTTCCTCTTGGATATTCGAATAAAGGATCCTGCCGGTGAGTCCGCCGCATATCATGACGACGCAGATAGAGAAAAGTCCAACGTCGTAGAACCGCCCATGCTCGGGGTAGAGAAATACTGCTACCCATCCGACATAGAGGATGATGCCGGCAAGCATCACGAGCGTCCAGAACGCCTTTGGTATCTTCGGAGATATCGTGGATCCCTTCTTCATGGTATCTTGAACCACCCAACCAATGGCTTGTATATATACTTTATTTACAGCGCGAGCAGATCGATCGGGAAATCAGGGAGTTAAAAACCGCTATTTGTGAGGAATAGCGACAGTATCGGGACTAGGACGTGAAAAATGGTTAAAAAAGAGATATTAGCCGGCGATAACACCGGCTGATCTTGTATGCGTTGCGGTACCGTTCTCGGGGAGTGGGAGGGGAAATACCGGATCAGAACATGAGAAGCTGTAGCTTCTCAAGGACATCCTCGCGGCCGTTGAGCTTCTCGGCGATGTTCTTCGCCCTGAGCTCCTCGTAGTAGCCCATCTCTTTGAGCTCCTCGCGGCGCTTGTCCACCATCTGGCGGAGGATCTCCTCCTCGATATCATCCTCAAGATCGGTGATCTTGTCATGGTACTCGTGCACCTTCTCATCGAACTCTTCTTGGTTCATGTTCTCAATATCTCCATTCTGCCTCGACCTATTTATACCGAACTTGGTTAATACCGGAAAATATGGAGTACCCCTGGTTATTACCAAAAGTCATATGCCGTGTTTTTGTGCTCTAGATGCTGAAAACAGTAGTTAGAGAGGGTTTTTCAAGTATTTTCATCTCCAAGCTTCATTATACGCACAAAGGGCCTATCCGGATCACCGGTATTAAGAAGAATATCCTGCAGTTCCATCCGGAACGTATTATCGGCATAATCCGTTGAGAGGATAGGCCCACGGCAAAAGGCTTAATAAATGCAAAGTGGGCCTATCCGGATTCGAACCGGAGATCTTCGCCATGTCAAGGCGACGTCATAACCTGCTAGACCATAGGCCCACGTGGGTAGATTCTGAAATGCTTTCATCTATATGACCTTTATTGCTTGGTACGGGCAATATTTAGTATCTAACACTCCATTCCAGGAGGGATGAACCGGACCGTCACCGTCCTGATCATCGCCCTTTGCCTTGTAACAGGCTGTATCGACGGCGGGGACGATAACGGGAACGGCAATGGAGGTAAGGGGAACAAGGAGCCCGTGGCCTTCGTTATCAACGGCATAGAGGTGACCGAGGTCCTGTATATCCTCCAGGATATCGATCTCGGCGAGATCCACAACTCCCGATATGATCTGGTTATAATGGACTACTCCGCGGAGGGGAACGAGGACACCGAGTTCTCGGATGATGAGATCGGCCTGATCTCCGAGATGAGGGTGATACTGGCCTATATGTCGATAGGGGAGGCGGAGGACTACAGATTCTACTGGAACACATCATGGGATGCGGACCAGGATGGGACGCCGGACCAAGGGGCACCTTCCTGGCTGGACGGGGAGAATCCCAGATGGGACGGCAACTACAAGGTGAGATACTGGATGGAGGGGTGGCAACAGCTGATCGTCGGTCCCAATGGCTACCTCGAAAGGGTCCTGGATGCCGGTTTCCACGGGGTCTATCTCGACCTGGTTGACGCCTACGAACACTATGATGAGAACCGGTCCACTGCGAGGGCGGAGATGATCGACCTTGTCGGGAGGATCGCAGACGAGGCAAGGACCGCGGACCCAGATTTCCTGATCGTTCCCCAGAACGGGGAGGCGCTGGGGGTCAACTCGACCTATCAGGAGACCGTGGACGGGATAGGCAGGGAGGAGATATTCTATCTGGAGGGTAGCCCGAACCCTGACACGGCATCGATACGGGCCGATCTGGACCGTTTCCTCCAACGATCGGGGTTCGTGATCGATATCGAGTACGTCGACAGGGACCTGAGAACCGCAGCCCGGGAGAAGGCGAGGGACGCCGGATACCTGCAGTTCGTGGGCGATGTCGATCTATCGGGAATCCCGGATTGATGGTCGGATACGTTTCCTGCGGAAAACGGCCCCAATGATACCGTCATTAACACAAATTATTTAGATATGGTTTCCTTTAAGGTAATCGATCGGAGGGCGCACGATGGAAAATCTTGAGGAGTTCCTAAAATTCGACCCGAGGTTCGGTGACGCACAGGGCCTCGACAGGCGTGTATTCGACGCAGCCTTGGAGTACTACTCCTACTTCCACGACAAGAAGGTATCGGAGATGTCGAAGGAAGAGGCGTATAAGGCCCTCATCGAGTTCAGGGACTACTGCAACCGCGAGAGCCGCAGGTGGGTGAACATCGAGCACAAGCTCAGGGAGATGCTCCACGACAAGAACGCATGGTCCGTAGAGGCACCTTCGCTGATGACCATGGAGAACCCCACGGAGAAGGAGGTCCCCCTGGAGCAGCATTTCGACATTTTCAAGCGAGATAACTTCGAGTGCAGATACTGCGGGGTCAAGGGTACCGATGAGGAGCTCGAGACCGTGTTCCAGGTGCCGCCGGAGGAGGGCGGCTCCATAGACATGGAGAACCTGGCCACGGCCTGCGTAGACTGCAAGAACAAGATCGTCCTGGCCAGGGCCAGGCAGCAGTGATCCCTCCCCGGGATCTGACCTCGGGCGCGACGCCATGGTCCTTTTCGGGACCTCAAGAACGAAAGGGGATGACAGATGTCAAGACTCTACTTCGAGGTCTACGGCTGCACGATGAACCAGGCCGAGGGCGAGCTCGCGCTCCAGCGACTGGTCGACCTCGGGCACGTCATCGTCGATGACCCATCCAGAGCGGACCATCGGCTTATTTTCACCTGTACGGTGATCGAGACAACAGAAAGGAGGATGCTGTCTCGGATAGACGAGCTTCGGGCCGTCGGACCTACGCTGGTATGTGGGTGCCTGCCGTCGGCGCAGATCGAGCTCCTAGAAGGCCTGGAGAACGTCATGGCCGTCCCTATCGATGAATATCAAGGGCTTCCAGCAGTACTATCATTCGATCCACCGGAGGATGTGGATCGGGAGAAGCCGTTCATCTACGACGAGAACGACCTCAGGGCATCAATACCCATCGCGTCGGGCTGCAAGGGGGCATGTTCCTACTGCATCACCAAGCTAGCAAGACCGAACCTCGTTTCGAGCCCTCCTGAAGAGATCATGGGGGCAATGGAGAGAATGGTCGGGTCCGGCGTTCGCGAGGTCAGGCTCTCCGCCCAGGACGCTGCCGTTTACGGACAGGACATAGGTACCACCCTGCCGGACCTGATCCGTTACCTCACGGCTCTCGATGGGGACCACATGATCAGGATCGGCATGATGAACCCTGATACCGCAAATGGGATACTGGACGATCTTCTCGACGCCTATTCGTCAACCAAGGTCTACAGGTTCCTTCATCTGCCTGCACAATCTGGTTCCCAGGACGTCCTCGATTCCATGGGGAGAAAATATCGGACCGAGGGTGTGGTCAGGATCGTTCGCAGTTTCAGGGAGAGATACCCGGAACTGACGCTCTCCACAGACGTTATCGTGGGCTACCCTACCGAGACCGATGATGACCTTGAACTGAGCGTCGAGCTGGTCGAGTGCCTGGAGCCGGATATCCTCAACATCACAAGGTTCTCGGCCAGACCGGGAACCAGGGCTGCCGAACTCCGAGAGATCCCGGGCTGGAGGATCAAGGAGCGGTCCCGGCGGATGACCGATGTGCATACATTGATCGCCTCGACGAAGAACCGAGGGTTAATTGGGAGAGAACTAGAGGTGCTGACCCTCAGACAAGGGCATGATGGGGCGACGGCCGGGAGAACGATCAACTACAAGCCGGTATCGATAGAAGCTGACCTCGCCCTGGGCCGAAGATACAAGGTCGAGATCGTCGATGCCAACCAGACATATCTGACAGGGCGAGTATCATAGGACCTGCTGCTTCCTATAATATTCATATATCGACGTCGGTCCGGAACAAATCGCCTTTACTTTATTCTTTAAATACCTACAAGGGAAGGTCTTCTACACTAGCGACCGTCCGGACCCGGAGAAGCCCGCATGTTGATCAGGAACAAGACACTTGGGATAATCAGCATCGTGATCGCCCTGATGTTCGTCGGCCTCTACATGGTGGCCGAGACCATCGTGATGGAGAGCTACGACGACCTCGAGCGAAAGGATATCAAGGGCTCCGTGGGGATGGTGGAACAGGTGATGGGTTCGGAGCTCTTGAAATTGAACTCCACGGTCGGTGACTGGGCGGCCTGGGACGAGACATATGAGTTCGTCAACGGCACTGCCCCCGACTTCATTACGACCTACCTTTTGAACGAGACCTATGTCAGATTGGACATCAACTTCGCCCTTTTCTTCGATCAGACCCACGAGCTTTACTATTTTCGATCTGTAGACCTGTCCACGGGTCTCGAAGTGGGAACACCAACGACCCTGCTCGACAAGATCGGCGGCGACGACCTCCTGATCAAACACACCTCGCCCACCAGCACGG
>JANQNJ010000037.1 GCA_028279645.1 Thermoplasmatota archaeon
ATCCTGAAGTCCATGGCCGCGCTGCGGCCGTACTCGACTATCACCTTGACCCGGTGGTCGCCGTTGGCGAGGTTGGTGTCCACGGTTAACTGGACGATATCGCCCGGGGACCAAGCCGTTCCGTTGAGGATTGTCATGTCAGTGATGTCCCTGACCAGCCCGTCTATCAGAACGACGGTGGTGTTCATCGTTATCCGCCGCATACCCGTGTTCTTTACATAGATGATGAGGGTGTCGGTCGTATCGTTGTATGGCATCCGGGCGGGGTCGTTGAGGATCTCGATGTTGGTCTTCAACTTGTTCGAGAGGTAGTATCCCTCGTCCTCGATCCCCTCGGTATAACTGTCCACTGTCGCTACAATGACCGCGACGACGCTGGTCGCCACAAGGATAGAGGCGACGAAGAAGATCAGATGGGATACTGAGGAGCCTGGCATGAAATCACCCAAGATCGACCGAGACGTAGTCCGCTGCGATACCGTTCACGGCGACCTTGATGCGAACTATGCCGGTCCCTGCATGGTCCATGGGTACATAACAGCCTTCGAGTGGCAGCCAGAGTCCCGATGATGTCCCTTCCACCGTGATGTTGTCCCTATCGATGGTGTTGGTCGATACGGCGCCCTCGATCAGAATGTCGACGTCTGCAAGGTCGATCGACGTCGAGCCGGCGTTCGTCATGTTCAGATAGAGCTGACCGCTTGAATAGGTGGCATTGTCTATCTCAATGGCCGTGTTCCGCCTGAACTCGGTGTAGTCCTCGTCGAACTCCTCGGCCGAACGGATGGTGTCGTCCGAGGACCTCTCGGTGGTATGCATGATCGTGTAACTGATCACAAGTCCGGTGAAGATGATCGCGGTAGCCGCGGCGACGCTAAGACCCATGGAGCCAGGTCACCCCCTCTTGGAAAGCTCGTCGTCCAGAAGCGCCATCTTCTCCTTGATCGCCGTGAGCTCCTCGTCGTCGAGCTCGTCAAGGAAGACATCGTCCTCGTCGTCCTCCTCCTCATCCCCTTCGTCATCATCCTCATCAGCACGGGTGAAGACCGGCGTCTCTTCGACCTTGGAGCTTATCCAGTCGTCGTTGGGGGCGGGTCGTCCTGCTTGCGGAGGTTCGGGGATCTCGGCCTTCTCCATGAGGTCCTCGCTCTCCTTGCGGATCCTGTCCAGAAGGTCTGGCTCCACCTTCTTGCCGTAGATCCGCTGGATGAAGATATACGATTTGATGTTGTCGTCCAGGGACATCTTCCAGTCGTGAGCGTCGTCGAACTCGTAGCCGACGACCTCTCCGTTCTCGTTGATGATCTTGTCAGGTGTGTCAAGCTCGTCCAGGCTGGATGACCTGACATACTCGATGACCTTCAATCGAAGAACGTCGTCGATCCATCCGATCTTCTCGTAGTGGTCGACGAGGTTTGTGACACCTACGGTTCCCACCTTGGAGACCATGAACTCCAGCCACTTCATTATCCAGAGCTCCGATTCGAACCCCTTGTCATCGGCTACCTCGGCAACCTTCCCCTTCACGCCGTTCAGGTGGACGAAGGGGTTGACATCTATGGATAGAAGGTCGTATAGCGAGGCGATCTCCTCCATCTGGCGCTCCAGCTTGAACACCGCCCTCCGGACCTGGGCCATGGAGTCGGTGGTCGACTTCATCTCCCCGAGCTTGTCCCTGATCGTCTTGAGATCGCTCTTGGTCTTGTCCTGGAACTGTTCGAGCTTGAAGATCGCCTCGGCCATCGCCTTCAACGCCTTCGGGTTGACACCGCCGCCGCCGGATCCTCCGCCTCCTTCCTGGATGATCGAGATCAGTCCGTGGTCGGTGGAATGTCCGTCCGGCTCGATGCCGTGGGCCTCCGGAGGCCGCTTGTCGGACTCGGTGGCTATAGTGATGGTCGGAGCTCCCACTATGAGCTCTGTACCTGCGAAGCTAACATCGAGTTCCTGATCCTTGGTCTTCTTGACCATGTAAAACCCGTCTCGCTAGATCAGACAAGATCGATGTAGTTGTAGGTCGCGAACGATTCGGGAGCGATGTACGACTCCGTCGTTGCAGGGACGCGGTGCGGCGGGATGATCTTGATCGAGAAGGTCTCGCCCTCCTGGATCGTGAGGCCGGACACCGTCAGGTTCATCGTCTCTCCCCTGCCGAGGATGGTGTTGTCGGAATCGATGTCGACGATGGTGGTGAACACGTGGGTCATGTTCTCGTCGTAATCTGTGTCGTCCCTGTAGCTGACGATCGTTCCGTCGAGGTCGACGCCGGAGCTTCCAGCGGCAAGCTGGATGATCAGATAGACCTCTGTGATCTGTCCGCCCTGGATCCTGCCGACCGTACTGAGGATCGCAACCCCGCCGGTGGCCGAACGGGCCGCATCGGTACCCGTCTGCTGTGCCCTCTGTTCAAGCTCGCCAGCGGTCTTGATGATGACTGCCGCGGCGATGGCCGCAACGAGAACAAGCGCTATGAAGACGATCAATGTCCCGATACCGATGGTAGCCTCATCATTCTCCTGAAATCTGCTCTTTCTGTTTGCTTTGGCCATACTCTCCCTCCGGGGGCTGTGAAGCCGAAAACTTGGGGTATGGGTTAATTGGGGTTCACCTTATAAATATATTTGGTAAATTATCTAAGAGCCCTGGTTTTCCAATGTTCAGACGTTGCTGTGAAGCGGAAGACCTGGTCGAGAACTTATTGATGAAATTTCAATCGAACGGACGAACGTCCCACGCTTGGAATACGTTGGGACCCATGCCTGTTATATGCTAGCACCCACCCGACAGAAAATGCTACTGTTCAAAGTAGTGGTGTTCACTCGTCGTTGAACGTCACTTCGACCGTCTCGAAGTCTTAGTCGTTGAACGTCACTTCGACCGTCTCGAAGTCTTAGTCGATGAACGTCACTTCGACGGTCTCGAAGTCTTAGTCGTTGAACGTCACTTCGACCGTCTCGAAGTCTTAGTCGTTGAACGTCACTTCGACCGTCTCGAAGTCTTAGTCGATGAACGTCACTTCGACCGTCTCGAAGTCTTAGTCGTTGAACGTCACTTCGACCGTCTCAACGTCCCATATCGGATCGAGCTTCTCGTGGACCTCCTCGGCAATGTTGGCAGCGAACTGGTGGTCGCTGCCGATGTCGAGGGCGACCTTGATATTGACACGTCTGTCCTCGGCCGGGGGCCTGACGCAGCATTCCCTTCCTACGGGGTACGCGCTGCATCCGGAACAGGCCTCCGCATCATGTCCTTCCGGGTAGCACTCCTCGATCTCTATTGAAGAGACTATCCCTGTCTTGATTATGTTGAGGCCGACGACGGGGTTGACGACGTGTGATAGTCGGTCCTTCACCGTCTCCTCATTGGTGGGCAGCTCCTCATCATCGAGCAGACCGTTGCGCTCCTCGTAGTTCCTGATCGCCGCCTTGAGGGTATCGATGGCGAGGACGGAGCAATGTACCTTGATCGGCGGGAGGCCGCCAAGTGCGTCGGCGGCGGATTCCCAGGTGAGCTGCTTCGCCTCTTCGATGGTCTTGCCCTTGGCCAGCTCCGTGATGATGGAACCGGTCGCGATGTTCGACGCGCAGCCGTAGGATTCGAACTTGATGTCCTTGATCATGTGGTCGGAGTCATCGACCTTGAGGTACAGGGTCACCATGTCGCCGCAGGCCGGACTGCCCTCTGTGGCCTTTGCGTCGGGGTCGTCCATCTTGCCCACGTTCTTCGGGTTCTTGAAGTGCTCGATCACCTTCTCGGTATAGGGAAGGACCATCACGATACCTCCATCATATGGATGCAATATGCCGTTATCCTGAATGTCTATAAATACGTTATCCCAAGGTCGGCCGCCGGAGGCGCTATCGCCGTCGAGGGATTAGGTTTAAGGGATGGATCATCGATCGACATCCGATGGACATCGCGCCACTCGCAGGGCACCCGGCCCTCGTCATGGACGGGGACCGCAAGGGGATCGCCGTGGCTGACCTCCACATCGGTATGGAGAAGGAGCTGCACGACATCGGCATCTCGATACCCAGTCAGACCCCTCTTCTCATCGAGCGGATGCACGGCATCCTCGATTCGGCCTCACCTGACTATATCGTGATAATCGGCGATCTCAAGAACTCCGTCGACAGGATATCGAAGCAGGAGTACCGCGAGATCCCACGATTCATCGAGGCCCTGCTCGACCGGGACATGGAGATCCACTTCTTCCCCGGGAACCATGACGGCCTGCTCGATCGCCTGATCCCCCGGCGGAAGAAAGGAGACAGGTCGCCTGAGGACCGCGTCCATCTCGGAGGGCCGCGGGGAGGTTCGATAGAGGGGGTCGGTTTCTTCCACGGCCATACATGGCCCGATTCCGAGGTGATCTCACAGGGGACCATCGTCGCCGGACATAACCATCCGAACATTTCCTTCCGGGACGCACTCGGCACCCGGATGTCGGAACCCTGCTGGCTGAGGGCACGCTTCCAGCCGGAGATGCTCGGCATGAAGTATCCCGATATAGATATGGATGTCGAGCGTGAGATGATCCTCATGCCGTCGTTCACTCCCTACGGCAGCGGGACCGCCATCAACGAGGAGAGGTCGTTCCTCGGGCCCCTTTTCAAGGGAAACTATCTCGACATGGAGAACGCCGACATCTACCTTCTCGACGGTGCGTTCCTGGGCAACCTCAAGGACCTCAGACCGCTTGCCAAGAACATAGGTTGATATCCATTTCGTCCGATGTCTGGCCCTGTCGTTATCTGACCGTGATCTGGTACTAATTACACGGGGAAGAACAGGGTATGATCAATCCTTGAATATCGGGATCAGCTCCCTCTCGAGGAGGGCCCGTTCCTGGGTCGACAGAGCCTCGCGCGAGTAGGGAATTATCAGGATCGAGTTCTGGAGCATAACGTGGTCCTTCAACGATTGAAGGAACTTCAGGATCTCCTTGTAGTCGTTGTGGACTATCATGTACTCGAGCCCGTCGAGGAAGATCACCGACGGGGCCTGGGTCTGCATGAAGTCCCGGAGGGTGTTGAAAAGGAACTGCGGGTCGGTCGGCCTCATCGTATCGGGCTCCTTGGTGAAGGTGAGCCATATGAATGTCCCATCGAGGCCGTATTTGAACTTCACCCTCTCGGGATACTCTCGAGTGATGCAGATGAGATTTCTTCCGGGGATGGCGCCCTTGAGGCTGTTGTAGGCGTATTCGACATCGTCGGCGATGATGTACGAATAGCCTGCATCGAACTCGATACCTGTTCCTTCCTCGCCGTTCATGGGACCACTCGTTCGGATAATCAGGCTCAATTTACATAAGTTTTGGGCCTCGCACGAAGCGGTATGAGATCCTCAAGGTCCCGGGAAGGACTAATATATGAGCTTGGTCGATACATTCACCAATGATGACGGTCTACGAGTACCTGCTCCTTTTCCTCTGGTTCTTCATCATGATCCTGCTCAGCAACCTGATAGACCGGATGTTCGTCAGGATCCTTCCTGGGATCGGATACAGGATATTCATAGCACCGGGTATCATCATCCACGAGGTCAGCCACGCAATCGGCTGCATCCTTACCGGAGCAAAGGTACTGGAGATAAAGGTCTTTCAGCGAGAGGGAGGATATGTCAAGCACACGCCTCCCAGGGTTCCCCTCATCGGCAAACCGATCATATCGCTTGCGCCGATCTTCGGAGGCGTCATCATACTGTACCTCCTTACAGTGGTGTTCGGGATGCGCAACGTCGACGGAGCCATATGGGCCGGGTCAAGCTCGACCATCACGGGCTTCGTAAAACTGTTCGAGGCGGCCTTCGATTTCATAGGGGCCCGCTGGACCTCGGTCTTCTTCTGGATATTCATCTATTTCCTGATCGCCATCACGACCACCATGGCACCCAGCCACACCGACATGAAGCATGCCGTGTTCGGCCTCGGCGTCCTCCTCGTGATCGGGTCCGCCCTGATCGCAGGCTTCGATGCGATCGCGCGGGCGATGGACCCTGTGGGCGACACCTTCGCCATGATCTTCGGTATCGGTATAATATTCGAGATCCTTGCGGTGATCATACTGACACCGATCTATTTCATCAAGCGCGTGGTCACCTGACCTCGCAGGGCTCGGGCTCCTTGTTGATCGTTCTCAAGGTGAGTATGTGAACGCTTACCAGGACACCTATTGTCAACAGAAGTATGTCTACCCAAAGGATCGGAACGAAGAAGTAGATCGCCACGCCGATCGTCAGCCATAACGCGGTCATCGAATATATCTTCACACCCAGCGGTACTCCTCGTCCTTCGAGGTAGTTCCTTAGGTGTCTTCCGAACAGTCTGTTCTCCAGCAGCCACGTATGCATCCTCTCCGAGCTCCGGGCGAAACAGTAGGCTGCTAGAAGAAGCCAGGGGGTGGTGGGAAGTATCGGGAACACTATCCCGAGGACACCCATCCCAACGGAGAAACATCCCAGTGAAAGGAGGAGCATCCGGACTAACCTGTTCTCAACTACATCGACGGTCAGATATCGATGCTTCCTCTCCATGAACGTGATATGCCGCAGGGTCCTCAACGATCGTGGACCACCGTTCGTGATTAGTGTATCGGTCGTTGACCTGGACTGTCGGAGGACCGGGGTCCGATGAGAGGCGCCTCACCAGTTTTCGCCGAGCAGCTCGAAGTACTTCTGATCGTGGGTGCATGCAGGGCAGACGTCAGGGGCATCGGTCCCCTCATGAACGAATCCGCAGTTGCTGCATCGCCACTCCACAGGTTCGTCCCTCGCGAACACCCTGTTCTTCTGGATGTTCTCGAGGAGTCCTAGGTATCTCTTCTCGTGCTGCTTCTCGGCCACCGCGATCGCCATCATTACCTCGGCGATCTCCGGGAAGCCCTCGGCCCTGGCCGTCTCGGCGAACGAAGGATACATCTCCGTATGCTCGTAGTTCTCGCCCTCGGCTGCTTCCATCAGGTTCTCTGGCGTGGTCCCGATGACCCCCGCAGGGAACGTCCCCGTTATCTCCGCTGTGCCTCCCTCCAGGAACTTGAACAGCTTCTTGGCATGCTCCTTCTCGTTCTCCGCCGTCTCCAGGAAGAAGTTCTGGATCTGGACGAATCCGTCCTTCTTCGCCTGGGATGCGAAGAAGGTGTACTTGTTCCTCGCCTGCGATTCGCCGGTGAAGGCGAGCAGGAGGTTCTTCTCTGTCTGGGTCCCTTTCAATCCTGTCATTCCTATCCCTCTCTCAGATGTCGATCGTGATTCTCGGCGCGTCCCTTCATGTCTGGTTGGAAGTTCCCGCCAGGTCACCGCGCCTCGCAACCTGGTGTCCGGATATAACCTTTATGGCTCACATTTCAGGGTCGCCGGTTCATATCTCGATGGTCTGCCCGATCTCGAGGAACTCCGCCACAGACCCGATCTCCCTCTGGACCTCGTCCCTCTCGATCTCCACGGGCGGAAAGGTGGTGTGATGCATCGGTATTACCCTGTCGACGCGAAGGTGTCTGGCTGCAAGGGCCGCCTCGCGGCCGTCCATTGTGTAGGTAGATCCAACTGGAAGGAACGCTACGTCGATATCGTAGAGCTCGCCGTACGTCCCCATCTCCAGGAAGAACGATGTGTCGCCGGCATGGTACATGGTCACCTCATCGGTGACCACGATGAAGCCGCAGGGCGCAGCGATGGATGAGGAATGGTGGGCGA
>JANQNJ010000057.1 GCA_028279645.1 Thermoplasmatota archaeon
ACACGTCCACTACGACCCTGGCCCTCGAGGCAGGCGAGCAGGAGACGGTCAGGCTGTACGTCCATATACCGGGCGACACCACTGATAACGTCGGCGCAGGCAGCATCGGACGCGGTACGGACTATCCGATCAACATATCGGTCGCATCCACCACCGACTTCAGTCCGATGAACCTGAACAAGAGCGACGATCTCATCGTCGAGGGACGCATACTGAGGACCGACCTCCATCTCGAGGTCATGACCCTCAGCAGCTCCCACCTCATGTCAGGCGGCCGCCTGCTGACCATTGTGGCCAACGTCTTCAACTACGGCAACTGGACCAGCCCGACCGACGATGTCTCGGTGAAGTTCTACGTCGATCAGATCAACCCGGATCCCGACTACTACATCGGCGAGGTTGTTCTCTCGTACAACGACCTTGCACCGGAGAACGGCGCATCCGTGAAGATCTACTTCGATCCGGCGGACCACCCGATCACCTACGGCGAGCACACCATCTACGGTGTGATCTCCTACGCTGGTGACGAATATGTCGATGCGGACCACCCGAACAACGCTGAGGACACCTTCGCTTACACGGAGGCCAAGTTCACTGGCTCTTCGTTCCTGCCCACCATCCTGGCGATGACCGTCGCCATGGCAATGGTAGCCACCACGTACACGAGCTACAGGCGCAGGAGAGAGGAGGAGGAGTGAGGGGGACCTAGGGTCCTCTTCCCTCGTTTCGGACCGATAGAACACAAAAACAAAGACCAAGAACAAAGTCCCCCGGGGCCCGTCCCCGGGGGCACTCTTTTCTTATTTTTTCTTTCGAACGGCAGCCTGGGCTAACGTGAGATGATCTTGATACAGAACCAATTGATCGGAAGGACCGATCTACGACTGATGAGGACGAGTCCTTTAAAGCTCCCTGGCCAGGGACTCCAGGTAATCTATCCTTCTCGGAGAGTATCTCTCTCGCAGGTCGCCCTCCCCTCTGACGATACCGATAACTGTCTGAGCGGTAAGGTCGGGATCGTCCTCGTGGGTCTCGATCTCGAAGACCTCCGCTTTGGTTCCCATTGCCTCGGCGATAATGGTACCGATGGCCTCGGCCTCGACGTTCTCCTGCACCTTTGCTGCAGAATAGCTCCTTGCGACAAGGCGCTCCCTCAGGACGCCGGGATCGCATCTGAGGACCACGGTCAGGTCGGGTCCGAGTAGATGGGAAAGATGCCCCACAACGATGGGAACGCGATCATGGGACCGGTAATCGTCCAGTAACACTTCGAGAGCGGCCCTGATAGAATCGATATCGATCTCGAAAGTATCCTGTACAGGGTCATACCGCTCCCGGATACCATCGACGAGTTCCGAGACCTCGATAGGGACGAACCCACCTTTGGATGCAATAAGCTCTGCGATGGTGCTTTTCCCAGTTCCTGGCGTTCCGGTGATTGCTATTGCGCGTATCATGGATGAACGGGGATTATTACCAAAATTCATATATAAAAAACCAGCACATCTAAGGGGCATGAGCCATCTCCAGGCCTCCCGGATCGCATTACTGTTCATCTTCATTGCACTGCTGGCAGCCTTTTCGGCCGCTGCGGAGGAGTACACCGGTCCATCCACCATCGAGACAGACCACACCATCGAAGGCGGGGATTACATCATGGATTCCAACATCACCGTAAGTGCTGCGGGGAACCTGACGGTGGTCAATGCCACGTTCACGATGGCGAACGGGAGCGATGAACCGTACCTCTTCAACGTCGCCGGAAGACTGGCGATCAGCAACTGCACCCTCACCGGGGACCTGTTCGGCGTGGGGATCTTCTCCAAGAACGGGACCGTGGTCGCTGATAGGCTCATCGTTTCAAGCTTCTTCAGCGGGATCTATTCGAAGGGAGATCTGGAGCTCTCGAACTCGACCGTCTCGGGTTGTAATTACGGCGTCTACTCACAGGATGGGACCGCCCTGGTCCGTTCTTCTAGGCTGATCAGGAACACCTACGGGCTCCAGACGGAGGGCTCCGAGGTCGTCGCGAACGATTCGGAGATATTCTCCAACAAGTTCTGGAACATTAGGGCGTCCACCTCTCAACTTAACATGACCGGCGGCCTGATCAAGGAGGGCGGAGATGGGATCCTACTGCGGTTCTCCGACGCGTTCCTTGACTCCGTGGAGTTTCATGACGTTTCGGAGACCAACTGCGAGGCCGGCTGCCAGGGACCCACCGTCCATGGTGCGGGCATCTATACATATTATTCAGATGTCGAGGTAGTTGACCTCCTGATGATCAATCTCACGTACGGAATATTATCGGAGTATTCACATCTCGATATCTTCGACAGCGTCTTCCGGGAGAGCCAATGGGGTGTCCATTCGACCTACAGCTCCGGAAGCGTCACGAACTCGACCTTCTCCGACGACGATACGGGCATCGAGATGAGATACCAGCTGCTCAGATACTCCGGCAACAACCATACCGATGTCGGCGTTGAGATCGTCCAGTACTGGAAGCTCGTGATCCAGGTCACCGATGAATACGCCTTCAACCTGAAGGACGTCGATATCATAATGGTGGACAATACCGGGACCGAGGTGACCTATAGGACCAACCATCACGGCCAGAAAGAGCTCACGATCGCGGAGTACGAGCAGAACGCCGGGATAGTTACCCGGTACGCTCCGTTCGCGATCAAGCTCCAGAAGGACGGCTATCAGATGGTAACAGGTCTTCACAATATCACACTGAACAAGGAGCTGAACTTCACGTTCGACGTCCCGCGCGCCGATATATACATCGAGAGGTTCGACCTCAAGGACAGACTCTCTGCTGGCGAGAGAAAGCTGATCGTCTGGGTCGGCAATCAGGGGGACCGGGCGGCTGCGAACGTCACCGTCACCTTTATGGCGATATTGGAAGGTGGTCAGGAGGAGATCATCGGGACCGGTTTCATCTCATCGCTTGCCATGAACGAGACCAAGACCTCATCCGTAACGTGGACCCCGACCAAGGGAACCTATACTGTGAGCGTGGTCGCCGATATCGAGGAGGACGAGATCGACCAGAGCAACGCAACAAATAACCATGTCAGCGTCTCCACCGAGATATTCCAGGACGATGAGGATATCAACACCGCGTTCTGGCTCTCCGTGGTGGCCGGGATATTCATGTTCTTGGTCGTGTCGGTGATCTGGTTCAAACCGACGCGTGGAAAATGATCTGATATATCGCTGGAACACCGGTCAGCTGTGGGCAAAGGCGCCGACGATCATCTCCTCGTCGC
This sequence comes from Thermoplasmatota archaeon, assembly GCA_028279645.1. Lineage (GTDB taxonomy): Archaea > Thermoplasmatota > JAKEGO01 > JAKEGO01 > JANQNJ01 > JANQNJ01. The sequence continues at coordinate 3,279 of JANQNJ010000057.1, forward strand.
CATCCTTATCGAGCCAGACATTGTAGTAGCCGACCCTCTCGAACTGGACTAGTACAGCTCCATTCACCGGGCCGATAGGTCCGATCACCGTTCTTCCCGACAGCAGGTCCGCAACCTCCGGCTCGCAGAACCCCTCCAGGAGGCTTCCATCTGGATGTTCCAGCCGTGTCCGGATCCCCGGGACACCAGCCCACTGAATTATGATGCCACCTGCATCCTTCAGGGTTGCGATATCGTCATCGACGTACTCCGCGGTTCCTGGGCCGGTGGCCCTGATATTGCACAGGTCCTTCAGACGGAGCACTGTACCGGCATCCCAGACCTCTCCCGCAGGTACCAGGATGTCGATGACGCCGTCCTTCGAAACAAGTTCGTATTCGCGCTCGCCCAGGGAGGGGTCGCCTGGGTGCCTTGGAGCGGCTCCCTGGAGGCTGTCCGCACCCGTAATCGCCACACCTCTCGGTTCCTGAACGAAGAAGTACCTCAACGCCTTCGGATCGACGATCTCCCGGGCGTAAGCATAGAGGTTCTCCCAGGAGAACCTGATATCCACCGCCTTGGTTCCCACCTCGATCCAGTACTTGCGGATGGCCTCCGGTGAGATACCCCGCCGGGCAAGACCCTTCAGTGTGGCCAGCCGGACATCGTACCAGCCAGAGAAGGTGCCCGCTGAGATGGCCTCCTTGATCGTGGACGTCTTGGTCAGCGCATCCTCTATCTTCACCCATCCATAGTGAATGAACTCCGGCTCATCCCAGCCGAAGTGCTCGAATACGTATCTCTGCCTCTTTGTGTTGTTGAGGTGGTCCTTTCCCCTGAGGACATGCGTTATGCCCATCAGATGATCGTCTATGACCACCGAGAAATTGTAGAGCGGATATACCTGGAACTCGTCCTTTGTCCTTGGGTGCGGGTGTTCAACGATCCTGAATGCTGGAAAGTCACGGACCGCAGGGTTCCTGTGCTCAAGGTCTGTCCTGATGATCATTGTGGCCTCACCGGGAGCGAATCCGCCTGACAACATCCTCTCCCATTGCTCCAGGTTCTCATCGATACCGGTGTCCCGGTGGGGACAGGGCTTCGACGCGGCCTTGAGCTCCCGCCACTCCTCGCTGTCGCATGTGCAGATATAGCCGCCGCCTATCTCGACCATTCGCCTGCCATGTTCAAGATAGATCGGGAACCTGTCGCTCTGCACCACTGTCTCATGGACCTCTACGCCGAGCCAGCCCAGCTCCTCCGGGATCATCTCGTATGCCTCTGGGAGGATCGCCTCGGGATTGGTGTCCTCCAACCTTGTTATGAAGCGGCCTCCGTAGCGCTTCACGTACTCGTCATTGAGTATCGCAGCTCTCGTATGGCCTATGTGCAGAGGACCCGAGGGTCCTGGAGCGAACCTCATGACAACGCCGTCGGCGCCGACGTTGGGCAGCTCGGGAAGACCCTCCCCACGTTCACCGCGCCCACCGTCGAAGGTCACTCCCTCCTGGAACTCGCCCTCAAGACTCGATCTCAGGTCGGTCCTCTCCTCTGACGACATCGAGTTGATACCTTCCACGATCGACCTGATCCTCGGGAACGCCTTGCCGGCGTTCTCCTTCAGCTCCGGTATTGCCGGTATCGCTGTGGATGCCACAGAGCCGGGGTTCGCCGTGCCGCCGTACCTCTCCGCGTTCTCCAGGGCTATGAGCGCTATCTTCCTGTCGACCTCGTTCTCATAGGTGTCCGTCACGGTTCGATCACCATTGATCGTTTATTCGCGCCAGTCAAGTCCCACCGTCCGGATCCCGAGCTTCGGGGCCACGGGCGGGTTCCTTTTGTGCGCTGTACACTTGTGAAGGCTCCAGATCCGTTCAACGACCTCCGGTCCCACATCGACCTCCTTGGCAACCTCGGTGTGGTCCAGTCTCAGCTCGAAACCGAGAAGGATCCTGTCGAGGATCGCATACGGGAGTCCCAGGTCCCCCTCGTCGGTCTGACCCTCCCACAGATCTGCCGTTGGCGCCTTTTCTAGTATCTCGTCGGGTATGCCAAGGCTCTCGGCAAGCTCCCTTACCTGCGTCTTGTAAAGGTCGCCTATCGGGATCAGGTCGGAGGCGCCGTCGCCGAACTTCGTGAAATATCCGGTGAGGAGCTCGCTCTTGTTGGAGGTTCCCACCACCAGAAGTCCCTCGCGGTTCGCGGTCGCGAACAGCACCACCATACGGGCCCTTGCAATGATGTTCCCCATCGCGGCGCGGTCATCGTCAGGAACATCCAGCATGGTGCCGATCATCGTGGCTATGGGTTCGACCGGAACGATATCGTGCTCGATACCAAGATGACGGCATATCATCTGGCCATCGATTATGCATGCCAGGTCCGCACACTCATCGGTCGTCGACGTAGGGGGCAAGAGCAGTCCTTTGACGCGGTCCTTCCCAACAGCTCTGACAGCAAGGGCAGCAACCACGGCGGAGTCGAGGCCGCCGCTGATGCCTACAAGGTATCCGTTCGAACCTGATTCAACGAGCAGATCGTGAAGGAAGCGGCAGATGACCTCCTCCGCGTCGCCTGGAACGGTCACATTCAGCTTCATTTCATCAGCCTTCGCTACCGATTGTGGGTCGATGTATATATATTTTCATGCAAGGGGCGGTCTCGGGACCGGGATAAGGGTCATTCGGCGTTTCTATCAGACAGCTCCCTCTCGATCTCTTCGAGGCTGTCCTTCAGGAGTCTATCAAGATCGGCACCGGGTGCTGTCTTGATGCCTGCTGCACCGGCATGCCCGCCTCCGTTGGCATCGGTCCCTTCTGCGGCCCTCTGGAACGCCCTTCCCAGGTTCACGCCCTGCCTGACCAGATATGGTTTGGCCCTCCCGCTTATCCTGGCCTCCTTCTTCTGTTCCGAAACGGTCAGAGCTATATCCGCACCGACCATCAGCAGCGACCGGCATACGCTTCCCTCGAAGGAGCTGACTCGGGTAAACGCGATTATGACATCGCCCGCGCGCCGGAAGTCCATCCTTTGAGCGCCCTTCACGTTGGCGATCTTCCTCGAGGGGTCGTAGTAATGCTCGGATTCCATCAGTGAGAATACCTCGGACAGATCGATGTCGTACCTCTGCATGAGCCTTGCGACGGTCGCGAAGCTCTCATGATCCCCGAACCGGAACCTGCCGGTATCGGCGGATATCCCTGCGATGGAGGCTAGAGCCTCCTCTCGGGTTATCTCTATCCCATTCTCGTCCAGAATCTCCAGGACCACCTCGACGGAGGAGGTCCTGGGAACGGTAAGGGTCCCGGCAACATCCTCCCAGCCTCCGTCGTTATGGTGATCGATCACGAAGGTCCTGTCACGAGGGAGCTCCAGACCGACCATTCCCTCAGAGGATGAGTCGACCACGAGGAAATGGTCGTAATCGCTGGTGGCTGGACCGACAACGACCGGTACTTCCAGCATCTCCGCCATCTGCACAGAGACCGCGATCATCCCGTCCTTGACACCGATGTCGTGATCTCCCACAAGGTGTCTTGCAAGCATCGCGGCCGCTAATGCATCCGGGTCCGCGCCCGTATGCATCAGGATCAGGGTCCTGCCCTCTTTGAGCCGGTCCATGCCATGGAGCATCCCTCGGTCATAGTCATGACCGCACTTTAGCGTTTCTGGCAAGCTATTAAATACGGACCGAGTCGATCCACCCCGCATGGAACGGATAGAGGGGGAGATCAGGGTCATCGACGGTGAAAAGGAGGAGGCACACGTGGTCTCCACCGAGAGGTTGAGCGATCAACCCATCGAAGAGGTCCTGAAGGCCGTATCGGAGACCCTGAGATACGGCAGGCACCCGATCCCCACCGTGGACGGTGTCCTTGTCGAGGATGGCAGGATCCTGCTTGTTAAAAGGGGAAAGGAGCCGTATCTCGGCCAGTGGGCTCTCCCGGGAGGCTTCCTCGAGTACGGCGAGAGCGCCGAGACAGGTGTGCTGCGCGAGATCAAGGAGGAGACCGGGATAGAGGCCGAGATAATCGAACTTCTCGGCGTATTCTCCGATCCCGAACGCGATCCCCGCTTCCACACCGTCACGGCGGTGTATGTCCTGAGGCGCCTTCAGGGGGCTCCAAAAGGGGGAGACGACGCCGCAGAGGCCGCCTTTCACCGGCTCGACGCCCTTCCCACCCCTCTTGCCTTCGATCATGGGGATGTCGTGGCTCGTTATATCGAGAGCCGGGGCTAGGACATCTTTTCTATATCCACTGATCAGGCTCTGTAGGTGTGCCTTTACCTAATGATTACTCCCTTCTCCAGAACAGAGCGATTATGAGCAGTGTCCCGATGATCGGCAGTATGATGCTGGCGAACTCGGGGACCTTCTCGGGCGCCGAGGTGTTCACATCATCCATGAGGGGTTTCGTATCGTTGCTCAGCCCGCCTGCGATATTGTAGGGCTGATCGCCGATCCCGTCGTGGTTCACATCGGTACCTGAATAATCGTTCCAGTAGTTCCCCTCCTCGCCGTCGTCCCAGTCGTTGTTGCCCGTGGTGTCCCTTCCCTGGGAAGATGAACCGGTGTTGTTGATGAAGTTGTTGTGATGGACCAGGTTATTGTTGCAGCCCGATACCATGTTGACGCCGTAATTGGAGTTGTTGAATATCTCGTTGAAGTAGATCGAGTTGTAATCCGCCTCGTAGACGTCGATTCCGTATCCCGTGTTGTTGAAGATGGAGCAGTTGTGAATATAATTGAACTCGCTTCCAGCGTGGAATGCGACCCCGGCGATCCCGTGGTAGGATATCGATGTATAGTTGATCCATGTGTTGTTGGAATCCTCTATCTCTATGCCGGTCTCCGCATTCTGATAGATCCAGTTGTCGACGATGCGGTCGTGATGCGAGACTGTGACGAAGATGCCGTACTGTCCGTTGCCGTAGATATCGCAATCGATCACCGAATTGTTCTCGGAGCCGCTCCCTCCGATCAGGACGCCGTCGTCGGTATTGTAGTAGGACGAACTGTTGTGCACGATGTTGAATGTCCCGGTCAGGAAATGGATGCCGTCATCCCCGTTGGAGTACATGTCGCAGTACATGACCTCGTTCTGATCTCCGTAGACCTCGATCCCATCAAGGTCGTTCTCGAACATCTCGCAATAGGCGACCGTGGTGAGGTCGCTGTTGGAAAGGAAGATCCCGCTGCCGGATGCGTTGGTCAGGACGCAGTACCAGATGTTGTTGAGATTGTATCCGGTGATATCGATGCAGGACCCGCTTCCGGTACCGCCTCCCTGGACCGTTAGGCCCGATATATTGCAGTTATCGTGATTGACGTCGATGACATCCACACCGGTCTCGTCGATGACATACGTTCCCGCGGTGCCGTTCCCGACGATACTCAGCTGCTTGTCGATAACGACGTTCTCATAATATGTGCCGTAATGAACCAGGATCTCGTCGGTGTCTGCAGCGGCATCGACCGCATCCTGTATGCTGCTGTAATCCGCGCCTGCCCAGTTGTCGTCCACAATGTACGTGTCCGCCGAAGCGAGGCCCACAAGTACAAGCAGTCCGAACATCAGCGCGCCGGAGATGTAGATGTTCCATTTCATGATTTTCAGCTCCATTTGGAACGGGCACCTCTCCTAGGTCCCATCCTCTCTGACGAGGTCAATACGCCGTGTTAATTAATAAACCTTTTGCATTAAACCATCATTATTGGTCCTTTCTTTATATATTAACTAGCTGAATTCCAACTGTTTTGAACGGCTCACTCGGTCTGAATGCCCGAGCGGACTATCATGATCCACGTTATCAACCTGGGTTCCAGGCCTGATGCCCGAAAGGTTTAAACCCGTCCAGGCGATGCAAACCCGAGGGACATGGTCGAGAAGATAATAGAGGGTGTGAAACCCACCAGGATGGAGCTTCTGGGGCTCCGGAAGCGCAAGGACCTCGCCGAGAAGGGCCACAAGCTCCTATCGGAGAAGAGGGACGCCTTGGTGGTGCAATTCTTCGATATCATCAAGGAACGGAAGGATCTCGGAGATGCGCTTGGGAACGAGCTTGACCGCGGCCGTTCGCATATTCTGGCTTCATATATGGCGCTTGGCGAACAGCGTGTGGACCATGAGGCCTCCAGAAGTGGATTGTCCCTTGACCTGTCCAGCAGGACCGCCCACATAACCGGGATCGGGCTTCCGCGGTTCGATCTCGTCATGGCCGGCACACCATTATTGCCCAGCGGGATCGACGGCGACGGGAACCTTGTCATGGCCCGCAAGGCCTACATGGATTCACTCCCGAGGCTGGTCAAGCTGGCCGAGCTGGACGCGTCCATCGAGAGGCTTGGCATAGAGATCGAGAAGACCAAGCGTCGGGTCAACGCGCTAGAGCATATATTCATTCCCCGGCTTGAGAACACCATTAAGCATATCGAGGTCCAGCTGGAGGAGAGGGAGAGAGAGGACTTCTTCCGGAGGAAGAGGATCAAGGCGTTGATGGACGCTCAGTAGGGGATTACTATTCTCTTATAATGTTGTTGGTTTCCTACAAAGAATTATATAAACTATAGCTGATGCGTAATTCACGTGGAGGTTGCATATGTTTATATCCCGTATAATCTGGGTAGCTTTTCTAATCTTTTTTATTTTATTGATAATTACTACACAGATTTCAGCTGGCGAAACTTACGTAGTTGATGATGACAATGGCGATTGGGTCGATTTCATGTCAATTCAGGACGCCATCAATTCGTCAAATGATCAAGATATCATTAGAATTTACGATGGAACCTTCCATGAAACGATTACGATCAATAGAACTATTACCCTTTATGGAAATGGCTCACAGGACACAATTGTGGACAGCCCTGGAAATTATTCTGCAATTGAGGTTCTCAATGAATCATGCATAATCTCTCATATTATGGTAATCAATAGCAGAGATCTCGAAACAGGTGTCACGATTTCTGCGGACCAATGTACTGTTAAAGACTTGATGATATGCGATTTTTATTATGGGATTTATGCGAGTGATACTGATTATCATCAAATGGTCAATATCTCAATTATAAACTGTACCAACGGCCTCTTTCTAACCTATTCCGATAACATTAACATCACTTTCTGCTTATTCGAAGAGTGCCAGTCAGGAATTCGAGAATGGTTTTCAAGGTCTTACAACATTTTGTTCAATCAATTTCATTCGAATTGGGCAGGAATATATTCAAGATTTGGAGGGTCTCATGTTGTGAATAATAACTCATTCGAAAGGAACTCTTACGGATTTTATCTATATGATTCGGATTCGAATTCGATTAAAAGTAATTTTTTTAACAGGTCTAAGAGCTATGGTGTCTATTCAGATCACAGGTCCAGCAATAATCTCTTCACATTAAACGAATTTCATCACTCATTTAACGCTCCACAAGCCTATGATGATTCAGGCGGTAATAATTGGGATAGCGGGACCGTTGGGAATTATTGGTCAGATTATACCGGATCAGATAATGACAACAATAGCATTGGTGATGAAGATTATCCATTGGAATCAAACACTGATCAAGTTGATAGATATCCGATCTTTCGTTCTAGAACTGTAGAGACCGACACCTATTACGTTGACGATGATGCAAACATTAAATGGTATAACGATACTAATTTCAGATCAATCCACCAAGCTGTTGAGAATGCCACTGATGGTATGACAATTAGAGTCTTCGATGGGGTCTACAGTGAGAATGTTTGTTCATTCTATAGCCTATCGTTCATTGGGAACGGTTCTGATCGAGTATCTATCAATGGTTCCGATGATGTCGAAACAATTAAGTTATTGCAGGATCACTCAGAGATAATAGGTTTTAACATCTCGCATTCACATTCTTTTAAAGCTGGGATCGGTATCTATGCGAATTTCATTAGGATCGAAAACAATACTTTCAAGTGGTGTTACTATGGGGTCTATGGGGATTTACAGACAGATATCGATATAATCAACAATATATTTATCGATAATAGTCATCATTTAGAGTTTAAATCAGAACGAAATTCAACTATCATCTCGAATCGATTCATTAATGGAAAATCCTATATACGATCCAATTCTGGAACGGTTTTTGTCAATAATACATTTAATGGTTCGAACGGAAACGCGATATATTTCATAGAAGGAGGAAAGAATTTGGTAATTAATAACTCCTTTATGAACAATTGGGGCGGGGTTGGAGATAACTCCAATAGAAATACCTATCTAGGAAATCTATTCGTTGACAACGACTGGGGAATTCGATTAGACGGTTCAACCAACAGCTCTTTATTCAATAATACTTTCATCAATTGCTCAATTTATTATTCAGATTCATTGATTGATCGAATTATTAATTATACGATTCCTTCAAACAATACAATCAATGGCCTCCCGATTTACTTCCTTAAGAACATCACGTCCGTGTCCTTCAATGAAGAAACTTATTGCCTCTTGTTAGCTAATTGTTCCAGCATATTGATCGAAAATATTACGTTTAATAACTCAACTATTCCAATTATTAGCAACACGTGTGACAACCTCACAATTAAAGATTGTTATTTCCAAGATGTGGTCCTTGGAATCCTCCTACAGTCATCTAAAGATTGTGTCCTTTTGAATAATTCTTTCTCGGGGTGTGATTATAGTATTCAGATAAAATCCTCCACAAATGTCACTATCTCATCTAATGAGCTTGAAAGGGCAATAACAGGCATTACTACATATCATTCTAAGCGGATTGCGATTCATAACAATTTAATATCAAACTCATCAACCAGTCATTTTCTACATTATTCTGATTCGATATCCATCGTGGCGGAAACCTTTAAGAATGGATCCAACGGAATCGTAATATCAAAGACGGAAAACGTTTCTATATCTAATACCTCGTTGAATAATTTCAATGGAAAATCCTTCGAAATCAATGGAGAACTAGATAATATCACACTATTCAATGTTTCTTTTCGAAATTATTCGTGCGCGAATACTTCTTCGTTCATCATTGGTGAATACATAGATTTAATTGTCAATCAAGGTAACACGAGGCTCGAAGGTGTTGATATCAAGATAAACGCCAATAATGAAACGATCTACGCTACTAATTTCTTCGGTGGATCTGATAAACGGACCAACACCAATGGCTCCGTGTTGCCCCTCGGGGTCCCGATCCGTATCTACAACGGAACTAATGCACCAACGAATGTTTCCTCTTCAGTAGTTATTCATCATCAAGGATTTTTCGAACATCGTGAATTGGATCCAATTAATCGATATAACGAGGTTTTCTACATTCCATCACGTGTATATAATCATGTTCAGGACACTTCCTATTACTCCCTCCAATCAGCAATAGATGAAGCTAATACGAATGACGTCATCATGGTTGCCGGTGGATTCTATAATGAATCCTTGTCGATCACTTCACCAATTATGATCTTGGGCAAGGGAGCAGACACTGTAATTAGAGGCTCAAATGAGAGCGAACATGTGATAAATATCACATCCGATCACGTTTCGATCTCTAACATTTCTATCTCTCCATCGGACAGCTCGATCGACAGAGGGCTTTTCGTTGCAGGTGCGAATAATTGCACATTCAGCAACATCGATATCAGTGGACTTTTCGAAGGGGTGAGGATCGGATCATCCGACAACAACACCTTCCGCAACATCAGTCTTCGGTGTATTAATGACGGTTTCATGATGTCTCAATCAGAAGGGAACCTGATCGAGCTATGTAATCTCAAGAACAATACATTCGGGATCAATATGTCATTCCTTGCTGAGGACAATATTGTCCGGAACAACTCGTTCCTCAGTAATCGATACGGCTTCCGTATATCGGATTCGAACAACAATACCATCTATTGGAACGAGTTCACCAATAACACCGATTTCGGAATCTCCTGTGAGGAAGGCACCCAGGGAAACGTGATCTCGAACAATGTCTTTTCGGCACCTAACGGGACCTATCTGGGTCACGATAATAGTGGTCTTAACCAGTGGGACAATGGTACTCGCGGGAATCTGTGGGCAAATTATACCGGCAAGGACCCTGACGGTGATGGGATAGGTAATTCGGTCTATCCGATCGCTGGAAGGGGCGATTCCGAAGATCGCTACCCATTGATGATGGATATCAAGATCGATCTCCAATTCGGCCTGCCGCTATTCAGCAATGGAACTGAGATTTGGATATCTGATAGGACCGAGATCCATCTATCAACAACATGGCCCGATACAATCATCTACTATCGTACGTACAATGACGATGATTGGACAAGCTGGTCTGCATTTTCATCCAATATCACTCTTGATAATTATGGTTCTCATTTCGTGGAGTACTTAGGGCGCAGCGATGGTACAAATGGATCAAGGTTCAACGACACTGTTCATGTGTCCCTCTCTAGACCGAGTACGAACCTGATGTTCAAAGGTATCGATGAAGATGTCCATTATGTGAACTCTAGTATCTCACAGGTCAAGCCGTTCACTATCAGCAATCTCACGAAGATTGAGCTCCAGAGCAAAGACGATGGATGCGGAATTCAAAGAACGGTCTACAGGTTGGACAACGGCTCATTAACGAATTACACCGTCCCATTCATTCATCCCGACATTGAAGACATCAACCTCACCTATAACGCCTATGATAATCTCGGACGACCCGGACAGACCAGAACTGTGTGGTTCAGGATAATTCCTGCTAATCTGTCCTTTTCTCGCCTATATGTTGATGATAACGCTGATCCTGGATGGTATGATGATCTACATCTGGAGACCATCGTCTCTGCGCTGGAGTTGGTAGAGATAGATGGGACAATACAGATCTTCGCCGGAGAATACAATGAGACCTTCCATGTGGACCGATCCATCTCATTGATAGGGAACGGTTCCAACACAACGTGGATCACAGGTATCACTGAAGATGCTGTTGTTAACATCACCGCAGATAACGTGACCTTTTCTGGTTTCAGGATCAATGGATCAGCAGATTCGGCACTCTCCATCTCTGGAGACAATGTCGTTCTGGAGGATATCGTGATCACTGGTTTCGAATATGCTATGGCCATAGAGGGATCGGTCAACAGCACTATCTCGAATTCAACCTTCGATGAAAATTCATACGGGATATCGATGGACGATAGCGATGTCACGATATCGAACTCGAGTTTCAACAATAATTCCATCGGAGTTCATGTGAAGGATACTGGAGAATTGGTCGTAACGGATTGTGACCTTCTCTCCAACGGCCTGGATGTTTCTAACAATGGCTCGGCGACGGTTGATGCCATCTACTGTTACTGGGGCCCGACCAGTGGATCAACCACTCTCGGCCTCTCATCCTCGATCACGGGAAATATCAATTATCTACCATTCAGGACAGAGCCAGTGAACTCTTCAAGTGATAATCTCTCCATTTTCGCAGCGACCGATCAGGAGCTTTCTGATTTCAATGGTTCGCTGGACTCGTTCGTGGTCGAATCAGATTGCACCGTGACCATCGATAACTCTACGATTTTCCTGAGGACCGATCTTGATGTTAAAAACGGGACCGTGATCTTTAAGAATTGCACAGTGGTGGTTAATGGTACCATCATTGTGAACGCGTCCAGCGAATATATTATCGAGAACAGTCAGGACACGTTGATCGTAAACGATATGGTGATCCATGGAACTGCGCTATGGAGCAATTCCAGGGTCCTGATCAGGACACGACCATGGTCTAAATATGATATCTCTGTGATGCCAGGAGGACGCTTGACGATAGTTGACGGTTGTGTCGTTTCTTCCTATCATGCTGATTCCACATTCAACATGAGCGTCAAGAGAGGCGCAACGCTGTCGATCCAGAACAGTACTGTTTCAAGGTGTGGATTTGACGAGATAGGACGATCCTCGGGCATTGTGGTACAGGCTTACGATGTTACAATCTCCCATTCGCTCTTTGATCATTGCCCGAACGGGATCACTCTTGACAACGCATCAGGAGTTCTGGTCAATAACAATTCCTTTTCCAACTGCACGGTAGGTCTATCGATCACGAACGGATCGGTTGCCAATTCGATCATTGGGAATAGGTTCGATGACTGCGTTTATGGAGCGTATGCATGGAACAATGAAGATGGTTCGGTTAACGCTTCGCATAACTGGTGGGGCCACTCATCCGGCCCATTTCACCCAATATCAAATCCTGATGGTTCGGGTGTCAATGTCAGCGACGCAATTATATTCGATCCATGGTTGAACGCAAGGAACGATCTTGTCGGAGAGAAACCCAATGTCCGACCATTGGTACAGATCGCCTCACCGTTGCATTATCAGGTCGTCAGCGGATCGATCATGATCAAAGGCTCAGCTGCCGACCCAGATGGATTGATCCAGTATGTACAGATATCACTTGATGACGGTCCTTGGACAAAGGTCAATGGCAGGTCACCTTGGGACTATGAGCTAGACACAACGGAGTATCCAAATGGTGATCTTAACATCAAGATCAGGAGCTTTGATGGTATCGAATATAGCCAGGAGAGTAGTATTGACATCATGATCAATAACAGGGGAGATGGATCGCGGGATACGGATTCTGAAGATCGTGGGATCGGCATTGGACCGATATTCTTGGTTACTTCGGTGATCTGTGTGATGGTCCTGATCATGATCCTTCATCGAAGAACACAGGAACGAATCAATGTGATCAGATCATCGAAAAAGAAGACCGATCCGGTCAAGAGAAGGAAGATCAAATGAGCCTGCTCACATCGCCCAGTAATCGCTCTCCTTCCTCTTGATGGCGATGACCTTCTCCAGGAGCTCCTCCTCCTCCATGGTGAGCTCCATCTTCTTCAACGCCTTCGCGTCAGCTTCGGGCAGGTCTACCAATAACACATCCCCGCCCTTTATCTGCCTGCCGACGGTCACGTTCGGGATCGATATCGCCACTTCCTCTCCCACTCTGGCCTCGTTCCGCGACTCCTCTCCGGACCGTATCGATTTGATCGTTCCGATGACGCGACCATCCTCACGGAGGATGCCCTGTCCTACCCTCAATCGTCCCGCGAGAACACGCACTCCAACTACGGCTGGCTTGCTCACCCGGAATATGTATTCGGGGAATATCTTGAACTGTCCGGGGTAGGCCATCTTCATCCTGGAGGCTTCTTCGAGCTCGACCTTCTTAGCGTCGGCCCACTCGATGTAATCGTCCTTTAGTCTGTAGATGACGTTGCCGGTGACGACCTTGACATCGGTCTCGTTGATCGCCTCTTTGGCGTCGGGAAGGATATTTACATTGAATGCAAGGATCGCCCTGAAGAGCGGGTCCTTGTGCATGGAGACCTCGACCACGTCCCTGCGCGAGACGTCTCCGATGCCTACCTTCTTGATGGGGACCTTCTCTTGTTCCAGTTCGAAGGAGAGGGCCTCCAGGGAGCCGATGGCATCGCCCTTCACGAAGATGCCGGCCTCCTTGGTCGTGATATGGTCGACGATGAACTTCTCCGCTTCCAGGTCGGTGTCCTTGGTCATGACCTTTACCGGAGAACCGGCGATCACGCCCTCCAGGTCCTGGCACGCGATCTTCACTCCTGCGGCAGCACTGATGATCTTGTCCGAATCGAACCTCTCCCTCGGGTCCCTGATCTCGTCAAGGGGTTTTGGCGAGAGCAGCGCTTTGATCCTCGTGACCTTCGGGCCGTTGATGGTGTGGACCAAAAGCTCATCCGTCGATCTTACTGAGCCGCGGTAGATGATCGTATCGATGGTCGTACCTAGCCCCTTCTCCTCCTTGACCTCGAGTATGGTCCCCTCCCCAGGCAACGCTTCCTCGTCCGCCAGATGCTCCTCCAGGAACCTCTGTGCAAGTCCCACTAACAGAAGCAGCAGATCTGGCACGCCTTCGCCTTCCCTTGCCGAGATGGGAACGATCGCTATCGTCTTGGTGAAATCGGATATCCTGTCGAACCGGTCGGCCGGGACACCCTCGTCGTGCAGGTCGCCGATGATCTCGTAGAAACGCTCCTCAAGTCGTTTCTTCGTCGATTTGTTCTGCGCCGCTACCGATTTGGCGAAGGGCTTTCCTGGTTGCTTGCGCCATCCCTGCAGCCTGTCGATCTTGTTCAGGGCGATGATGAACGGCGTCTTGTGGTTCTTCAGGATGTTTATCGACTCGATGGTCTGGGGTTTCAACCCCTCCATGACATCGACGATCAGGACCGCGATATCGGCGAGGTTCCCGCCCCTTGATCTCAATGAGGTGAAGGCATAATGACCGGGAGTGTCGATGAAAAGAAGCCCGGGCACCTTGAAGCCCTCGGGTTTCATCATCCCCTCGCAGATGTTGATGATCGTATCGAGGGGGACCTCGGTGGCTCCGATGTGCTGGGTTATCTTCCCGGCCTCCCTTTCTGCCACGCCGGAGCCGCGTATGTGGTCAAGTAGCGTCGTCTTGCCATGGTCGACATGACCTAGAATGCTGACTATCGGTTTTCTGATCCTCATGAGGGGTCCCCTCCGGGATCCTTATTTGAGCCGCGTCCGGGCTACTCGAACAGCCAGGCCGCGTCGATCCTGGTGTAATCCACCAGCTCGTCATCGTCGAAGAAGAGTCCGATCTCCCTCTCGGCGCTGGCCAGAGAGTCGGAACCGTGAATGATGTTCCTTCCTATCATCTGACCGTAGTCGCAGCGGATCGTTCCGGGTGTCGCGTCCTGGGGGTTCGTGGCTCCCAGGAACTTCCTGACCATCTCCACCGCGTTGTCGCCCTCAAGCACCATGGCCACCACGGGTCCTGATGTGATGTAGCTCATGAGCTTCTCGTAGAAGGGCTTTCCAACATGTTCGCCGTAATGCCTCGAGGCAAGGTCCTCGGAGATCAGCATGAGCTTCATGCCCACCATCTTGATGCCCTTCTTCTCGAAGCGGGAGATTATCTCACCTGCGTGTCCTCTCTGGACCGCATCGGGTTTGAGCATAACGAAAGTACGTTCCATCGCCATATCTGTTCACCTCCACCGTTGCGCCGCATCAGCGCTTGTAGTGCTCGGACCACTTCACGCGCCGCGGGACGCGCTTGAGCTTGAACATGTTCTTGTGGCATTTGTTCGAGCAGAAGTGATGGACGGAACCGTCCTTGAGAACGTGCATCCTGCCGGTGCCGGGCTCGATCTTGACACCGCAGAACGAACATACGCTTGTATCAACCATTTGTACCACCCGTTCCGCATGCCTAGCGGACGTTGAGCTTCCTCGCCTCTCGGGCGGTCTCCCTGAGGAGAAGCACGTCACCGACCACGACGGGTCCCGTCGCGTTCCGGGTGATGATCCGGCCCTTGTCCTTTCCGTCAAGGACCCTGACCTTTACCTGGCTGGCCTCTCCGGCCATACCGGTCTTTCCAATGACCTCCACGACCTCTGCCGGGAAGCCTATGATCTCGCTCATCGGTCAATACCCCCTTCACTCGGACTTAAGCGGAAGCTGCTTGACCAGTCCGTCGAGAGCTGTCTTCGCCTTTCCGGGCTTCGAGATAGCAACGGCGGATGTGGGTACCATCAGACCGGAGGCCGCGCCAAGCTCCTTCTTGCTGGGCACGTAGGAGTAAGCGATCTTCTTCTCGTTGCACAGCATCGGGATGTGCGCGAGGATCTCCTCGGGCTGAATGTCCTCTGCCATCACAACGAACTTCGCGGTCCCGCGCTCGACCATCTTGGTGACCTCGTTGGTCCCCTTGTGGATCTTACCGGTGTCCCTGGCCATCTCTACTATCTCGTAGACCGTGTTCACAAGTTCCTTCGGCATCTCGTATCTTACATATATGGGTGCCATAAAACCACCTCATTCAGGTTGTTACCGTCATTCATCGGCCCTTCACCATATAGGATTATATATAAAACCCTTTCCCATGCGGCCTGCTACGGCCCTGAGCCTGATCATGTCGTCCAGGCCCTGAAGGAACCCTCAGCAGGTGAGATGGAACGCCCCGAGGACCTGCGCCGACTCATGTACGTCGTTGTATATATCGACGGTCATTCCCGTGGTCTCGATGATGAGCTCTATCCCTCTGGTCCTGGCGAGGGCCTTGACCTCGTCGCTCACCTTCATGAGCCCGTTCTCACCGGTCCCGATTATCAGTATATCCGGGCCCGATCTCAGAAGGTGGGTGATGTCGTCAGGGACGACCTCGTGGCCATTGATCCTGCGCCACACGGTGACCCTGCCGTTCGGCATGATGGCGATATCGGATGTGAACCTCCTGTGGTTCACTACCATCTCCCCGAACTTGTACTCGTTTATCATAGGACCCCATATTATCATGGGCACGGCGGATATTTAAGGATTTCAATGGAAGCGCAGGTCCAGGGAACATCGGAACCAATTAAATAGCCCAGAGTGATTCATGACCGATGGGGAACAGAAACGAGAAGGACCACGGAAGCGATTGCGATGTTCAGGGACGCGAAAGGCCGATGTTCAGGAAGGCGGAGATACTGTTCCTGGATTCGGTCCAGTTAGACCCGTCGGTGCATCTGCCTCACCCTATGTCGAGGTCAAGGTCCGGACCGCGCTCCTCTTTCAACCACATATTCATGACATGGGAGGACCACGTGGTAAGGATACCAGTTTCGAGGGAGCCGGCCGAGGCCAGACTGGTCAAGGATGGCGAGGTGGATACATTTTCTATCATCAAAGAGGATGAGGTCCTTGCGTCCGGCCTCGAAATGGTCGAGGCTCCGATCCACGCGCCGGGACAGGCCTTCATCTCCCTCAGGAACAGGTGCATCTACGACTGCGCGTTCTGTGAGATCGCGAGCTCGTGCACCCCTGCCGAGGAGGACGGACCCGACGACCTGACACCGAGTCAGTGGGTCGAAAGGATCGCTCCGCTCGTCGAGGAGGGACGGATACGTTCGATAGCTGTAACGAGCGGTGTCTGGCCCGATGACGCTGCGACCTTCGTCGAGATCCTGGATGTCGTGCGTCTCTCCCGGGCCCGCTGGCCCAATATCCCTATAGGCGTTGAGCCAAATCCCGCCGAGGGACCTGTGCTCGACATCCTACGTTCCATGGGAGCCACCGAGATCAAGATCAATGTTCAATGCGCCGATCCCTCGATCTATCCCGATATCTGTGCAGGTCTGGACCTGCCATCGGTCCTGCATTCCCTCGAGGCGGCCGTCGGGACCTTCGGCTGGGGGAAGGTGACATCCAACATAATAATAGGGCTCTCATCAGCCGATTCGATACGATCGATGATAGATAGGCTGTGTTCCATGGGTGTCGTTCCTACCCTTCGGCCGCTGGCCGTCACTGATGCGAACCGGGACCGCCTTGAACGCTTCGTCGATCCCGATCATGGGCCTGAGCAGGTGATCGAGCTCTCGAAGTATGCGGCAAAGGCCCTGGAGAAGAACGGCCTCACGACCAGGAAGTTCAGGACGATGTGCCTCGCTTGCGGCGGCTGCGACCTGGTCCCCCTCTGGGATGTCGGACCGGGAAGGGGAGTGGAGGAGCTCCCTTGAGCTTCCGTATCAACCCTGTCTCCGAGCTCAAGCTTGGATTCGCCTCACAGGAGGTCAGGATCTACGATACCACTCTCAGGGATGGCGAACAGAAGGCGGGACTTTCCTTTTCAAAGGAGGATAAGCTCGAGATAGCCGGACTCCTCGATGATATAGGCGTCCCGCAGATAGAGGGCGGATTCCCCGCAGTGAGCCGGACCGAGGTCGATTCGATAAAGCGTATCAAGGAAGCTGTATCTGGAGACGTGCTGGTCCTGAGCCGGCTTGTTCCTGAAGATATCGACGCCGCTGCGGAGTCCAACGCCGACATCGTCCTTCTGTTCATCGCTTCCTCACCCCTTCACCTGGAGCACAAGTTACGGATCGGGAGCGATGAGATAGACCCGTTGATCATCAAGGCTGTGGAACACGCCAGAGAGAGGGGCCTCCGCCCTTCGTTCAGTACGGAGGATTCCACCCGGACCCCAATACCGCACCTGTTCCGCCACTATTCATCGGCCATCGATGCCGGTGTCGAGCGCATCGGCATAACCGACACGATCGGAGCATCCCCTCCCGACGGGATCAAGCTCCTTGTCAGGCTCCTGAAGACAGAGTTCGGCATGCCGCTGTCGATCCATCTTCACAACGACCTCGGTCTTGCCACCGCCAATGCTCTATCGGGAGTGGAGGCCGGGGCCGACCATGTTGCCACCACGGTCCTAGGGATAGGTGAAAGGGCAGGGAACGTTCCGATGGAGGAGTTCCTGGTCGCTCTCAGGACGCTGTACGGAAAGGACCTTGGAATAGACCTACCACGGATATGTGAGGTGGCAGCGAGGGTCGCCGAGATCTCGGGCCAGTTCATACCTGACACAAGACCCGTGGTCGGTGGATCTGTCTTCTCCCATGAATCCGGCATCCATGCTGCCGCGGTCCTCCGGGAGCCGTCCACCTATGAGCTGTTCCCGCCGGAGAGCGTTGGGAACCGGCGAAGGATAGTCTTCGGCAAGCATTCAGGCGCCCAAGGCCTTGCGATGGTGCTTGGGGAGAAGGATATCGAGCTGGAGGATGACGCTCTGCGGGAGCTGTTGGATTGGATCAAGGAAAGGGGGGAGACTGGTCAGAACACCACGCTCGCCGAGATATTGGACCGGCTCGGACGTCGAGGACGGCCCTAGCCACTGCCACTGACAGTTACGACGATTCGCACAAGATTTATGTATACATTATATATATGCCAGAATCGGCGAATGCCAAGGCCATCACGGAGTGTTGCATGATCCCCAACAAGATCAAGGGTGTTTCGATCGATCAGCAGGTCTGGCCCCTCCTAATGGTCGTTTTCTTCATTTCCTCCGTGGTCGTAGGGACATTGAACCTCGAAGCCCTGTACAACGGGCCAAGGGGAGATCTCACACCCGCTACCATCGGATGGCTCCTGCTGGGTCTGGCCTCGTTCCACGCCTTCAGAAAGGCCTTTGCGGCCTCCTGGAAGGCTATCATCTGGTTCGTCGGCGCATTCTTCTTCCAGCTGGTAGGCGTCTCGGTCTATGCCGTGGCCGACGAACCCAGCAACTTCGCGCTACTGATCATCTTCTTCTGCGTCTTCCTGAGCTTCGCCACCCTCAGCTCGTTCATATGGCACTTCAAGGACCTCAGGGACCGCCTGATAATAGAAGAGGAGATGATGTTCGAGTACATCCCCCTGGGCCTCTGGTCCATGGAGGTACTCTTCTCCGGCATATTGATCCTCGGCGCCTTGGGCACCTGGGGCGACTGGGCCGCCGAGAACGGCAGCGAGCTTGTCCTGTACATCCTGTTCATGGCATCCTTCGCCTTCCTCCTCTCCCACCTGTTCACGACGACGGAGCGGGTGGAGAACAACTTCCGCGAGCTCCTGGAGGCCCGCGGCACCAAGATGAAGGAGGAGAAGGCCAAGCTCAAGTCGATGAAGAAGGCCGGCATCACCCCGGTGAAACCGGTCGCATCGGTCCCGGAGGGTACCTGTCCCGTCTGCGGTATGGACGTCCTCTACACGAAGAAGAAGTGCGCCAACTGCGGACTGACCGTCGACTTCAAGTGGTGCCCCCAGTCCGAGGAGTTCGTCGTGGACTGTCCCTACTGCCGGACGCCCACGCCCTACGGGAGGGAGCACTGCATCCACTGCTCCAAGCCGTTAAGGACGCTTGTACGCTGCTCCTGCGGAACGGAGAACCCGCTCAGCGAGTGGCTCGGCGGAGAGGAGTGAGCTCTAGCATCCACACCTGATCCGATCTATCTATGAACATTATCCAAGCGTGAGCGCTGGCGATGTACGTCGATGTCGTTAAGGTAGCACAAGCTCTACTCGAACCTTTTTATACGATCTCCAGGCATAGTCGATATTAGAGGTATATGTCAGTTTGGGGGTATATCATTGAAGCCTACTGTCATCGTTCTCGGCTTCAGCCGTGCAGAGGCGGAGCAGTTGAAGGAGGAGCTCAAGGAGGTTGTGATCTCGAGCTTCAGGATCACCAGTGCTTTTCGTAGGACCTCCTACTCGCTTGACCGGATCGCGAGGGAGCCGCCCACATGCTATGGGCCGATGAAGCGCAAGATAATGGTATTCATCAACTTCAGCCCGAAGAACCGGTACCGCGTCCATCGATACTACTCGCATCTCGGAAGGACCGATCTGTTCTGGCTGATCGCGACGAACGAGCAGCAGACGGCCATGTCGTTCCATCAGGCATGTTACAGATATCTTGGAGGAGGTGGAGGAAGCTCTACGAACTGGGCGTTGATCATCATCACCGTGGCGACCTTTGTCACGATCCTCCTCGCGTTCATCCTGTACATCTGGGCCCAGTCGTTCGTGTGCAAGCCCGTGATCTATCTGTACACACCGGAGAAGAGGAGGGAGAACGTCCGACTCCGTGTCATAGGCGAGATCACGACACGGATACCTTATCGCAGAGGTGTCACCTCGATCACATGGGACGACCTGACCCTGGAGAAGGGGAAGATCGACACCGACGGCCGGTCATACGACTATCTGTTCTACGAATCAAAGAGCGTCGTGCCGAAGCTGGACGATGTCGGATGGACACTGGCGCGCGGGGACGGAAGGATCTACTGGGACGGAAAGGAGACGACGGATCAAGAACTGAAGGAGAAGTTCGAGGATATCCTTCGCAGTTACGGCCTGTACAACAACGAGATCAAGGACTTCATCGACTACTGGTTCGACGACGACATGAAGATACTTCCTGAGGAGGGGGAGTTCATATACGGGATCTATCCTGTTTCCCTTCTGGAGCTCGAGCGCATATTCAAGCTGGAAACCGACAACGTCTACCCGGAGTACATCCGCGTCCAGTTTTTCATGAAGGCAGTTCCGGAGGGAACGATCCTAAAGCATCCTGTCTATCCTGAAGTGAGACGCTCACAGTACGCGCTGCATGAATGGGGAGTGATCTTCGGATGACTAAAAGTTACTTCGAGGAGGTATATCGTTGAAGCCTACAGTGATAGTTTTCGGGTTCGGCAAGTCCGAAGCGGTGGAGTTGAAGAACGAGTTAAGGGAGGTTGTCGATTCAAGCTTCAGGATCACCAGCGCCTACGGCAGGACCAACTGTACATTGCGGGATATCGCATCCGATCCACCGACGCACTACTCTCCGATGAGGCGCAAGATAATGGTCTTCGTTCGGTTCAGTCCCAACAACCAGTATCACATCCACAAGTACTATACGGACCAGGGGCGGCGTGATCTCTACTGGCTGATCGCTACCAGCGAGGAACAGCTGGAGCTGTCCTATCATCAGGCGACTTTTCGATATATGGGTGGTGGCGGGGGTGGCTCGATCGTGCGTGCGTTGATCGCCATTCTCTTGATGATGGCGATTACCGTGATACTGGCAGCTGTCCTTTATGTAAATGCCCAGTCGTTCAAGCCAGCGATCTACCTTTATACGCCAGAGAAGAGAAGTGAGAACCTCCGCCTCACGGTGAAGGGCGAGATCACGACCCGTATCCCATACAGGAAAGGTCGATCCACCATCACCTGGAACGATCTCATTCTCGAGGAAGGAAAGATCCACACCGACGGAAGACAGTTCGACTATCTCTTTTACGAGTCCGACAACACCAAGCCCAAAGTCGAGAACAAGGGGTGGGTCCTGAAGCGCGAGGATGGACAACTGTACTGGAATGGGGATGCAATCAGCGAGGCGGACCTTGCTTCGAAGTTCGAGGAGATACTGGAGATGTACGGTCTCTTCGAGAACGAGATCGCCGATTTCGTCGAGTACTGGTTCGATGATGATATGAAGATATTCTTCGGCGGGGATGAGTTCAATTACGGCATCTATCCTGTGTCGCCTGGCGAGCTTGACAGGATATTCAGGATCGATACCGAGCTGGATTATCCTGAGTACATCCGGGTTCAGTTCTACATGAAGGAGATACCTGAGACGGTAGTTCTACAAGAGCCGGTCCCTCCGAGGATACTTCGGTCAGGATACGCGTTGCATGAGTGGGGTGTGATCAAGGGATGATACCAGACGCGGATGGTGACGTAGGATATCCTCCTGATCTCGCGCAAACTGACGAGCTCGGGATCAGGACCGTTCAGCGGAGGCGGGTTCGGGTTTCTTTTATCATTACCGTCAGTTCAGCCTATATCATCCTCACAGGCTTCTTCCTACTCGCGAACAACATCGATGCCTATGACACGATCTATGCGAGCCACTGGCAGTGGAAAGGCCGATTCCCACCCGTCATGTCCTGGCTCTATGTACTGAGCCTGGTCATGTTGATCGTTCCCTGGGTACTCTATCTTCCGAGGATAAGGAGACCGAACGCCTCGAAGACCCTCATTGAAAACTCGTTCATGTCGCTGATCTTCCAGGTAGGACTTTTTGTCATCAGCCTGCTCTATCCGGTATACGGTTGAGGCCCATCCAATGAAACTGGCTACGCTGGGATAATAAAGAAATGAATTCTCGGCATTCCTCCGGACGCGGCGGAAGCGCCCGTCCGGAGATGCCGCGCTTACTCTTAAAAATTACCTGATGCCTTAAGGCTCAGTACCTTCGCGGAGGCCTGTGCTTCTGGTAGCAATCCCTGCAGTACACCGGCCGATCCTCGGCTGGCTTGAATGGTACTTCGCATTCCTGGTTGCAGTCTGAACATATGGCCTTATGCATCTCTCTATCGCCGTACATTATCTCTTACTCCTGTTGCCCCTATCTGTGAGCAAGCTCACCTGTTGGGCATTGATAAGTAGGAAGATGCCCTATTTATACATATGTTCTCGGCTGGATCCTGGTATAAATGCTGTTTTACGCCTTTTCAGAGGCGTTAACGGCCCATAGATGGTCCCTTCCGTCCTTCGTGAAGACCACTGCATCGATCTGAACCGGTTTCTTCTTTCTCGACAGCGAATGGGCCCTCAGAATTAGGTCGAACCCTGTTATTGGAAGCACGATGATCCCCCTCCTCAGGGAGGGGATATACGGCTTGGCGTAGAGGACGTATCTCTCCGGGTACTTGTAGCCGCTGATGTCGATCCCCTTGAGATCCGCCTCGAACCTGATGAGGGCCGGCTCCTCCCCGAACCCGATATTTTCGATATCTTCGATCTGTTTCGGCTTCCCCTTCCTGACAGCTTCGACCTTCGGTATGATATCCGTTATCGGGACCGCATTCCGCCGCTGCGACCTCATGTGGAGATCCCAGGCGAGGTCGAGCTTGTTGCTGCGTAACCGGGTCCAGTAATAGTTCATTGGATGCCTGATGTTCTGACATAGGAGGTCGGGCGATACACAGATGCCGTATGTCTTCATCGTATCGCACTTCGGCGGTGTGTAGACCGTCCCGCCGCTGGTCCCCATGATGTGCTCGATCTGATAGCGGGCCTTGGAGATGTCGAAATCGGGGGCGCTGGAGAAGATCGCGATGATGCCCTTCTCGTCGATGCCCAGCGAGTTCAGGAACGACGTGATCGCGAACCTGCCGTGGTGGGGGATGTTGACGCCTTCCTGGAGGTCCCTGAGTAGGACCTTCATGCAGGGCGGGAGGGCGGATGATCGGACCTCGCCGGTCGCCTCGGACCTGGTCTTCGCCTTGAGGTCGCCGACCTTGTTCGTGATATCAGACAGGTATCGCCTGAACGCTTTCTTCATCTGCTTCGTTGTCGGCGCCGGCAGGTCCTTCCCGATCCGTTCCCCGATGACCACCTGGAGCACCCTGACGAGCTCCCTCCTAGTCAGGATGACCTGTCCGCCGTCCACCGTCCGGTTGATCAGCTTCCACTCGCCTCCGGTCCCGCCCAGGATCCCAGCGGTGTTACGAAGGTAATCGGTAAAATGTATCGACAGTTCGATCTCCTCCTCGGGAGGCTCCTCCTCGTCCCCGAACTCCTCGACCACCTCGTCAAGAAGCTCCTCGGGAACGTCGCCTCCGCCTGCAAGCTGGATATGTATGTCCTTGCGCTTCTCGGGGCGCCGGACCCGCTTGGTCACGTTGATATCGAGCTCTCCGGCGATCCCAAGAACACCTTCCAGGTCCTCGTGGCCCATGAAGACCGACATCCGCTTCGACTCGGATGTGACGAACCTGCGGATCACATACTGATCACCGGAGACCGAGACCAACATCCTTGCCACAATATACGAAAGGAGGACATCCAGGACCATTTCGTCATCGATCCTCATGGTCTCCTTGTCTCTGGGAGGGAGTGTAAGAGCCGGCTCCTCGGATGAGAACGATGACATCACCCTGCGAAACCCGAGCATCCTGGCGTTCTCGAACCTGTCCGACAGAAGTATATCCTCGAGACCGACCTCGCGCTCCTTTAGGTATGATGAGACACCCTCCAGGAAAGGATACCGGGCAAGGTCGGCCGGGTCCATGTTCGAACGAAGGTCCGAATAACTATTTAACGCTTTAGAGCCATGTACCGAACGGATGAGCATTGTCTTCGAGAGGGAGCTGAGAGGGATACTCGAGGCCGACGATGGCGTTCTCGAACAGGTCGTGAAGAGCTGCACGCTCGAGGAGCGGGAGGGCTATCTCTCGATCCGGAGGAATCCGTTCTACGTCGTCAGGGCAGCAGGCTCCTTCGGCATCGACCTTGTCGCACTTCGTGATACGATATCCATTCCCATCGAGGTCAAGTCCTCCGAGAAGCGAACGATCCTTCTCTACAAGGGAAAGCCCGCAGACCAGGCCAAGGCTATCGAGGAGACGGCGTTGAAGGTCGGCCTCGTCCCGATCTACGCATATCGGTTGAAGAGGTTCCGGGGCGATGCCTGGCGAGTATATACGCCCCAGCTCGATCATGGAAAGGGTGTCTACAGGATGATACAGAACCATATCCCGAAGATGCCGCGCACTCGTTCGGACAACTATGTTCTCAGATGGGACGAGGGGATGCCGTTGAGCAGTTTCCTCGGCTATCTGGCCGATGTCTTCTGACCTTCCTTTTCAAGTTGACGTTCCATGGTCTTTAGCATCATTTCAGAGATGAGGTATCTTCCGCATCCAGGGCAGTATCTTATCACGTCCACAACCGTCAATCCATCCAGGTCGGATCCCAGACCGCAACCGGGACAGAAGTACTGAAAGCTCTGATCGGCGGCCTTGATCCTCTTTAACACCTCGCTGACGGCTCTCTCATCCTCTTCCTCGCTAGCGGCATGGGATACATTCGTCCGGCTGGCTGTGGCTCCAGTGGTCTCGCGGACCTCTTTTTCACGGATTCCGTCCAGTGGTGTATACCAGGGCCCCGCTTGATAACATTCCTTGCAGTACACAAACCTCTCGCCATTTACCTCCCTCGCCTTAAAACATGAATAGCAGACCATCTTTCCACATTCACCACATATGATCCTATCCTTGGGAAAGATGGCCTCGACCTTGCACCGCTGGCACTTGAACTCGGGTCTGGTAGCACAATGGTTGCATATGAACCAGGGCTCACCATTGACCATGTCGAACTCTTGAACGCAGGTGTCACAGAAAAGGACCTTGCATACCACGCAACCACAGGTCTCTCCGCGCTTCATCCTGTCTCCACAGATCGGACATCTTTTTCCCATTTGAACACCTACGATCATCACCGGTCCAGAAGATCCTTCATTGATCCCGGTTGCTACCGGCCTTTGCCACTTCGATGCCATACTTGGTCTTGAGAGCATTAACGACACGTTCGCTCTGCAGCCCCAATCCGCACCTCTCACATGTTCGTATATCGCCGGTGGCCCGATCTGCATCCACCCCCTTAGGGTCCCCGCAGCATGGGCAGAAGAACCTCACGGATGTCCCCTTCACACGGAGATGCTCGATGGTCCGGTCGAACTCCTCCATCGAGCTCTTATCCACACCGATACGGATCGGCCTGTATCGCCTTCGACCCCTTGCGGGTTCAAAGTTCTGCTTCCTCCTCTCCTTTTTGATGACCCTTTCCTCATGAAGGTCGGTCAACGCTCTGTAACACTCAAAACAGTATTCAGGACCTGCCAGGCCCTTTGAATCCAGCTTTCTCCTACAGTGATAACACACCTTCTTCTTGCACCGATAGCATCTCACCTCATCTATGGGAAGGACCAACGTCTTGTTGCATCTCTCGCAATGGAACGATGGATGTTGATAACAATTAGGGCAGATATATGACACGACCCCGTCGACGACATCGAACTCCCTTGTGCACTCCGGACAATAGTTCCGGTTACATATCTTGCATCGATGGGGTTTCCTGAAGAGCGGTAAACCCCCTGTGCACCATGGACAGGTCGACATATCAGTGAGCTCCACTTCAGGAACTGATCACTTTCCTTAAAATCGTTTCCTTTCTCTGGGATCGGGAAGGCATCGGCGCACGCTGAGAATTTTCTGTGTCCCATTCATTCTTCAAAGGTGAACGGAAGATCGTTACGAAGCCTACTTGTCGCAATCGCAGTCATCCTTCCCGGTATGGCGTGCGGTGTGAACGAACAACCTCTTCCCATCCGATGTGATGAACGCTGTTGGATACACGCACGAGAAGCAGTGCATGTCGTTGTTGGGATCGTAGATGTTCTTCTCCACGATATCGTTCGTTGCCTTCGCCTCCATCAGCAGACATCCTTCAAGGGGCTCCTCCGATCTGTGGAACGCTCGATGGCAGCATTCACCGACAACGGACTCCGGGTTCTGCTTTAACTGCCAGTAGATCGCCTTGTTCGCTCTCAGGACACGATGTTCCTCGTCCACGATGAACATGAAGAAAGGGAACGCATCCATGAACTCCTGTAGAGTGTCCAGTAGCTCCTCGTCATCACCGAGCTTCACTGTCCCACTGCTACCCATGCTATCGCTAATATGTTGATTATTAACTATTTAAGCTTAACTAATAATGTCGGATAATGCAGTGAACCCGTTTTGACCTTTGTACTGATTATATCGATTAGCAGCCATTCTCGGCTCGCCTTGCGCTCAATTCCGATGTGGTCGAGTTTAAATATTTACTAAGCGCTCGATCTGGACCGTTCTTTCGAACATCTTCTGCAGAGGTGTTCCCTTCGACCGTTGATGGTATGTTTCTTCGAACAGGATGTGCATAAGGAAACACCGCATCCGGGGCAGGTCTTCTGCCGAATTGGATAGACCTTCTCCTCTCCGCATCTCGAACATGTGAAATCAGCTTCCCTTGAACACCAGACGCAGATGAACAGATATTCTCCGTTGACGAGATCGTACTGATCTGTACACATGTGGCAGACGGTCCTTTTACAAACCACACATCCTCTCATATCAGCTCGCGAGTTCCTATCCTTGCACATTGGACATTTTGGCATCAGATCAGCTCGGTTCAACGATTAGTTCGTGGTTCAATGACGATTAATTGTAGACACCCAGACTCCTGTTCAGGGTCTTGATCATAAGGTCGGTCAACAACCTTACATTGCAATTGGGACAGTTGCCGATCCGTTCTATCCGGGTCTCCCCGGTCAGAAGCATCACGTGACTACATTCTGGGCAGTGATATGGGACCTCTTCGCCTGTTTCCTTCAATCTTCCGATGATCGGTTCCATTTCGTTCTTGTAGATCCTTTCCCGATTGATCTTCATAAGGGCTCTGTTGACGCCATCTTCCGCTTGGATCCTCTTGTACAGTTCTATTGCAGCGGAATAATGTCCTTTGGATTCAGCTAGTTCTGCATCGTCGTGCATACATTCCCTGCAAAGCCATCTAACCCTTCCTGATCGGGTCTGTTTATTGATGCAAACTGGACAAACTGTTCTCCCACATCTGTGACAGGCCGTTGACGAATACGGAATCACTGCACCGTCGGTGCACATGGGGCACTGTAGCGAAGGATGGCGAAGGCAGAATCTGCATATCCTTCTCATTTCACCTTCCACGACATCATATACAGATACACAGGTCTTGCAGTAGATCGACCTGCAGAACACACAGGTGTGCTTTGTCTCCATGAGCGGGATCCTGTGATTACAGGATTTACAGATGACCATCGTCTGGCTTCCCTCGTTGTGGTTAACGCATTGTAGTATGAAAAGATTTCCTGAATGAAGGCTACTCATTGGCCAACGATGTTGCTCCTACAGCGTTGCCGGGGGGTCTACCGCAACCCTCTCCGCCGCTTGAACTCCAATGCGAACTTGATGTAGGCCTGCGCACCGGGAGAGTTCGGATTGTAGCTCACCGCCGGCTTGCCATGGCTGGGGGCTATGCCGATGTTGCGGTCCCTTGGGACCTTGGCCCTGTAGACCTTGGACTTGAAGTGTCCCTTGATCTCCTGTTCTATGTCCCGGGCCATCTTGTGCCCCTCGTACATCGTCAGGAGTATCCCTTCCAGTTCCAGGCTGTGGTTGAGCTTCTCCTGGACCAGGTGGAGTACGTTCAGTAGGTCCTTGACTCCCTCGACGGCGAAGTACTCGCACTGGAGGGGGACCAGGACCGCGTTGGATGCAACGAGGCTGTTCAGGGTAAGGATCCCGAGTGACGGCGGTGTGTCTATCAGGATGAAGTCGTACCGCCTGTGGACCTTCTCCAGGGCGTCCTTGAGCCTGTAGTTCATGTCCTGGGATCCGACAAGGTCGATGGTGGCTCCCGAGAGGGTTATGTTCGACGGGATGACGTCGAGGCCCGGTATCCCCGACTTCCACTTTACATCGTCTACGGACTTCTCACCGATCAGAATGTCGTAGACCGTGTCTTTCAGGTTGGATTTATCCAGGCCGACACCGCTGGACGAATGGCCCTGCGAGTCCATATCCACGAGCAGGGTCTTGTGACCCATCATGGCCAGTGATGCAGCCAGGTTGATCGACGTTGTCGTCTTCCCCACGCCACCCTTCTGGTTGGCGATGGCGATCACGTAGGTCTCCTTGTATCTCTTCCGCGGCGGCCTTCTGGGGAGCTTTACCATCTGAGGCCTTGGAGCCGAGGCTGCAGTGGCAGCTCGTCTCTTCCTGGCCTTTCTCCTCCTCAGCCATGCGCCCAGACCCATCTTGATCACCGGTCCCTTACCGGAGGTCCCTCAGAGGACCTCCTTGTACGTTCTGAAATGGAGTTAATCGTAATTAAAACTGTTGGGCGCCGCAGGCAAGGCAGCTTCATCAAATGATCCAACACGTCGAGTTCGGTGGACCGGTTCAATCCTTCAGGGCCTTCAGCTCCTTGAGCAGGGCGTCGGCTTTGGAGTCCATGTCGTCGAAGTCGTCGAGCAGGTCTAGGTCTTCATCGATGTCGTACTCGTCATCGTCCAGCGGTTTCGTGACCATCGGCCTCATCTGTGGTGTAGTGGGTGGCGTGGTGGGCATTGGGGGCGGAGTGGAGGCTTCTGGCGCTTGCTGTGTCTGCGTGCTCGTGGTCACCGTCGTCCTCTCGACGGTCGTTCTCGTCGAGGTGGCCCCCGTCGTTGATGTACGCTTGGTCTCGGCCTTCGCCTCCGCGATCGACCTGATGTTGGGCATCGGCGTCTTTGGCATCGCAAGAGGTTTTTCTTCGGGTTCTGGCCCCGCCTGGGGCTTCGGTTCGGGTCTGGGCGCCGGCTTCGGTACTGGAGGCGTTGCCCTGAGGGTCTCGATCGGTCCGCCGGTCACCTCGGACAGGCGATTGTACAGTTTGTTGAGGTCCTTGCTCAGGTTGTCGATCTGGGCCTTCTGACCACCGATGTGCTCCTTGAGCTCGACGATACGGCGCTCCTTGGTCAGGATGTCGTTCTCCCTGTTCTTGAGGGCCTTTCTCAGGTCCTCGACCATCATCTGGTAGTCTATCTTGGTCCCCCTTCCACCGGTATCGCTCTGGGCCGAAGCAAGCATCTGTTCCTTCTCCTTGAGCTCCGCCTCGAAGTCCTGAATGACCGTGCTCATGTCGGCCATCTCCTTCTCCTGGGCTACGATCCGGTCCTTCATGACCTCTATCTGCTTCTCCCTGTCCTTCACCTTCTCCTCCAGCTTGGAGCTCTCAGGATCCCCAGTACCGAGCGACTCCACCTTCTTGCGGAGCTCGTCGATCTGGGCCTGGTTGCGTTTCTGGGCCATATCTCCGTCGGACCGTATCTTCTTGATCTCGGCGTTCCTCTCCTCGATCTCCGCCTTCAGGTCCTCGACCTGACCCTTCAACTTCGACTCCCGCTCCACGGTCTCGTCGAGTGCGTCCTTATCCGCTTTCATCGAGGATGCAGAATCCCTCTGGTCCTTCAACTCGTCCTCGAGCTTCTCGACCTTCGCTTCCATCTCCTCCAGCTTGCGGCGCCTTTCCTCGTTCTCGGCCGCCTCCGACCTTAGCTTCGCCTTCAGCTCGTCGTTCTGCATCTGTACAGATTTGATCTGGTCGGATGACTTCAGGAGCAGCAGGTTCTCCTTCTCTAGCTCCTCCATCTTCTCCATGATGACCTCGGCCTCTTCCTCCATCTGGGCGGCGTCCTTCGACTCCTTGAGCTTCTCCTCAAGATCGTGGACCTTGCCGAGCAGGGCCGACCTCTCTGTCTTGATCGATTCGTAGACACCCTCTATCTTCTCCAGCTCCTCGATGTGCTCACGGGCGGCCCTCTTGTCAGCCTCGAACTCGTGGACCTTCTTCTCGAGCGTGCTCTCGAGCTCGGTGACCGACCTTCTGCTCGCCTCGAGCTCTTCAAGAAGCTCCTTCCGGTCCTTATCGACGTTCTCAAGGTCGGCCTTCAGGTTCTTGTAGTCGCGCTCCACCTGTTTGAGCTCCTTGATCTCGAGGTCCTGCTGTTTGTTCTTCTCCTCCAGGACCCTCCGCTTGTCCTCTCCCTCCTTGAGCTGCTCGAGCAGCGGCTGGAGGCCGTCGATGTCCTTTTGCAGCGACTCGTTCTCCCTCTTCAGGACCTTGAGCTCGGCAGATACGCCCTCGAACTCCTTCATCGATTCGCGAAGGGCCGTGTTCTCCCTCTCTACCCCCTTGAGCCGGTCCATCTCCTTGAGACGGTCCTCGCTGTCGTTGACGATCTTGCGCAGCCTCCGGACCTCGTCCTTCGAACTGGCGAGATCTGCTGAAACGTTATCGAACTCACGTACGCCGTCCTTGAGGACCTCGTTCTCCTTCTCGAGAGACCTCAGCTTCTCGAGGTCCTTCTTCAGTAGCTCGTGGTCCTTCAACCGGCCCAGGAGCTCGTCCTTATCCCCCTGGATGCGGCTGAGGCCGGTCCTCACCCGATCCATCTCGAGGTCGCGCCCTTCAAGGGTCTCCTCGAGACCAGCGACCTGGTTCCGAAGGTCGGAGTTCTCCTTCTTCACCTCCTCCATCTTCTTGATCATAGCCTCAAGCGACCTGATCTGCCCGTTAAGGTCTCCCACCTTGCGGGCTGCCTCCTCACGGACGTTCCTGAGGATAATACCGTGGTTCCGCTCGAGCTCGTCGGTCCTCTTGGCTGTTTCCTTCTCCGCCTTCTCCAGTTCTTCCTTGAGTCTTTCTTCGAACGCGGTCTCGCGGTCCTTCGAGCTCAGCTCAAGTTCCTTCACCTTCTTCTCCAGCTCGTCGGCGTGCTTGGTGCTGCTCTTCGACGACCTCTGGAGCTCCCAGATGTTCTGGTCCTTCTCCTTCGCGATTGACTGGTAATGGGAAAGCTGATCTGTGAGATGTTTAACACGCTTCTCGAGGTCTTCCAGCAGCTTCTTGTTCTCGGATTTCGCGCTTTCCTGGGACGACTGGATCGATTCCTTCTCCTTCTTCAATCTATCGAGCTCTGTTCGGGTCCCCTTCAACTTCCCTTCCAGCTCCTTGATCCTCTCGGTATGATCCTTCTGCAATCTGGCCGTCTCGGAACTGAGCTTGTCCTGAAGCGTGTGTGTCTCCTTCTTGAGCTTGTCACTGAGACTGCCGATCTCTGAGGCATGATCGCGCCTCATGTTATCGATGATGCTCTCCTTCTCCTCGATGATCTTCATCAGACCGTTGACCTTGTTCTCGTGCTTCCGGTACTCCCGGAGGATCGCCTCCTTCTCGGAGATCGCCTTGTCGATCTCTTGCCGGTGCTTCTGTTCTATCCTCTTCAGGGTGGACTCGAGCTCTCTCTCGCTCCCTCGCAGCTCCTGAACGTTCATCCTCAGGTGCTTCACATCCTCTTCGAGGGCCTTCTTGTCCACGCTGAGCCTGGAGAGCTCGCTCTTCAATCCTTCCCTCTCACCATCGGACCTCTTCGTCAGGTCGTCGATCCGTTTATCATAGGTCTCTGCGATCTCTATCTTCTCCCGCTTCGCCCTCTCGAGCTGGGCCGTGACGTTGCTCCTCTCCTTCTCCAGAACATCTATTCGCTTGGTCAGGTCCGCTTCCCGTTCGCGTATGAAGAAGCTCTCCTTCTTGATGCGGTCTATCTCCTCGAGGTCGATCTTCTCGACCTCCTTTTCCCTGTCCTCCACCACCCTTATCCTATCCTCGAGCTTCCTCGTCCTGACCTCCATGTCCTTCTCCAGACCTTCGACCAGGATCTCCTTGCTCTTGACCTCGGCCAGGCGTTCCTCGGATTCCTTCTCAAGCGCGCCCCTGCGCTGGTCCATATCCTTCTGATGGGCCTCCTCCCTCTGCTTGATCTCCTTCTGGAACCTATCCTTATCCTGTTCGTGCCTCTTCTCGGCCTCCTTCAAGGAGGATTCCCTTCCTTCGAGGAGCTTCTCAAGCTTTTTTACCTCGTCCTCCCTCTCCCTCATCTCCTCCTCGAACTCCCTGATCTGGTCCAGAAAGCTTCCGCGCGATTTTCCGCTGTCTTCGTCACCGCTCATCGTTGATGCACCTTCGGGCAGTGTCTGATGGGTCCCAATGGTCTGTAGGCTCCGATCACCCCGATACTGTCGGGATGTGCTGTTCCCATGTCACAGTTCCGATCAGGAGGATGCTCGCTCCTCTTCGAGGATCTCCTTGAGGAACTCTTCCTTGGCCATGAGGTCGATCTTCTTCTGGAGCATCTTCTCCTTGATCCGCTTCGCCTCGAGGAAGAGCGCATGGGCCTCCATGAGGAACTTGTCCTCCTTGGCCTGCAGTTCCCTCTCCCTCATCTCGAGCTCGCTCTCGCGCTTCATGTAGACCTCTAGCTGGGTCTCCTTGCTGGAGAACTCGCTGGACCTCTTCTGCATCTCGAGCTCGCGGGCGTTCAACTCCTCCTCTTGTTTCAGAAGGGCGATCCGCTCCTCCTTGAGCTGTTGGATCTGCTTCCTGAGGTCCTTGATCTGGGAGTCATCCACCGTAGGGGTCACACCTCTCTTGCGGAGCTCCTCGATCTCGACCTCTCTCGCGATGAGTTCGACCTCTCGCTGCATGAGCTCCTCCTTGAGCTTCTCCTCCCGCTCCTGGAGCTCTATCTCCCTGGCCTTGAGGCGCTTCTCGTAGTCCATGAGCTCTGACTCGCGGGAGCGAAGCCGATTGGCGTACTCCTCCTTCTCGGCCCTGATCTGTTCGACGCCCGCGTAGGCCCCTTCCATGTCCTTCTCCCGCTCCCTCAGGTTCTCCTCGCGAGCGGCCAGCTCCCTCTCCTTTCTCGAGATCTCCTCGAACTTCGCCTCGTCGATGATGATCTCGACCTCCTTCCTCAGGAGCTCCTCCTTCATTATCTGCAGGTCCCGCGCCTTAGTATCGAACTCTTCGTCAAGGGTCCGCCTCTGCATCTCGAGGTCGCGCCTATCCTTTCCGAGCATCGCCTCGAGCTCGGCGATCCGGGCCTGGGCCGTGACCAGGTCCTGGTCCCTGAGCGCGAGCTGCTCTTCCAACGACTTGATGTGGGCGGAGTACTCCGCAAGAAGCGCTGAATCCACAGCGGCGATCTCGACCTTCTTGTGCTCGATCCCGGCATCCTTCACGTAGTCGGCTATCTCCTCGGTCTTCGACCGGAGCTCTCCGATGAACGCATTGAGGATCGTTATCGATTCGGCCCGTTTGATCACTAGCTCCTTGTTCTCGACCTCCTTCTCCCTCTTCCTTATTGCGTCCATCTTCGTGTGGAGCTCCTTCTCCAGCTCGTTGATCCGCTCGGGAGGCATCTCTTTAACTGCTATGAGATGTGCGTTGGTCTTGCCGCTCAGCTTTACATAATCGTCTATGGCATCAAAGATCGCCTCGCCTATGCCTTGAACGTGAAGAAGGTTCTTCTTGCGCTTGAACGGTCCGTTCTTCTCCCGGTATGCGATGATCTCCTTGGCCTTCTGTTCGCCGAGGCCCGGAAGGAGGTCGAGCTCCTCGAGGGTCGCGGTGTTAACGTTGACCTGTCCGATGATCATCGTATCGGGGACCGGTTCCTTCTGGAGGTCTCGGATATCGATCTCGCTGATGTGGATATCCGTGTCTCCCTTCACGGTCATGTAGGGGCGAATCTTCTCGAAGGTCGCCTCTCCGATCGACTTGATCTTCTGAAGCCCGTCGACGGATTCGAACTTGCCTCTCCGCTTCCGGTACCTCAGGATGGCATTGACCTTCTTTACACCCAGGTCGGGCAGTATCATCAACTGCTCCTTCGACGCTGTGTTTATGTTGATCTTACCTTCAAGTGTACCTAGTTGTTTCTCCGCATCGGTCATCCTCTTCCCCCTCGAAATATTGGATGTGTAGCTGAGAGGATTGGTATGATTAATTATTAAGTTATCGGTCAAGAACAGGGAAAATGACGTTTTTTCTCGTGCTGATCCGTCTTTTTTCCACCGGTCGCTAATCGAGGTATCGTATCTGTAAACCTCGATGCCTGGCTAAGGAAAAGAAACATGGAAATCCAAGGTTTTCTGTGGTGGCGATCCGTTTTGAAAACGAAATCTCTCTCATGTTGATCGATCCCCTTGTCCTCGCATCGTCCGAGCGACCGGAATGCACCGACGGATACAGGTCCTGGTCCCCAAGGAACTGATCCTTTCATCAGAATGCCGGAGGCCCTCCATCGTTTTCGCCGATCGCCTTCGCCATCTTGCGATCGAGCCTGCTGGTGGCAATCCTTTAATGTATTGTCACCTTTAGGCTTACTGTATGGCAGAGGTTACCTTCAATGAATCACACTTCCGGCGCGCCAATCACACTGTGGGCGCAGCTTCCATCCTCTACCTGTGGCTTCCCGAGAGCTTTTGGGGGGTTCCCAAGCTCGTCATTCCTGCACTCTCCATCACCATCATGACGCTGGGCGAGATCGTTCGGTTCAAGTACGGCATCGTGTTCAAGGGCCTGAGATCACATGAGGGTTCGCAGATCTCCTCGTTCTACTGGTACGCTCTGGCTGTAGTCCTCCTGCTCGTTCTATTTCCCGTCGAGATCGCGGCTCCCTGTATCTTCCTGCTTGCCTTCGTGGACCCGTTGGCCGGAGAGACGCGCAATTCTGGACGACCCTTGCTGGCAGCCTCATCCCCATTCCTCTGCTTCCTGCTGGGCATCCTCATCTTCGCGATCTTCGGATATAGCGGCAAGCTCCTGGTCATCGCGGCGACAGCGTCGGCCATAGGTGTTGCCGCGGAGCGGCTCCACATTCCCAAGGTCGACGACGACCTGCTTCTTCCGATCCTGCCGGCCCTCTACCTTGTCATGGCATCCTGGTACGTGTCGCTTCCGGCCTTCGATCCGATGCTCATTGGAGGGCTGATATGAACGCACGGCTCTTCTCGTTCTGGATGTTCACCCTTCTCGGGTTCGCGCTCATCGGAGGAGGGATCCTGGTATACAAGGGTGAGCTCATGCTCGGCCTGGTGCTGGCAGCGGGAAATCTGGTCTACGATGTTCCGTTGATCAGATCGGTCCGATACGTTGAAAAGGATTAGGCCCGGTGTACCGCTTTATTTCATGAACGGATCGTCCTCGAGGACCGTCTGGCATGCTGTGAGCCCGTCCCCGGCTCCCCTGTGGTCCGGATCGAGTTCCAAAGTCCTTTTGAATGCGCCAGCGGCCTCGTCGTAACGTTCCAGGACGCATAGGACGACGCCGAGATTGTAGTATGCCTTAGAATATTCCGGATCCAGCTCCAGGGACTTCATGAAAAGTCCGACCGCGCGTTCTGGCTCGCTGTTGGCGATCTTCGTCCCCTTGTTGAAGAACCTCACTGCCAGTTCATCCGAGTCCGGCGAGGGTGGTTTCCATTTATCCTTCTTCACACCCTTGGGAGGAGCGTTGGTCCTCGGCCTGGCCACAGTTCTCTTGGCCGGCTGCTTTCCGGTCCGTCGCTTTTTCACCTGGGCCCCGCCTGCCGGAGGCCGCTTTTTTGCAAGATGCGCGTGGTTCTTCCGGAGACCATGGCCGATCTGGTCCACCTTCTTTCGGCACATCCTGACGTAGACAGTATTGATTACCACCAGAAGGACGACCACCAGAACGCCGGTGAGGATTATAAGGTTCATAACCGGAAGCCCTTCGTCCTTCTCGGCGCTCTCGGTCACCGTCAGAGTGAAGTTGCCCTGGACCGACAGATCGTTCTCCATCGTCAGGGTCAGACGTACCTGGTACTCACCGGGATCCATGTACGTGTGGTTCGAGACCGGGACGGTGAGCTTTCCACTGTACTGCCCGTCCCCGAAGTTGAACGAGTAAAATGCGATATCCCCCCTCGATGAGCCAGCATTGAACTTGATGGTCTCACCGGTCCTGGCCTTTTGATCGAAGGTCAGGCCAGGTTCGAGCTCGCGGCCGGAGATGTTGAAACCGACATAGTTGTTGTTCTCCAGCCTGCATTCCACCTTGTTGTTCCCCGCCGCGCTGTCTAGAACGAACCTCACGCTGGCCACACCGTTCACCACCTCCACCGCCCACTCCTTGCTCACCACCTCGCTGGAGAAGGAGGAATCTCCCAGTAGGCCCGATGGCCGTATGAAGAAGGTGACCGTACCTGTCTCCACCTCTTCCCCTATCGGGTCAAGGACCTTGACCTTGATCGGACCCGACCATTTACCAGCAACCGCCAGGCTTCCATCCCCCTCCAGGACCTCTACCGTGTGAGGACTGCCCTGTTTTACGAAGAGCTCGTTGAGGGCGTTAACACCAAGGTCAAGGTCACCCTCGCTGTAGGTCCACCCCTCGACGTCGAAGGTGGCGATGATCTCGTGGCCTGTCTCAAGGTTCCCCTCGTGTATCACGAGCGGCACCAGAACTGGACCGAAACCTCCACCGCTCTTGGTCTTTCCCGATATGATCTCCTCTCCGTTGCTGGAAATCACCACATCGACGTCCTTTCTTCCCACGGTCTTGAGCACTGAGGTGTAGACCTTGAACCTGACATAGTTCTGGACCTCCAGAACCGAATGTGCGAAGACCAGGATGCGGTCCTCCTCGTATACTACATTGTTGAATACTGCGTCAGAGTGGGTCAGTTCTGCGTCCGAATCTCCATCTATGAAGGTGATGTTCTCCAGCAGAATGTCGTTGGAATACCTGAAGATGCAGTTCTTCTGTGTGGAGTTGAAGGTCCCTCCGAGGATCGAGACATCCCCTCCGTAAGAGATCGTTATCCCGGCGTAGTTCCCCTCCAGCACCAGGTCCGTCATGGTGATGTTGCTGGCGCCGTCCATGAATATGCCGCTCCGATAGCTGTTCGACACCGATACGTCGTCCAGGGTTCCGAGGCTGCTGTCCTCGATGAGAAGGCCGTAATAGTTGTCGCGGATCTCGCACCCCTCTAGGATGAAACCCGAGGTCCGTACCATCGGTCCGTTGTTCTCGAGGACCGGGTCGTCGAAGCCGCAGTTCTGAACCCTCGTATCCGAGAAATGGATGTCCGAGCCGTTCTCAAAGACCATCGTGTACGGATGGGTCTTGGTATAGGACTTTATGATCGATCCTTCCCCCGATCCGGCATTGATGGTCAGGCTGCCGCCCGGTTCGATCCAGACGCCGAACTCGCCGCTCCTTGTGCATTTCAGCGTGAGGGTCACGTTCCTCAGTTCGAGGTTCCCGCCGTTCTTGACGATCAGGTCCCCCCTGAGGTCGATAGCCTCGTTCTCGATCACTGTGGTGTCCGATATCTCCCAGTCTCCCGATGAAGGCGGCTCGGTCTGGCCGGTCGCCGCCCCGATCGTAAAGATCGCGATCATGATGAGAACGATCGCGAACGATATGGTGTGATTGTTCGAGGTCATGTTGATCTGGTCCTGAGTTGGTCCTACTCGTCCTCCTTCTCGAAGAAGAACTTCCTCTTCTTGGTGGATATCGGCTGTCCCTTCTTCTTCTCCTCTAGCTCCAGTACGAGGTCCTCAAGGGTCTTCTCCTTCCCACCCTTCTTCGAGACCGGCTTTCCCTTCTCGATGGTCTTCCCAGGTTTTCTGGGCTTCTTCGCCGGCTTCTTCTTCTCCTCCATGTCGAAGAACAGCTCCTCCTCCAGTGAGTCGTCGAACTCCTCGAACTCAAGCTCCTTCTTCTTCGGCCGCCTCTCCTTCTCGGCAGGTTCGTCCTTGCCTTTCCGGATCAGGTCGGGCTTGATGATCAGAACGATGAGGATCACTATCACTATCAGAAGGATGAGGATCCAGATGAAATTGGAGGAGACCTGTTCACTTACCGACCTGGGCTTGTCGTCCACCGGTCTCCTGCTGACGTCGATGGTCTCGTTGAAGGTAGCGCTCGTGGCCCCTTTCTCATCCATGGATACAACTGTGATCTTGTACGTGCCTGTAGAATAGGTGTGTCTCACAGTGGTCATGTTGATCCAGCCGGTCGATGAACCGTCGCCGAAATCGATGTTGTGCATGATGCCCTCGCCGTTCGTCTTCACGGTGATCGTGACGACCTCTCCAGCATAGATGTTCCCGGAGGGAACCACAAGATCGACCTCGAGCCGCTTCACAGAGATGTTGAACGTGACGTTCTTGGCCGGTTCGGTCAGAATGCCTGCGGTCACGTACACGTAAGGCAGATCATCGACCTCGGGCTGGTCTGGTGTGAACCTGACCGATGCAACTCCGGAAGCATTGGTCCTGACTGATGTTGAATTGAACCTTCCTCCTTCCGAGGTGAAGTTCACCATGTATCCATCCTGGGGGTCGCCGTTGTGATCGGTCACCCTGACCACCAGGGGTTTCTTGAGCTGCAGTTCTCCCATTCCCTTCTGCCCGTCCCCGCTGACTATCTCGATATATGCCGAGATGTCCACCTCGTAATAGTAGATCTCCTTGTGTGAATTCGACATGTCCACGTTCAGGTCCTCGATCTCCCAAAGGTTGAAGTAGACCTTGATCGCGGTCATTGGATCGGTGACCTCGTCGTCCCTGTAGATCTTGTCAGTTATTAGGAGAGGTCCGATCATACCCTGGTGGTCTGTCCTGTTATCGCTTCCACCGTATTCCTCGGTAGCATAGTATACAGGATTGTCATCATCGTTCCAGACCCTGACGTCGGCATCCCTTATCGGGTTGAAGGTCGCTGGCGATATCACCTTGATCGTGAGGTAGTTCATCACCTCTACCTCGGTCCCGTTGAGGAGGTCCAGGTCGGAGAAGGAGACGTTGATCGCGGTCACCTTCCCGCATTCGTTCATGACGACGACCTCGTCGTAGGTCGTGTTCTCCATCGAATCGATGTCGGACCCGGATATCCTGGCCGCTTCTCCCGGGCCGAGGAACCTGCAGAGGTTCATAATGATATTATCGCCCTTGGAGGTCCACCCTGTCCCGTCGCTTGAAATATCCGATGTGACCAGTTCCACGGACGAACCGGTGGTCGTGATCCCCGCCTCAGGGACCTCTATGATAGTTCCCTCGATGAAAAGGTCCGATGTCATTGCGTCGATACCGATGCTCACATTTCGGAAGGTCATTGAACGGCCTGCGATGCCCGAGTCGATGACCTCCAGACCGACCTCCATCTCTCCATCTATGACGACGTTCGTGAGGATGATCCTCTTGGAATCGGTAATCCTCATCCCCTCCAGGCCGCAGTCCCTGATCGTCATGTCGCTGAGATGGGCGTCCTTGGCGTCGATTATCGAGACGCCCAGCATGGCGTTGTCCTTGACCATCGAGTCGTTCATCTGTGCCGAGCTGTTGTCGATGACGACGCCGGTATCGCTCTCATGGTAGAGGCCGTCGCGGTCGGTGACATCGGTGGAGTCCTCGATACGGATCCCGATATCCGTGAGGTTCACGACATTGTCCGTGGACCCGATCCTGTTCGAATCCAGTATGTGGATCCCGATATCGGCCCCGATGATCGTGTTCGACTCGAGGTCTGTCACGAACGAATCGACGAGGATCCCTGTCTCGGAGGAACTGATTATCAGTGAATCGGACACGAGCATCCATTTCGAATCCTCTATCCTGATGCCGACCATCGACCCGTTGACCACGTTGGAGGTGAACGTTGCGTTCTTGGCCGACCTTGAATAAAGCCCGGTGGTTCCCCTATGAACGGTGTTCGATACGACCTGGGTCCTCTCGGAATCGCCTGTAAAGATCCCGTAGAATATACAGTCCGATACCGTGTTCTCCTCCACCTCGGTGTCGATGCTGTCATCGACGACCTGGATCCCGTACTTGACCGCCGAGATCTCGTTAGAGCTTGCAGTTATATTGATGCTATCGGAGATCTTGATGCCCGACATCTGGAAGTCCGGGTTTCCGAGCTCATCGAGCTTCTCCACAAGGATGTCGTTAAGGACGACGTCTATCTTCTCGGAAGCGATCACCTCGATGGCCGAGCGATCGTCCACCATCTCGTTGGCCTCAATGTTCCCGCGATAGCAACCGTCGACCACGACCGATCTCTCACCGTTGCTGAACGTGTTCTGCACAACGTCTATATCGGAGCAGTCGGCCATGACGATATGGTCGGCCCGAGAGACCATATCGTTCCCCTCGAACATGATATCCGTGACCCTCAGCAGATAGGCTCCCTCGTCGAATCCCGAGAACTCGTTGAGGGTCACAAGGATGTCGTCGCAGTCTGTGGCGTTGATCGGCCATGTCCCGTCCTGGAACTCGTTCTCCTCGATCACTGTTCCGGAACACCCTTCCAGGTCGATCGCCACGCCTGAATCCGAGAACATCGGCTGGATCGTGTGCTGGATCCTCTGGTTCTGGATGATGGATATGTCGGTACAGTCGATCCCGACCACGGTCCGGTCGTTGCCCTTTAGAAGGCTCATGGTGATCCTGGGTCCGGTCGATCCGTCAAAGAGGACCCCGTCAACATTGTGATGGATGTACGACTGGGTCACCTCGGTCGACTCGTCCCCTATGCACCAGAGACCGATCGTCGAGTTGTATATCTCCGTCTGGCTGTCGAGGACGTTTCCCTCTCCTCCATCTATGATCAGTCCGATAACGTTGTCACCTAACTCGGTGTTCGATATCTCTGCCTCCTTGCAGTTGACCATCATGCCTCCGATCTGGTTGTCGATTATCGTGTTCTGATCGAAGAAGCTCTCCGCCTCATCCTGGCCGGTGAATGTAATGTTATCCATGAGGAAGCCGGTCATGGAGCTCTCGAACCGTGTGTTGGAGACCAGGACGTCGGTCGTATTCCTGGCGACGATCCCGTGGACGTTGTCCTCGAGGACACACCTCGTGATCTCCAGGATGTCTGTATTGACCGCGTTTATCCCGATCCTTCCGTTCGATGATGTGACGTAGTTTGCCCGCATATTGCTGCAGTTGACGAAGTTGATCTGACCGAGGTTCGTGATGTTCTCTACCTGTACAGCTATCCATCCGAGGACGATGTCGCTCTTTTCGAAGTAGTAATAGATCGTCTCGTTGTTCACCGTGTTATCGTCCCTTATCCGGTTGTACTGGCCACCGCCGGTCAGGTGGAACGCTAGGTCCGAGGATGCCTTCGTTATCTGGTTCGAACCGACGATGTTCTCGGAGGCCTTGTGTCTCAGCTCGATAGCCGTATCAAGGCCTGAGAAGGTGTTTGATTCTATCGAGTTAGAGAATCCTTTGTCGATCACGAAGCCAAGGGTATCCCCCTGTACCTCGTTGTCCTCGATAAGGTTGTTCATGCCGCCCTCCATGAAAAGAGCAGCAATGGAACATGATGCGAACTCGTTGCCCGTGATGTTGTTACCGTCTCCCTTGAGGCTGATCCCGGTGTCGGTCCCGTCGAACCGGCTCTCTGTGACGGTCACACCGTCGGAGCCGATATCGATCCCCGTGGCCGAGCTGCCGAACCACGAGTCGTTCTCCACAGTTACGATGGATGAATCGATGTCGATGCCTATCTCGCAGTCCCATATCGAGGTCTCGGACACAACAAGGTCTGATGAATCGGTGACCCTGATCCCGTACAGGTTCCAGTCTATATCCGAAACGTTGATGTACATGCCCGTGACGTTCGACAGCTCGATGCCGACCGAGTCAGTTGTACCGAGCCCGGTGAGATCGATCGAGGTGAGCGTGATATTGAATGTGTTCTTCACGGCGATGCCGGCGACATTGGTATTTAGAAGGGTACCGACGACATCGATCTCGGAGCTGTTATCTAATATCATACCTCCGTCGTCGAACCTCCCGTTCCCACCGATGGGCGCATAGTTCAGATCGAAGTCGTCGTTGACGAACCGGGCATCTGAGGTGTTCTCCGCGAGGAGCCCGATATCGTTATCCTCGAACGAATTGTCGTCGGTGAATATCTCAAATCCAGGTGCGTCACATCGGAACCTGGCTCCGATCCCGTTATCGTAGAAGGTACCAGAGGAGAGCGTGAGAGAGCCGTTGATCGTCCCATAGCCGTGTCCAGGCGAATCCTTGAAGATGAATCCAGTCCCGGTGGTATTGATGATGATCGAATCGATGGAGGAGTTGCCGTTCGTGCCACCGATGGAGATACCTCTATCCATTCCGCTCATGACGGTTCCGGATATCGTGATGTTGCCTGTTCCCTTGGTGAGAACACCGTCGGGTGAATCCGAATGGACCGAGTCGAAGATGCCGAGCGTCGATCCGTTGATCGAACGGATGTCCATAGTATTGTTCGTGAACGATGGTCTTAACAACGACACGTCGGTGGAATTGATGATGGATATCCCGTAGCCCGAATCTGCAACATATATCCCGGTGAGATTTCCTGCAAAGGCCACCTCGGAGATCACAACGGCCCAGGTACACCTCTCGAAGATGACCGAGCCCATCACCAGGTCCTCGGTCTTGACCAGCAATGCCGCGTTCTCTGTAGCGTTCGCCCCAGATGTTCCGCCCCTTCTCAGCTCTGAGTTCCTGATCTCAGCGGATGAGCCCGGTTCAAGGATGATCCTGTACGGCCTGCCGCTGCTGAGGTTGAGAAGTGTTAGTACCGTCCTGTCGTTGGTGGTGCTATCGTTCATGTCGGCGTCGAAGATACGCAACCAACCGTCGTTCAGCACGCGTATCAGGTTGGAGGTATTGATGAAGTGACTGTCTATGTAGAGCTTCACGTTGTACATGGTCAGGGATGCATTCGGCATCACCGTCATGTTGTTCCTCAGGATGACCGTCATGTTCGTCCAGACCACGTCCGAAGTGATGTTCAGTTCCGAATCGTAGACTACCACATCGTATTCGAAGTATTCCGGATGGGTGGTGTTCATGTCAACATACCTGTCCTCGGACCACCCACCGAACTCGACCGCCGTGTAAACCGTATGATAGTCAGGCGTTCCGCCATCCTTTGTCCAGCTCGTGATGAGGACCCATTTCACCCAACCACCCGAACCGGTCTTCGGATCGGTCCCGCCGTAAAAGGCCGTAGAGTAGACCGTCTTGGAGGAGGTATCGTCCCTTACGAAGACATTGGCGTTGGATATCCCCTTCTTGGAGATCGTCTCGTTGACCCTGATATGCAGCCAGTTCTTCACAGTGAGTGTACCGCCATCGGACTCGTCGGAGTCGTTGAAGGTGCAGTTAAAGGTCGTGAGGTCGGAGCTGTCCACATTGAATGACTTCGTACCAAGGACCGTCGAGTTGAAGATCTCGATATCCGTGGTATCCTCGAGGG
This sequence comes from Thermoplasmatota archaeon, assembly GCA_028279645.1. Lineage (GTDB taxonomy): Archaea > Thermoplasmatota > JAKEGO01 > JAKEGO01 > JANQNJ01 > JANQNJ01. The sequence goes on from JANQNJ010000057.1 coordinate 47,146, forward strand.
TCACACCCACCGACGCATCTGTGACGGAGCAGTTCCACAGAGTGTTGTCGTCGCTGTTCTGGACCAGGTTGATCCCTATGGGAGCCCCATCGATGTCCGCGTGTGATATCTCATTATCGGTGCTACCCTCCAGACCGATACCGCTCGAGGCCGATCCGTTCATCGATATGGCCAGGTCGCTGAGCGAGTTCAGGTCGGAATCCTCCACCATGATGCCTATGCTGTTGTTGATGACCACGAGCCCTTCTATCTCGTTGTTATAGCACTCGTACTCGAGGAACAATCCGTTCTTGTTCGGATGATAGGCGGTCTCGGAGCCGGTGATCGTGTTCCAGTCCGATTTCTCCAGATGGAACCCGTTCTTCTCGTCGGTCGGCAGGGTGGAGTGTCCGTTCCAGTGGGCCGTGACATTGGTGAACGTGTTGTTGTCAGAATCCTTGATGAAGAGCCCATCCATCTTGTTCCTCCGGACGAAAACATCGGCAAGGTCGTTCAGCTCGCACAGCTCCAGGAATATCCCGTTCTTCTCGCTTCCCCTGACCGTAATATTGCTCAGGACGGCGTTCACGACATCGTACAGATATATCCCATCGTCTCCGCTGTTCGTGATGGACGTGTTTATGACCGTAAGGTCATCGATCGACGCCGCATCGATGCCGATGTTGCTGTCGGTGATGGCCACCCCTTCTATCATGCAGTCGTCGGAGTCGACCTCAATGCCGGTATCAGAACCGTCCACCGTGATGAACTTGACCGTGACATCCGGTTCCTCAACCACGATGCCGTTCGATGAACCCGCGTCGATAATGACCGTCGAAGCCGAAGCGCCGATGATGGAAACCGTCTGGTTGACGACGACCGATTCCGCATATGTGCCCGCTGCGATCATGATGGTGTCGTTGTATGCCGCATTATCGATCCCGTCCTGGATCGTCGTATAGTTTCCTCCGCCACCCTGGTCCACATAGATCGTCTCAGCCGATGAGCTGGAGAGGAAAAAGGATGTGCAAAGCACTACCGTCAAGCAGACAAGAGCGGTCCTCACGCTTCTGGGGGGCAAATGAGCGGCCATCAGGCGATAATATCTATTATTGTTATATAAATAGTATGTGGTTATTACCTATCCCATTGGAGCATTTCTTTATATACTAAACCATCATCGATAACGTTTAAGGTCGGTTATCTTCGGTCGATTGGGCAATTTTCATGCACTATTTCGGTGGTCGGGCTGCCATTTAGCTCCCTGATCGATGATCCCAGTTCATCCGGACCGGGCCCCAGCGATTAACTATATAAATACCATCCCCGATAGCCCGTCCGGTGGTTCGTTGAGGATACTTGTATGCGACGGGGTCGCCCAGGAGGCCATTGACCTTCTGAGGACCAAGCATGAGGTTACAGAGGACACTCCCAGCCCGGAGTATCTCGTACATATGATCAGGGAATATGATGCCGTTATAGTGCGGAGTCGGACCAAGCTGCCGCTCAAGATCCTTGAGGGGACAAAGCTCAAGGCGATCGGACGCGCCGGCATCGGTACTGACAACATCGATACAGAGGCCGCCACCGTGCTCGGAATACCGGTACTGAACGCTCCATCTGGCTCGACCACATCGGTTGCAGAGCTTACCCTCGGGCTCATGCTGGGCCTTGCCAGACATATACCCAAGGCAGACGCGACAATGAAGGACGGTGAATGGGCCAAGAAGTCGTTGAAGGGTACGGAGCTCAGCGGCAAGACCCTGGGCCTGATCGGTTCAGGCAGGATAGGATCGGCTGTCGCAAACCTGTGTCAGGCCTTCGGCATGGACGTCCTCGTTTACGATCCATACCTGTCGGACGAGCAGATCGCGTCCTTCGGCGGAAAGAAGGTGGAGCTCGACAACGTCCTCGTCTGGTCCGATTACATCTCTCTTCACCTGCCGATCAACGACGAGACCCGGGGAATGATCAGCACCGAACAGCTGATCAAGATGAAGGATACCGCCTACATCGTGAACTGCGCCAGAGGCGGCATCATCGACGAGGAGGCGTTAGTAAAGGCGCTCAACGACGAGCTGATCGCCGGGGCCGCCCTCGACGTCTTCGCCGAGGAACCGCCCAAGGGCGAGATCCTGAAGGTCAAGAACCTTATCATGACGCCTCACATCGCGGCCGCAACGGCTGAAGGCCAGAACCGAGCAGGGACCATCGTCGCCGAGCAGGTGATGAAGGTCCTCGACGGCGAACGGCCGGACTTCCTTGTCAACAAGGCGCTCTACAGCAAGTGGCCTGAAGAGTGAGCTACCTGGGCGAAAAGAGCTTGAAAGAAATCCTTATTCAGCGACAGCGCTGGCCACGTCAAGAAGCCGCAGCCACGCGGTCATTGACGCATGGAGTGCCACAAGGTCATCGGAATCGATGGTCACCACGATCTTGGATCCGTTGGCAGCCAGTTCCGATGATGTGCGGCCGACCTCGTCCTCCTTTTCGGGCGATATCGATGCGAGTACCATCTTGGATCGTTCCGGAGTGTCCAGGTCCAGGATTATCGTGGAGCTGCATCGAGGCATTGTGACTGATATCATGTAAGACGTTCTTGTGGGTTTTGGTACTCATTGTTAGAGAGTATGAACTTTTTTGGATACCCTTCCAGAACGGCCCCCCCAAGCTCTTCCAAGGATTGGGCCCGAGAAGGTATTGGTCGTGATATTCCGACAAACAAGCCTTGATCCGAGCTTACGCAGCAAGCGAGGAGAACGGTCCGGCGACTGTGTATCCATGGATAAATCGGTAGGGGGCGTCACGGATTCAGCATTATCTAGCTGTGTGATGGCCTCGAAGGGCGGGGGGCCAGACTACATAATAAATAGTACCATAAAGAGGACTCGCTCAAGACAGCCTCCAGGCTAGGACATCAATAGAATCGACAACGTTGGACCGCCTATCAGCGAGCGATGAGTGTCTTCTTCATGTTCGGCCTTTCCTTGTGGAAGACCTTTGAACCGCACTTCTCGCACTGGATGCCTATGATCTGGATCGTCTCCCTGATCGGGTGGCCGCACATCATACATCTGTACATGTCTATCCAGCTCCGGTGGTTTCTCAGCGGGTCCTGCTGGAGGGCTTGTAGGCCGCTCCTGCGAAGGTGTAGTCGCAGTGCTTGCAGGTCCAGATGCCCGAGGATATCCTCTTGACGGCCTTGTGCCTGCACTGGGGGCACTCGTGCTTCTTGGTGATGTTGCCCCTGACGTTCTTGTACTGCTTCCTGATGCGAACCCCGTAACGGGGACCCATACGGGCGGAAGAGCCCGTTTTCTTGGTTCTACGACTCATTTGAACCCACCAAGGTTAATCAGTCCATCGCGAGTAAATCCCTTATGTTATTTGAACCTTTTTGAGCAAGGTCCATGGCCCTCTGGACCTCTTCAACGGTCAGATTGGCGGTCCCGCCCTTCTGCATCGCCCTTATATCGCCCTTCTCGTCCATCGTGATCGTCAGTCTTGCCTCGGCGACGGTCTCCTCCACGAGATTGGCGTCCAGGAGCAGCTCTCCCCCGACCTTGTACACTGTGACCGGGATCGGCGACTCCACCACGGGAAGCGGGAAATCATCCCCTACCTCGTGGTCGCTGGCCCGAACCGTGGCGTTCTTCAGGGCGGCGATGGCAGCAATGCCCGCGGCGTCGATCAGGTTCCCGTCGAAATCCAGGGCGTGGATGTCGATGAACAGGACCCACACCTTCTCGCCCTCGACTATGCAGAGCTTGTCAAGCTCTATGGCGCCGCTCTCGCGGATCCCTCTGTCGACCACCCTCGCCAGCTCGATGGACTCCGCCTTGGGCGGTCCCTGTTCGAAGAACTCTGACGCTCCGGGCCGCAGCTCGGCAACGGTGGTCAATACACCGCTGGCTGGTCTGTCGGAGTAGGGTTCGCCTATGATCATCTTGATCCCGACGATGACGTCGGTGTTGCCGAGTTTAACCCTGGCGGAACCCTCGGCGCTCCCGTAGGGATTGATCTCGACGCTGAGCGGCCGGAACTCCTCGAAACCGCGGCCGTCGGTCCTCTTCCGTTCCCTGATGAGCCGGGATATATATCCACGCTCGATATCCGGTATCAGCTCCCTGTCCATTATCACACCTCCGAGTACCGGCGCTTGAGCGCCTCGATCATCATCTCGTGAATGCCTTTACTCGCCTCGGTGATAAGTCCGAGGGCCTTGTCGAACTCCTCCCTTGTGAAGTGGCCGTCCATCTGCATCAGCGAGATCTCGCCCGTCATCGGCTCTATCCCCACCGGGAGGTCAGCCTCTCCGTAATTGTCCTCCTCCTTTCCAAGGTCCAGGACGACCTCGCCGTTGATCTTCCCTGCGGCGCATCCTACCAGGAGCCCTCTCATCGGTATTCCGGCATCGGCCAGAGCAAGGCTGGACGCGGTCAATGCCACGCACCTCGTGCCTGCGCTGGCCTCAAGGACCTCGACGAAGACGTCAACGGCGGTCCGGGGGAACCTCTCTACGAATACCTGACCGGTGAGCGCATCGGATATAACCTTGGATATCTCGCTGGACCTCCTGTCGGGACCCGGACGCTTCCTGTCTGGGACAGAGAAGGCTGCCATGTTATAGTTGCATCTTACTATTGCCTTGATCGGGCTCTGCTGGTGGCGGGGATGGACCTCGCGCGGGCCGAAAGCTGCGGCGATCACCTTGTTCTTGCCCCATTCGACATAGGCTGATCCTACGGCGTTCCTCAGAACACCTACCTCGATCTTGATGGGCCTGACCTCGTCGAACCTCCTGCCGTCAAGCCTCGTTCCGTTCTCGATCATGATCCTTTCTTCCATATCGATCACCACACCCTCACTCGTCGTACTCGCTGACGATGTCGTCGATGAGCTCCTTGATCTCATCGTCGTTCAGCTCCTCTTCGCCCGGGGTCGCTGGCCTGTTCGCTGCATCCGTCCTGGCCCCGTCCTGGCGCTTCCGACCAGGCTCATCGCTTCGCGCCTGTCCGGATCTTCCATCGATCGGTCCTTCTTCCAGCTCCGAGTCTATGTCCTCTTCCCGGGGACCCGTTCCTGAGCCGCCCATCGACCCGGCCCTTTCATCACCGGGGCCCCTGTCCGGGTCCCCGCGGTACTGCCGCTTCTCGCTGTCGGTGAAATCAGGAACGTGGTCGCCCTGGGCCTCGAGGAAACGCTCCATCTCGTCGGTCAGGCCTGGCATATGGGCGTACCTCTCTATCATCCGGATGGCCCGCTCCGCCAGTTCGACCCTGTCGAGCTCGCCTTGAAGCCAGATCCTTCCGTTCTGACCGACGAATATGCGTACATCGGTGAACCTCTTGATCAGAGCGATCATCGAGCCCTTCTTGCCGATGATCCTGGGGACCTTCGTGGGCACGACCTCGATGACGTGGCCGGAATCGAGCTTCTTCAACCCCCGCTCCTTCATTGTAATCATTACCTTCTTGATCGTGTTCACGCTCTCGACCTTGGCCAGGACCACGTCCCCGACGTCGAGATATTTCTGTGTCTCGCCGAAGTTCACCCTCCAGGGCGCATCGTTGACATGGAGCAGACCAGGGTAGGGTGAGTTGATGTCCACCATCCAGCTGCTCGGGTTGGTGTCCTCCACCACACCGATCACTAGGTCGTTCTTCTTGAACTGCGGGATATACCTCCCGCTCAGCGGTATGACATTGATATAGTTCGATCTGACGTCCTTCAGGCCGATTATCATGGCCATGACGTCGTCCTTCTCCCTGAAGGTCCCGAAGCCCGCCTTCAGATCGGGCTGATCGCGATTCAGCACCGTGCCGGGCACCACAATCTCCTTTTTCCTTGTTCCTGTCTCGGTATCCATAGTGAAAACCCTCCTAAAAATCCAAAAAAACGGGGTTTTATGTCGATCATATCGTTTCTACTTCTGCTTCCCATCACTGTGACACGCCGTTGCAACACAATTGAAAATATGACGTCATCACATCCTTGTTCAATCTCGAGGGACAGATATTCCTGGTGGTACGCTCTTCAGCGCACCACCTTGAAATCCACCTCGCCCTTGGTCTTCTCAGCGAGCCTCTGGAAGAACTCGTCCTGCAGACCGGCCGGAAGCTTGACCAGTCCGATCCAAGAACCGTCCTTCTGCCACTCCTCCCTCGTGATCTCCGAGTGGTTCCGTACGTCGCCGTAGGCAGAACCGGAGTACCTGGGCGGCAGCTTGACCGCGATGGTGATCTTCTCCATACTGATCGGCATCAACGGTTGCAGGAGCGGAAGGACCCCCTTGACCTGGTACTCTACCGTCTGGAACGGATCGATGGTGACCCTGGCATCCTCCATGGCAAGCTCGATCCGCTTGGGAGGGTGCGGGGTCTTGGTCTGCGGGTTGAAGGCGAACTTCGAGATGTACTCGACTATCTGCCTCCTCTTCAGCTCCGTGAACTCCTTCCTCTGCTCCGTGGTCAGCTGGATCTCACCGTCGGAGATGATCTTCATGGCAACGGGTTCGAACTCCGTGGTGCCGAAGACCTCCTGGACCTTGTCGGAGGGGGACCGGTCCCCCTTCTTGACATCGGAGAATACCGCGTCGGTTGTCAGGCATTCTGTGAGCTTGGCGGCCAGTTCTTCTTCGCTGAGGCCAGATCCTTTCTTCTTCTCGCCTTCGGCAGCCTCGTCGTCACCGTCCTTCGGCGACTCCTTTGCAGCATGAAGGGCCTCGCGGAGGTCCCTAGCAAGAGCTGGGTCCACAAGTATCTCGAAGTGCTCGCCGTGAGACTCGTAGCGGGCTATGACAGATTTCTCGACATCCGTCATCCTCATTCCTTCTTGTTGTTCTTGTTGGACTCAGATATGTACTTCTGGGTCTCCTTCACGTCGAGCTTCCTGAAGTGCTGTCCAACTTCAATGAGGCCCATCTCGATGGCCTCTGGGTTCAGACCCTCGTCGGTCGCGGTGTCAAGGGCTCCAAGGCCGAGGAGGACCGCCTCCTTCCGGCTCATGTTATCCTTGTACTTCTCCTCGAAGATCCCCATTACAACGTTCCGGCCCGCGCCGATGCTGCCCGCCTTGTAGGCCATCAGGGCGCCGCTCGGGTCGGTCTCGTAGAGATGGACCGTCTTGTCCGAATCGACCCCTGCTGTCAGGAGCGCGGTGCCGAAGGGCCTCACGCCGCCGAACTGGGTGTAGGTCTGCTTGAAATCGCAGATCGCCTTGACAAGGGCCTCCACCGTGATGTTCTCGTTGTACCGGATCTTGTTGATCTGGGCCTCTACACGGGCCTTGTCCACGAGGACCCTCGCATCTGCGACAAGTCCTGACGTGGCGCAGCCGATGTGGTCGTCGATCTGGAACATCTTCTCGATGGATGCCGGCTCGATGAGCCTGCTGGTGATCCTCTTGTCGATGATCAGGACCACACCGTTCTTGTACTTCAGACCGACCGTGGTCGTTCCCCTCTTTACCGCTTCTCTGGCATACTCCACCTGGAAAAGCCTTCCATCGGGTGAAAAAACAGTGATCGCCCGATCATATGCCATCTGTCCACCTTGCATCATATTACAACTCCTCCATAAGTTCAAACAGGTGTCTCAATATCGATTTGGGCTCGATCTATAATCATTCCCTCTGTTCTCGGTTCTTGTATCAAACACGTGTTGTTCACGCAAATATCGTTCAACTGCAGTTCGTCCCAAACAAACGGTTGGTTCGTTCTTCTCAAGGGGTGTAGAAGTGAGCCCTTTCATATATCTTTCCATTAATAAGCTCCCTTGGCATGGATCGCACACTCTAATTTTCTCCTTCATCATCTCCACATGGCAAGCATTTTATCGCTTGAAGCACTAACAGGGCGTGATGGATGTGTTCAGGCTAGAGGCCGAGGACGGGAACGCCCGGGTCGGCAGGTTACAGACGGGCCACGGGAGCGTGGAAACGCCGTTCTTCATGCCTGTGGCGACCAAGGGTACCGTGAAGACCCTGACGTTCGAGCA
>JANQNJ010000070.1 GCA_028279645.1 Thermoplasmatota archaeon
GGGTCCTCGTAGTGTGCAAGAGCCACGGACCTTGGCCTGACGTCCTTCACCACGCGGTTCGGGTCGGTCCTGAATGCACCGGTGTATCTGCAGCTGGCGAAGTGTACGCCGTTCTTTGCTCCCCATGTCAGGAAGATCTCGTTGTCCCTTGCCATCATATCGATGGAATACGCGGTTCCCGTCCAGACATCGGTCTCGTACGTGGTCACCGAGCCGCCTAGGTCGCTCAGCGACCTGAACACCACCCCTTCCGAGTTGATCCACAGGATGTACAGACCGAAGTTGTTGGCACTGTACTCGCTCGATCCGATCTCGACCCGTGAGGCATTCCCGAAGTCCTTCCAGGTCCGCTCCTTCTTCAACGTTCCGCCATCCCTCGAAATCTCCAGGACCTTGAGCACCGGTCCGTTCAGAGCGATGTAGGCGTTGTCCAGGACGGTTAAAGACACCTCGGTCGCGTTCGTCTCCCCCAGGTTCAGGACCTCGCCGGCTGCCGAACGGTAGAAGATGTATCCGCTTGAGATGTATGCCAGGTCACCTCCCGCCGCCACATCGTACGCATCGATATCGTCGAGGACCTTCCTCCTGTCCCCCAGAACCATGTCCAGGTCTCCCCTGGTCACATAGACCGGGACCTCGATCTCGTCGAGCTTGTATCCACCAGCCTTGATGATCACCGTGAGGTTCGACCATCCGATATGGTCGGGAGTGGTCTTGACCAGTACCGTTCCCGGCTCCCACGGGGACATGATAGTATACGGGACATCCGGCTCCCCGTTCTTGACCTCGATCGTGAAATTCGTCTCACCGTTCCCACGATTCTCCAGCCATATGTCGATCTCGGTCTCCTTCCCTATCACCGTCTCCACGAGGTCGGGCTCGGGCAGGTGAACGATATTGACCGGCCCCACAGTGAACACCAGGGTGAACGTTGCATTGAGATATGACGCATTGACCAGAATGTCCATGCCCGCCTTCGACACGTTCAGGTCGGGCGAGGCCCTGAAGAAGACGTCGATCGCCTTCCTGTAACCCCATCTGACCGTCTCGGACTGCGGTGCCGAGACGTTGCACTGGGTCGAGTTCCAGTCCAGCGTAAGGGCGACCTCCTCGTCGACATTGCCGTCATTGATCGCGATGACCGAGTACTTTATCTCAACACCGGGGAAGCAGGTCATATCGGTGCCGTTAAACCATACGCCGTGAAGCTCGCCTACCTGAAGGTCGATCGGGATCCAATCGGTCTCCGAGCCGTACCTGCTATCGCCGTAGAACTGGAACGAGTGATTGGTCCCTGCAGTCATATTATCGTCGGGCCAACCGGGCGCTGTGAGGTTGAATAGGACATACGACGTTTCGGCCGCTCCAAGGACAAGCGTCGTGTTCACAAAGGCGTGATCCCAGTCGGTGTGCGTCGTCAGATTGAAATCGATCTTGTTCTCGACATTTCCGGTGCTCACCACGGTCACATTATAGGCCAGAGTACCGTCCGGCAGTATCGTTCGCACACCGACGTTCTCGATCTCGAAGGACAGATCGGGTATGATCTTCGTCGTCATCTCCACGGAGTCCGTCGCGAACCAGGTGCTCCCGTTGACGAACCAGGTGTAGTTGCCCGGCAAAGCATCAAGCGGATCCTCGGCCACCTGGAGCGTCGTCGTGACCATCACGGAGGAGTAGGCGTCAACAAGGACATGATACTCTGTCCCTGACCCCGTAACATTCGTTCCGCTCAGCGTCACGTTCCAGTCCTCGGGAAGGTCCGTGACGTTCAGGTCGACCAGTATGGCCACGTTCGAGTTGCTGTCGACCTCGAAGCCGTAGCCCAGGGTCCCGTTCGGAACGGTCTCTCCGTACGTCGTCCCCGGTTTCAACTCGTACTCGTAGCTGAACAGCGGAATATCTATGTCGGTCGGGCTCTCGTAGGAATAAAGGGACATCTCGACCCCTCCCCTGTACCTGACCCCGTACCATACGTCATCCACCTCAATGGTCAACTTGGCGGATTCGGTATAGTTCGCAGCAGGAATGTTGAGAGCATATTGCCCGGATGCATTGGCCTGGTCGGACACGAGCCAAGTGGAGCCATCGTCGACCATGGCCGTGAAGTTCGCTTCTATGGCCGTGAGATTGTAGTTATCGTAGAAGTTGATCGTTGCGTTGTACGGTCCCGCGGGCTGTTCGGGCAGAACGGTGATGTTGTACCATGCCTCGTCATTGGCCCCGTAGAGGTCGTAGACGTTCTTCATGAGCTCCAGGGAGATGTCGTCGAAGTATGCTCCGACACCGGCGGCCCCTGATGAAGGAGAGTCTAGGATAACACCGAGATCGATGTAGTAATGGCCGGGCCCTGTGATGAACGATCCGATCTCCTGGGAGAATGCGATGTTCAGCTCCTCATCGGAGCTCGATGCCTTCGTGAAGATCGAGCTGTTCGACGTATCGAATGGATTCGTGTCGGAGCCAAGCCAAAGCACGCTCGTGTCGTTCCTCAACCGGCCGACGATACAAGCATCCTCGTCCAGGTCGTCGTCGAAGTTATCGAACCAGTATGTCAGATTGAGGTACGCCTTCCCGCTGGACCATCCATCTATGGCCTTCTGGTCGATATAGAACTGGGTCCCCCAAGCGCCGGAGGCCTTTCCTGTGAGCGAACCTGATTCGGCGATCTTGATCTCGATACGTCCCGTGGAAACATAATCCGAATCCCCGGATGGGTCCCCGAACTCGGTCTGCGTATCATCGGTTGAGCCGTAGGCGCCTACCTCCCAGTCCCATCCGTCATGTGATGAGTCAGGATCCCCGCCATCGATGAAGAAGGTGTTGTTGTCATATGGCGTGTTGTATGCGTCGGATGTGAAATCGACCGGTGAGCCCCAGTCCCGGGGATCGTCCCAGAGATCGGTCCACATGAAGTGCTTCTGGTTCCACATTCCCCAGGCCTTGAACGAGAGGTTGGTCCATCCTTCGTCAGGGAACCACCACTGTTCGACCTGTTGCACCTCGCCCGGAGCGAGGTCTATCACCTGGGCCGACCCTATCATCGAACCGTTGTCGAAGAACGCCAATGAGACGTCCAATGCCTGCACGATACCTCTGTTCCCAACTCGGGCGGTGAGCCTCGTCCCCTCGCCGTTCACCGGGGTGTCTGTCTCGTTACCATCCGATTGCCTGTACATCCGGATGTAAGACTGACCGTAGGGAGTATCCTGCAGTTCCAGATAGACGTCCATGCCGTCGAGGAGGATGATGAGGTCGATGGTCTTGTCGCCGTCCTCCGAGTAGACGAAGAATGTCTCGCTAGCGACCGCTCCTTCATTGCTCGCGTTGATCGTGAAGAGATCGCCGTCCTGATATCCGCTGGTGAGGACCGTCGGATCGAACGAATAATCTCCCGAGCCATCAGTGGAGGTGCTCAGGTCCTCGCCCGTCCTCAGGTTCGTGAGAACGACGGAGGCCCCCTGGACCGACTGGTTCAGGATATCGGTTATCTGGCCCTGGATGGTCAACGGACCATTGGGTAGGTTCGATTCCATATCAACGGTGAAGACATCGCTGTCACCACCGGTCATGACCGTGATGTCGTGGTTCCCACTTGAGGCGGTCCAGAGGCTGTCGACCGGATAGATGAATCGATATCCAACGTGATCGGAAGAACCGTCGAAAAGCCCTCCGGGTGCGTTCCATGCATACTGGACCATATCCCCCGTTGCCGTGCCGAGGTAGAAGCTCTCCAGTGCAGGCACCGCATACCCATCGTTGGAGATCAGAATGACCCTGTACTGCGCCCACTGTGCTGACTCCGTGAGGACCGATGGAGTGTCGAAGGGTTCTTCACCCGACGATCCTCGCCAATCGGTCCATTTCGCCGGCATCCCTCCGACATCGTCCGCCGTTCTGATGAGGGCCTTGATATCGGCGCCGTCGGGAACGGTCCCCGTCCATCCGATGGAAGTGAAGCCGGACCCGGAATGGATCGGAAGCGAATCAACAGCCACCTCAGATGGATAGGTCTCCCTCTCGATGGTCACGAGATATGCCGAGTAGTCCCATGTGAACAGGCTGTCGTCCGACCAGTCCCTGTCGCTTCGGTAGTCACCCTCCCTGCTGTATGTGTAGCCGGCGGCGTTGCCTGTGTAATAAGAAAGGCTGTTCGAACCCCGCGTCTGGGTATGGAAGCTGACTGCATAGGTGCCCTTTGGGTCCATGGTGAAGTCGGTCCAGTCCGAGGTGAAGCTCTCTCCCGCAGAGGCCGTGTAGTAGGTTTCCCCTCCGAAGGAGACCTCGACAAGCGTATCATCCTTTATGTTCTTCGTATCCCCAGCCGAGACGGCGATCGATACCTGGTCGAAGGTCAGGTCCACCGGCGAGTAGAACTCAAGACGGACCGAATCGCCCCTCTGGAGGATATGTGCGCCAGCGACCACGACCCTCCAGGACCTGTGCCTGTCGGGTAATGAGGTCGTGATGAATGTGGTTCCGAACTGGTCCTCCGCCTTCCAGAGGTCTGTACCGTAGCTGTCCACGGTGAGCAGATCGCCCAGAACGACCACGTCCGTGGAAAGGGGAACCGTCCTGTTGAAGTAGGACGCCCCGGAGTAGATCGATACGTCATGCTCATCGGTGTCTGGCCCGGAGTACCCGATGTACGGCCTGATCGTGCTGACCTCGCCCGCGACGCCGCCTTCCGGTGGCGAGAAGGCCATGCCATCGGTCCGGAGGACCTGAAGGTCCTCGACGGTGTGCTCTATCCCATCTGTCCTTATCCAGAGCGTATCTATCCCGCAGATCAGGCCGTCACCGCTTCTGCCGACGACGGTCAACGCAGTATCCTCTCCTGGATCGGTGTCAGCATCCACCTGAAGGTCAAGGGTCCCGGTTCCTGTCCGGTACCACTGTGAGCCTTCCAGGGTCATATCCCAGGATGGGGCGGCATACGCAGTGACATTGAGCGTGGTGTCGCTCAGGACGTCGGCCTCGGTATCGATGATCTGGGGAGGATATACCATGACGGCGTTTTCCAGGTCCACCGTCGGTGAACCCTCCATATCGACAAGGTGTACTGCCTCCATTCCGGGGTTGCCCGCTGCCATCCAAGTGCCGAATAGGTCCACAGATGTACCGGCCGTTCCGACGGTGTACGGGCATATGCCTGAACCGGAGAGATCGCCGTCCTCCGCGAGGAACACTGCTCCGGTGCCCCGGTCCACGAACGCTCCTGGCGCTCCGATAGCGAAGGTTCCATTGCTTGCAGCGATCGATGATCCCAGCTCGGAGCCCTTCGGTCCGAGGATCATGTCATCCGCCTGGGCCGCTATTGCCGGGAGCGATGTCAGGTTGAACACAAAGGCGCTGCCACCCGATCCGCCTGTCAAGGCGAGGTCGTTATCGAAAGGCCCTGCAGACGGCGCTCCGACGTACATCGTCCCTGCGTCGATGGCTACCGAGCTGCCGAAGGAGACCGGTCCCTCGACGTAGTTGTTCATTATAGGCACCATGACCTCGATCTCGATCAACAGATATTCGAAGTAGACCGAATCCTTGCCGATCCAGCCGCTTCCGCGATCTCCGTTGTTGAACGCCACGTTGGCGTCCTCGATCTTCGAGAAGGTGTCGATCCCCTTGTTCATGACGTTACCGGAGAGGTCCCTCTCGGAGGTGCTGCGAGTGGGCTGGACGACGTCCTGGTAATTCCCTCCCTCGGGCTTTATCCTGACCCAGTTCAGGTCGCCGTTGCCGTTCCAGACGTAATACTGATCGGTCTTGTATCTGACCAACAGCTCCACCGATTCGATCTCGCCGTACTCCCTGGCGAGGTTCGTCAACTGGTAGATGTAGAACGTGTCTATCTCCATGTCGTCCTCGTCGCTGTCGGGTCCGACCTCGTAATGATTGTTATCATCACCCCAGAGGTCGTTGACAGGTTCCCCGGTCTCGTCGGAGGAACCCTTGTACTGTGGATAAGCGTAGAATGTCTGCAGGTCGGTCGTCTCAGAGAAGTCATGGTAGTATACATGACCGCTCGACCATGAACCAATGGCCACTCCGTTCTCGGTCGGTTCGATGGTAGATCCAAGCGAACTTGTGGGAAGACCTCCGATGAGGACATCGGAGACGACCAGATTGGAGAGATTGGTCTTTCCCTTGACCAACGATAACGGATAGGACAACGCAGGTACGAGGTTGTCGACCGGGATCGGCCCTCCTCCGGAGGGCGTGGTCCAGTTCAACCACGCTTGCGCCCCTCCCGTGTTCTCGTAGTAATCGACCTGGATGTCATGATACCCTTCCAGGAGGTATTTCGAACCGGAGAGGTTCCAGACGCCGTCGTTCCACACGTCGATGACCGTCTCGCCGTCGATGTAGACCCTCACCCCGTCATCCATCTCGGCCCAGAAGGTGTGGTCACCCGTCTCCTCGACGTACAGGTAGCCGGTCCATCTGATCATGTATGTATCAGGCTCGAGGCCATTGGGTGCTCCGGTGCCCCAGTCGAACCCGATCCCCTCCACCACCTCCATGTATTCGCGGTCCTCAGGGACCATGTCGTCGTAATACGACGCGATCAATCCGTTCCCGTCGGGCCGGTAGATGCTAGCGATCGCCAGGTCTGTTCGGTTGTCACCGCTGTACTCGATCGCCTCCACGGTGGCGCCGAACCCCATGATGTCGCTGTCGGCGGTAACGTTGTGGTCGGCACCCTCGTATGTGAGGTTGCCTGATGGCGAGAGGAAGATGTAGACGATGCCCTCTCCGTTCGAAGCATTTGGCGCTCCGACGATCAGGTCTGTCATGTTGTCATCATCCATGTCGGCAAGGGCGATGCTCGAACCGAACCGGGAACCGGTCTCGCCTGTGATCACGATATCTGCATCGGATGCTGTGTGATTCCCCTCGTCGGGATCAAGGATGATGAAAACGGCTCCACCTGTTCCATGATCTGTATCTGCAACAACGAGGTCGAGAGCGTTGCCGCCCCCGATGTCACCGAGCAGGACCTCGTCCCCGAACTCACCGGAAACCGACCCACCGATAACTAGGAAGCTCAAGAGTACTAGCAGTAACCCCAGCCTGGAACAATCTAACATATGGACACCTGGTCGGCCACAAAAATCGAGAAATTATATATTTAATACTTCTGGTATCCTTTTCTCATATACGTTATATGATGGATTATGCTCCTTAGACCTTCATTCTTCAATTATTGGGGAGTGTCGACCATAACGCATATCAACGCAACACCGGATACGAATGCGTAACATGGACTGTACATCGATATCCGGTGATGATCGGGACCCACGGGTATGTATCCTATCGATATTTCTCATTTCCATCGTCCTTTCATCGATCGCATCCGGATCGATCGGAGCGAGGATCCACGGTACTGTGACCGATGCCGAGACCGACGATCCGATCATGGACGCCGTGGTCCATGTCTACGATCCAGACAACAAAAGGAGCACATATCAGAACACCTCCACCGATCGATCAGGGCAGTACGAGGTGACCGTCGATCCTGGACATTACGAGATCCTCATCGAGAAGGACGGATACGAGTCGCACAAGGGCGAGGAGAACGTCAGCCTGGCCGATGTTCAGCACGATGCCGAGCTGGAGCCCGAGGTCGAGACCTACGTCGAAGGATACGTGA
>JANQNJ010000102.1 GCA_028279645.1 Thermoplasmatota archaeon
AAGTTTGGCGGCGGCCGGGTCGTGTGCTCACCTTCTCGCCGGACGAGACCGGCAGCGTGAAGGAGAAGGTGGTTCCCGCTCCGTAGACGCTCTTGAACCAGATCTTCCCTCCGTGAAGCTCCACCAAACGTTTGGCCAGCGGCAGTCCGAGGCCGGTCCCTTCCTGTTCGCGGGAGGCCGAACCGTCGATCTGCCGGAACTCCTTGAAGACCAGGGAGAAGTTCTCCTTCTTGATCCCCACGCCGGTGTCGATGACGTCGACCTTGATGAAGTTCTTTCTGCGCTTGGCCACGATCCTGACCAGGCCGTAGGAAGGAGTGAACTTGATCGCGTTGCTGACGAGGTTGTACATGACCTGCTTGAACCGGACGGGATCTGCCCTGATCGCCGGGAGGTCCCGCGGTATATCGATGCTGAAGGAGAGGCCCTTCTTGCTGTAAAGGGGCTTGACAACGGTCTGGACGCTCCTGACCTCCTCCTCCACGTCGATGTCGGTGAGGTTCAGCTCCATCTTGCCGCTCTCGATCTTGGACAGGTCCAGTATCTCGTTGATGAGCTCGAGGAGGTGCTTCCCGGCAGAATGGATGTCGTTGATGAACTCCTCCTGCTGCGGGGAGAGCTCGCCGAAGCCCTTGCTCTGGAGGACCTCGGAGAAGCCGATGATGGCGTTCAGGGGCGTCCTCAGCTCGTGGGACATGTTGGCAAGGAACTCCGACTTCAACCTGTCCGCCTCCTTGAGGCGCTTGTTGACGTTTGTCAGCTCTATGTTCGAGCTCTTGAGCTCCTTCGTCCGCTGTTTGACCTGCTTCTCGAGCTCCTCGTAGGAACGCTCGAGCTTGAGCGTCATGATGTTGAACGATCTCGCCAGCATCCCGACCTCGTCGCGGGACCTGATGTTGATGCGGTAGTTCAGGTCCCCGTGGGTGACCCTCGAGGTACCCTTCATAAGCTCGGAGAGAGGCCGGGTGATGGCCAGTGAGAACGCGGCGCCGACAATGAGGCCCACTATGATGAAGATAAGGCTTAGATAGAGGATGGTCTGGGTGAGCGCCACCACCGGCTCCATCGCCTCGTCCTTGGGCTGGACTGCGCAGACGCCCCAGTCCAGCGAGGCGATATGGGCGTAACCGCCGATCTGCTTCTCGTTCCGGAGGTCGTTCTGGAACTCCATGGAGCCGTCCTCGCCCTCGAGGACCTTGCCCACGATGGGAAGGTAGGTGGTGAGGTTGGTACGGGAGGTTATGTACTCACCTTCAGGATGGGAGATGACTATGCCGTTGCTGTCGACGATGAACAGATAGCCGTTCTCGCCGATCTTGATGTCCTGAAGCAGCTTGCTCATCGCCTCCAGGGACAGGAACCCGTTGATGACGGCGACCACCTCGCCGCTGGAGTTGACGACGGGGGCGGATATGCTCACTGCGGGTGATTCGGCCCCTATGCTGTAGACGACCTCCGATACCAGGGGGGTCTTCGTCTCCATGACCTCCCAGAAGAACGGACGGTACTCGGAGGCGTTCTGATTGAGCTTCTCCCCGCCGTCGGAATCAAGGCGGTACTTGATGTATGCCCGTTCGTCCTGGATGTCGATATAGGTGAAGATATCGTCGCTCTCGTAAACGGTCTCGAACGATTCACCGACCTTGGTCCATTCGTTGTTCTCGCACCGTTCCACGGTCGAGTCGCGGGAGGCCAGTTCCACGATCTTCCCCTCGATGGTGGATATCTGGTTCTCTATCCAGATCGCGTTACTGCGGGCGATCTCGAGGTTGTTGTCCTGGGCGTTGGTCTCGACCTCGTCGGTGAAGGTATCTATCGATATGTAGCCGACTATGAGGATGATGAGGGCGATGAGACCCGTCAAGACCAGGAAGAGCTTGGTCTTGATGCCGATTCCGGACTTCTTCATGGTGCTTCCTCTCGCGTTCGATCGCTCGTTGATGTCCTCGGTTCGTTCCGGTCCTGCCGTTCACGGCGGCCTGTTACAGCCCCCGGAAGGACCGTTTCATGATCACTTCTTTGACTCCTCGATGTACTGCTGGACCCGCTTCGGGAAGATCTCGGTGTCGATGGGTTTGGATATGTAACCCACGCATCCGGCCTTGAGCGCCTTGTCCCTGTCGCCCACCATTGCGTGCGCCGTTAGGGCGATGATGGGGATGTGGGCCTTCTCGGGGTCCTCCTTGATGATGGAGGTCAGCGTGAGGCCGTCCATCTTCGGAAGCTGGATGTCCATGAGTATCAGGTCGAAGTCCCGGTACTTCAGGATGTCCATGGCCTCCTCGGCATCGGTGGCCTCGGTCACGAGGTAGCCGTTCTGCTCCAGTATTATCCTGGCCAGCTTGAGGTTCATTGGATTGTCTTCAACAACCAGTATGCTTTCGCCTGCTATTCTAACCCCTCCTTTGCGTTTTCAGGACCTTGCAGAGGAACTCCAGCTCGTCAAGCAGACCGCGCTGGTTGAAGTCCTCCTTGAGGGTGATCGAGATGATGTCATCGTTCAGCTTGTCGACCTCCTCCGGTGTGAGGTCCTTGCCTGTGATGACCATGATAGGGATGCGCCGCGAATCGGGATCGCTCTTGAGGATGGAAACGACCTCGAAACCGCTGATGTCCGGCAACATGAGATCGAGAAGGATGATATCGGGAGGATCGTTCTGCACCGACTCGATACAGCTCTTGCCGTCGAATACGCCGGTGACCTTGTGGCCCTCGTTCTCCATGATCTCGGTGATGAGCTTCACCATGGAGAAGTCGTCGTCCACCACGAGGACGTTAAGGTTCTCGCCGTCGAGGACGGGACGCAGCATGGCCAGCCTCGACAGGAGCTTGGTCCTGTCGATGGGCTTTGTGAAGTTGTCGATGGCACCAAGGCTTATGCCCTTCTCCTGGTCCTCGACTATAGAAACGATGATCACAGGGATGTTGGAGGTGGTGTCGTGCTCCTTGAGCACCTTCAGGACGTCCCAGCCGCTCATCTTCGGAAGCATGATGTCCAGCAGGATCGCGAACGGCTTCAGAGATATCGCCTTCCTGACACCCTCCTTGCCGTTCTGGGCGATGAGGACGTCGTAGCCGGCGTCGTTCAGCACTGTGCTGAAGAGCTTCTGGTTCTGGACGTTGTCGTCGATCACGAGGATGACCGGCCTCTCTCCATCGGTGGCAGCGAATGTCTCCAGAGGAACGAGGCTCGGGAACTCAAGTGTGATCGTGGTACCCTTTCCCTCCTCGGATTCGATGCCGATCTCGCCCTCGTGAAGCTCCATGAGCCGTCTTGTGAGAGGCAGGCCGAGACCGGTCCCCTTCGGCTTCTCGGTCAGGGCGTCACCCAGCTGGATGAACTCCTTGAAGATGGCGTCCTTGAGCTGGGCCGGGATCCCGGGACCGGTATCGCTGATATGTATCAGTACCTTCCCCAGCGACTGGCCGGTGCCGTTCTCGGCGGATATCCGGATCTGGCCGCCCTGAGGTGTGAACTTGATTGAATTATCTAGGATGTTGGTGATCATCTGCCTGAATCGGGAGGGGTCAGCCTCGATGTCGGACAGGTCGTCCGGGATCTCGACCTCCAGCTCCATTCCCTTATGGTGGTACTGGTCCCTCATTGCCTTGATGACCTTCATGACCTCCTCGTTGACGGAGATCTGGATCTTGCTCAGCTCCAGGCTGCCGGCCTGGATCTTCGTTATGTCGAGCATGTCGTTGATGATGCTCAGGAGGGCTTTGCCCGACTTGAAGATATCCTTGAGGAACTCCTTCTGTTCATGTGTGAGGTCGCCGTGGGTCTCGTCGAGCATCAGCTCGGAGAAGCCGATGATGGCGCTCAGCGGGGTCCTGAGCTCGTGGGACATGCCTGCGAGGAACTCGACCCTCTGCTTCCGAGCCTCGTTCGACCTCATCAGCGCTGTCTGGAGCTCCATGTTCGACTCCAGGACGATGTTCTCCATCCGGATCCTCTCGCTGATATCCAGCCATATCGCCCCGCAGAAGCGGCCGTGGCTCTCAACGTCGTTGACCATGACCGCGTTCCATAGACCGATCCTCTCCTCATCCCCCTTGAGGAACGGGATCTCGACCCCGACGACGTTCTCGCCCTTCATCAGCTTCTGGATCCGGGCCTGGACCATCTTGGACGGGGTGTCCGGGAAGATCACCGAGAGATGGGCGCCTATGACCTTGGTCTGGTCCTGGCCGGTACCCTCGCAGGCGGCCCTGTTCATCTGCACGATGTGGCCGCTCTGGTCCCATGCGATGAAAGGCATCCCGGACTCCTTGAGAACGGCTCTGAGAAGCTCTACGGGCCATACCCCGGTTTCATCGGCAGGTTTGGCCGGACCTCCGGCGGTCGGAGAAGTAGTTTCACTGGGTCCGGGGCCAGGGTCATCTACCCTCTTGCTGTCCGTAACATCAGGGGGGACGTCATTACTCGACATGGACATGCCTCGCGAGTGGTGCACCGCGTCACATCCGAGGTTGCAACTCTTCAATATATCTATTATAACATATTTAAACTTTATTTAAAAAGAAAACCTCGTAATCGGCGTTTTTAAACCGATTCGACAGGTGGTATCAGGGCGGTTGCGGCCCCCTTCTGCAACGGTCAGCGGTCACAATACTGGTGGAACTGGGTCGAGATATGGCAGAAAGTGGCCGATGGGCAGATGATCAGTGTTCCGTGATCGGTACGTTCACTGGTCGAACATCCTCTCGACGAGCCAGGTGGGGCTGAACGGCTGGAGGTCGTCGTACTCCTGGCCCACGCCGACGTAGATGATCGGCTTGTTGATGGTGTAGGACATCGATATAGCGCCTCCGCCCTTGGCATCGGCGTCGATCTTCGTGAGGATCACAGCGTCGACCCCCACCGCCTCGTCGAACTTCGTCGCCTGGATGACGGCATCGTTACCGGTGAGGGCGTCTCCGACGAAGATGATCATGTCGGGCTTGGATATCCTCTTGATCTTCCTCATCTCGTCCATGAGGTTGACGTTGGTCTGCATCCTTCCGGCGGTGTCGATGAGGACGATATCCTTGTGTCTGGCCTTGGCGTGCTCCACTGCATCGAAGGCCACGGCAGCTGGGTCGCTGTTCGGTCCGTGCTTGATCAGTTTGACGCCGAGGTTGTCGGCATGGATGCCCAGCTGCTCAACGGCTCCAGCTCGGAAGGTGTCTGCAGCGGCCATGACGCACTGGAGGTTCCTGGACTTGAACTTGTGGACGAGGCGGGCTATCGCCGTGGTCTTTCCCGTACCGTTGACACCGACGAACATGAGGACAACGGGCTTATCGCGGGACTCGACGAACCCGACCAGACTGAAGGTCTTCTGGGTTATGACGTCGAGTATGGCGTCCTTGAGGGCCTTCTCGATGATATCGCCGGGAGACCTGCCCCGTTCGACCTTGGAGGTGAGGAGCCGTTCCTTGACACGTTCCTGGATCTGCTCGGCGACAGGAAGGGCCACATCGCTCTCCAGAAGTATCATCTCTAGGTCCCAGAGGATGTTCTCCACCTTCTTTTTGCTCAGCCGCCTGCCGATGCCGCTGTCGTGATCGACGACTGCCTTTCTGGATGGTGCAGGTTCCGGGGGTGCGGCCTTCACCTTCTTGGCCACCTTGACGGGAGCCCTCCCCTCGTTAGGCTTAGGACCTGATGGCTTCGGCGTCTTCGCCTTCCCCTTGGGCTTACCAGCCGGCTTCGACTGTTCCGCCTGGACAGGCCCGCCCTCCTCGAAAAGATCGTCCTCGGACAGGTTCTTGAAGGTGGACAGGCGCTCCTTCAGGTTCTTGAACATCCGGACCTCACCAGGACCCTACTGCCCTCTGAGGCCCTGGAGGCCGCCTGAGAGCATCTGCTGCTGCTGCTGCCTTGCCTTGAGCTGCTCTGTGAGGTTCTCCAGGTTCGTCTCGTAGCTGGAGATCCGTGCCTCGAGGGTCTTGATGGCCCCTTCCGGGTCCTTCTCGATGACGACGCCGCTGCCCACGTTCACCAGAAGGTGGGTGGCATCGGTGATCCGGCCCTTCATCTGGACTCCAGCGCCGAGAGGCACCAGTATCTCGCCGGTCCCCTCTCCCTCGCCTTCCGCCTCCTTCATAACCTCCTTGATACCATCGACGGCGCCTCTGTGCTCCACGATGGCGCCGCGGACGAGCTCCATCCTCTGGCCCAGGAGCGCGATCTCCTTCTCGAGGACCTCGAGGTAGGCCAGGGTCTGTTCGAGGTTCTGCTGTATCGCCGCCTTCTCGTCGGCCCCCATCGGAGCTTCCTCACTCATTCTTCTCACCCACGATGAACTCGACCATGGGCGAGGTGATCTCTCCAGCGGGAACCTTCTCGATGGTCTCGATATCGATGAACCTGCGCTTCATCCGGTGCTTGCTGCCGATGTCGGACATCACCATCTCCCTGGCTTCGTCCTCGCTACCGGCAGCGACCTCCTTCGTAAAAGGTACGTAGCGGTCGTTCATCTTGAACTTCCCTATGATCCTGAAGGCCTCAACGTCGGTCATTTCTTCAACTCCTTTCAAATCGTCATGGTCGGAGGGCCTGACGGCGCCTCTCATGAGCGTCCTTTCGGCAATAGGTCGGGTATCCCTCCAGCTATATCAAACTTCCCACTGCACGCGGTGCATACCAGGGAGCCCTCGATAACGACCCTCACGCCGTTCTCCTGGACCTCCTTTCCGACCTCCGAGAGGTCGAGGGAGGACCTGCAATCGGGGCAGACGAGGATATCGAGGAGGGCGTCCTTCATGGGTTCCGACCACCTGTTCAGCCCAGAAGGGCCGAGTATCCGGCGCTGTCCAGAAGAGCCTTTGCCTCTTCCGGGTCCGAAAGCTCTATCTCGGCCAGCCATCCCTCGCCGTAAGGGTCCTCGTTGACGAGCTCAGGATTATCGCCGAGACGTTCGTTCACGGCGATTACCCTTCCGGAGACCGGCGAGAAGACCTCCTCGGTTGCCTTCACCGATTCCAGGGTGGCCATCATATCGCCCTTGGACAGTTCGACGCCGACCTCTGGAGGCTCGGCATAGACGACCTCGGTGAGCTCGTGCTGGGCATGATCGGTGATGCCTATCTTGGCCTTGGTCCCGTCGATCAGGACCCATTCATGGTTATCGGTATACAGGTAACCTTCCGGGATATTCATGGCTTCACGCTCCGGACCTCATCCCTGCTTCACGAAGGGCTTTTCGACCACGCTGGAGGTATAGCCCTTCTTTCTTATCTCGATTTCGACGGTGGTGCCGGGGGCAGAACGGTCCTCGTCGAGGTAGGCCATGGCGATCCCCTTGTTGAGAACAGGGGACACTGTGCCGCTGGTCACCTCGCCGATCGGTCTCCCGACCGGGCTCCGATCGTGGGCGGGGATGACGACCTCGCACCCCGGCCTGGGCACGCCCCGATCCGCCATGAGGACCGCGGACCATCGTCGGTAGCCGCCTGCCTCCTTCTGCCTTTCCAGGGCCTCTTTCCCCACGAAGTCGTGGTCCCATTCGATGACCCACTCGTGATCGGCCTCCAGAGGTGTCCGGTCGTTGTGGAAGTCCTGGCCCGAGAGCAGGAAGCACTTCTCCAATCGGAGAGTGTCCCTCGCACCCAGTCCTACGGGCACCATTCCCTCCGGTGAGCCTTTCTCCAGGACACGGTTCCAGACGGTGGTCGCCTGCTCTGCAGGTCCGTATACCTCGAAACCGTTCTCGCCGGTGTATCCGGACCTCGATACGAAGCAGGTCCCGCCGCCTATCTCGGCGGTCAGGAGCCTGAAGAACTTCAGGCCGGATAGGTCGATATCAAGAGCGGTCTCAAGGATTCCCTCGGATGAGGGGCCCTGGACCGCGATGCAGAAACGGGAGGGGTCGTGCTGGAAAGTGACGCTTCCTGCGCCCGCTGCCAGACCGCCGAGCCATTCCTTTACCGTCTCGGTGGTGGCTGCGTTGGGGACCACGAAGAAGGTCTCCTCGTCCAGCCAGGTGCCGATCATGTCGTCGATGATCCGTCCCTCCTCATCCAGCATGTGGGTATATTCCATTGCACCAGGCTTGCGGCGCTTGAAGGTGTTGGTGAATGCGCGGTCCACCAGGGTCTCGACGCCGTCCCCGGTGAGGAAGAGCTGGCCCATGTGGGAGACGTCGAATATCCCCGCGGACCCCCTGACGGCCATGTGCTCCTTCATGATGCTGGAGTACTGTATCGGCATCTCCCATCCGGCGAACTCCACCATCCTGGCACCGAGCCTCACATGCTCCTCGTTCAGCGCTGTCATCTTCACGATATCACCTGCAGGACCGCCTGCTGATCGCCGTGATATCCGGGAACGGCCGCGGTCCATTCCTGACATCGACTACAGGTATAACTATCTGACGATTCAGGCCTCCTGGGCCGGCCTTTAAGCTGGAGCGAAATGTAGCTGTCGATCGATCAGAGATCGGTCAGGCTCACTCCAGCTCCTCGAGCGGGGTGTGCCTCTCCTTGATCTCGAACTTGATGATGTGCCGCGTGGTCTTGGGCGGGTACTTCTCCCCCTTGACCGCCTTCTCGATCACGGCCTCCTTGCCGAACCCCTTGACCTCGGCCTCGGGCCAGAAGTCCAGGAGTATCCGCTCGTCGTCGTAATCGACCATGTAGACCGGTATCTTGCTGTATCCAAGCTGGGTCAGGGCCGCGACGCGATGATGGCCGTCGAGGACGACCTTGTGGCGGCGGTCCAGGAGCACCGGTTTCCTGAGTATCCCATCGGCCTTGACCGCCGATAGCAGCTTGTCGAGGTTCTCCTGGATGATCTCCTCGTGGGGCTTTATGTCGACGAGGTCCACGAGGGTGTAGAAGAATGTCCTGTTGTCGAGATGCTGGTCGGACAGATGCTGGTCCCTCAGCATATGGTAGGTGGCAGCGTTCTTGCGCGCGCTCTCGGCGAGGGCCTCGTCGGTCTTCACCACCTTGCCCGGGACCCCGAGGACCAGGCTGTACGGCGGGATCGTCTCGCCCGCCTTCACAAGGGCGTTGGCACCGATGATGGAGCCGGTACCGACCGTCGCCCCGTCGAGGACGGTGGCGTTCATACCGACGATGACCTCGTCCTCGATGGTGCAGGCATGGACCACGGCCCCGTGGCCCACCGAGACGTCGCGACCGATCCTGGTCGGGTGGTCCATGGTGGCGTGCACGATGCAGCAGTCCTGGATGTTGGTGCCAGCACCGATCTCGATGGTGTTCAGATCTGCCCTCACGACGGCGTTGGGCCAAATGCTTACGCCCCTGCCGATAAGGGCGTTTCCGACAACCACGGCAGAGCCAGCGATATAGCATGAACCATGTATCCTCGGGAACATGAACCCAGGTAAGTTGGGTGGATATTTAACAGTTGCTCACATAGTTGAATGAGTTCGTCAGGAGCCCGAGAGGCACTGACGGATGATGACAGCGTTCGGCCGGAGATCGAGGCGCGAGTATCCGTGGTGCACAGGTTCCCGGGCCATCGACAGGAACCCGTCGAAGAGCCTCCGTCACCATGGCCAACGATGGGTTTTCAGGGCCTGGCACCGCCCCTTTTCCATCTGCTATTCTTATATATGATAACTGTTATAGGCCGAAGCACGAGGTGAGAGATTGGCAAAAGGCCTCTATGCAGCACGCATACTGAAGAAGAACCGCAAGAGGTTCCAGTGGAAGGACCGATACTTCAAGAAAGCAGCCCTCAAGCTGAAGGAGAAGTCGGACCCGTTGGAGGGAGCAGCCCAGGCCAGGGGCATCGTCATCGAGAAGGTCGGCATAGAGGCGAAGCAGCCGAACTCCGCCATTCGAAAGTGCGTAAAGATCCAGCTCATCAAGAACGGCCGCCAGGTCACCGCCTTCGCGGTGGGCGACGGCGCCATCAATTTCATCGACGAGCACGACGAGGTCATGATCGAGGGGATCGGCGGAAGGATGGGACGGTCCTACGGGGACATCCCGGGTGTCCGGTACAAGGTCATCAAGGTCAACAACGTCTCCCTGAGGGAGCTCGTCAAGGGCAGAAAGGAGAAGCCTGCGAGGTGATCGATGTGGACCAGCTTCTTATCTTCGGCAAGTACGACCCGACTGATGTCGAGGTCAGGGACCCCGGACTGGCCAGGTACATCAACCTGGAGCCGGTGGCGGTGCCGTTCTCCGGCGCCAGGCACGCCAACAGGGCGTTCCACAAGCACAAGGTCAGCATCGTCGAGCGCCTCATGAACAGGATGATGGCAACCGAGCGCTTCACCGGCAAGAAGATGAAGGCCTACAAGGTGGTCAACGGCTCCTTCGACCTTATACAGCAGAGGACGAAGGAGAATCCTGTGCAGGTCCTCGTAAGGGCCCTGGAGAACTCAGCCCCCAGGGAGGAGGTCACGAGGCTCAGGTTCGGCGGGATCTCGGTCCCCAAGGCCGTTGACATCGGACCCTCGAGGCGCCTGGACATCGCCCTGGGCAACATCTGCAAGGGCGCGGTCTCAAGCTCTCACAAGAACAAGAGATCGATCGAGGACTGCCTCGCATCGGAGCTGATCAAGGGCTCCAAGGGCGAGATAGAGAGCTACTCCGTCTCCAAGAAGGAGGAGAAGGAGAGGGTGGCGAAGTCCGCCAGGTGATGAGGACCTCGAGCTACAGGGAACGAACATTCACAGGATCACGATATTGAGAACTTCAAACAGGGTGTTTTCATGGGAAGAAAAGAGGATAACGTCAAGAAGGCACAGGCCATCATGGACAGGCTGACCTTCATCAGGAACATCGACATCGCCGCGCATATCGATCACGGCAAGACGACCCTGAGCGATAATCTCATCGCCGGGGCCGGAATGATGTCGGAGGACCTGGCCGGAAAGCAGCTGATGCTCGATTTCCACGAGGACGAGCAGGAGCGCGGTATCACCATCGATGCCGCCAACGTTTCCATGGTCCACGAGATGGACAACGACGAGTACCTGATCAACCTTATCGACACTCCAGGTCATGTCGACTTCGGAGGCGACGTTACGAGGGCCATGAGGGCCGTCGACGGCTGCGTCATCGTCGTTTGCGCCGTCGAGGGCGTCATGCCCCAGACCGAGACCGTCGTTAGGCAGGCTCTCAGGGAGAAGGTGAAGCCGGTCCTGTTCATCAACAAGGTCGACCGCCTGATCAATGAGCTCAGGGTCACGCCCGAGGAAATGCAGAAGAGGTTCGTCAACATCATCAAGGACGTCAACATCCTTATAACGAAAATGGTCCCCGATGAGTTCAAGAACGACTGGCAGGTCAACGTCGAAGAGGGCGCTGTCGCCTTCGGCTCCGCCTACCATAACTGGGCCATCTCCGTTCCCTACATGAAGAGGAGCGGGATCACTTTCAACGACATCTACGACCATTGTGCCAAAGAGGAGCAGAAGGCACTTGCCAAGAAGGCTCCCGTTCATGAGGTATTCCTCGAGATGGTCATCAAGCACCTGCCCAATCCCGTGGATGCCCAGAAGTACAGGATCCCGCACATCTGGAAGGGCGAGATCGACTCGGGCGAGGGGAAGTCCATGATGAACGTCGACAAGAACGGACCCACCGTCTTCATGGTCACAAAGATATTCATGGACCCCCATGCGGGCGAGATCGCTGCAGGCCGCCTCTATAGCGGCTCCATCGTGAAGGGGCAGGAGGTCTTCGTCGCCGGGATGCCCAAGAAGAACAGGATCCAGCAGGTCAGCCTCTTCGTCGGACCCGACAGGATCAACGTGGAGAAGATCATCGCCGGGAACATCGTGGCCGTTGCGGGCCTCAGGGACGCTGTCGCAGGATCTACAGTGACGGACGATCCCGAGATGGAGGCGTTCGAGAGGATAATACACGTCAGCGAACCGGTCGTTACCGTGGCCATCGAGGCCAAGCACGTCAAGGACCTGCCGAAGCTGGTGGAGGTCCTCAGGAAGATCGGCAAGGCCGATCCATCCATCGTGGTGGAGATCAACCAGGAGACCGGGGAGCACCTGATCTCCGGAATGGGCGAGCTCCATCTTGAGATAACACAGGACAGGATCATCAAGGAGCACGGAGTTGAGGTCATCTCCTCGAAGCCCATCGTGGTCTACAGGGAGACCGTCGGCGGTGCTGCCGGTCCTTTCGAGGGGAAGTCCCCCAACAAGCACAACAGGTTCTACATCGAGGTGGAGCCCCTGGACCCGAAGATAGCCCAGGTCATCAAGGACAGCTCGTTCCAGCAGGGCAAGGTAAGGCCCAAGGACAAGAGCGAGCTCACGCAGATGCTCGCGCAGGCAGGATTCGACAAGGTGGAGTCCAAGGGGACGTTCGCTCTGTTCGGCTCCAACGTGTTCACCGATGTCACCAAGGGTATCCAGTACCTGCATGAGACCCGGGAGCTCATCGTCGACGCCTTCCTGGAGGTCATGAAGAGCGGCCCCCTCTGCGACGAACCGTGCATGAACGTCAAGCTCAGGCTCGTGGACGCCAAGCTACACGAGGATTCCATTCACAGGCAGTACGCCCAGATCGTCCCCGCCGTCAGGAACGCCATCTACGGTGCGATGCTCCAGGCCGGGACGACGCTGATGGAACCCAAGCAGAAGGTCTTCATCAACTTCCCGCAGGAGCTCATGGGCGGCGTCAGCCGAGAGGTCCAGCAGAGGAGGGGTACCGTGGAGGACATGACCTCAGAGGGAGACATGTCCACCCTGATCTCGAAGGCACCGGTTGCCGAGCTGTTCGGCTTCGCCGGGGAGATCAGGAGCGCGACCCAGGGACGCGCCCTCTGGTCCACCGAGCACGCGGGCTTCGATCCGCTGCCAAAGGACCTCCTGTACAAGATAGTCAAGGATATCAGGACGAGGAAGGGTCTTAAGCCGGAGCCGCCCTCACACAACGACTATCTGAGCTGATCGAGGCCCCGTCCAGGTCCGATCAATGGATCGGGGATTCCAACAACTGGTTTAGCGCTGGCTGGATCGCTATGACGTTCTCAGGTGAGAGCCTTTCAGCCCAATAGGTCGGTCGGCCCCGCTCAGAGGTCGAACTTCGGCCCCTCGTCGTCGTCCCCGTCGGTGGGATATTCGATATCGACGTCGCCGAAGGAGCTCGGCTGCCATGGGGCCTCGTCGTCCTTGATCCCTATGCGGTCCTGATGCCCGACATTGTCGATCTCGCTGAGCTCGGCCTCCTTCTTCTCCTCATCCGGCTCGTCCACCATCTCGAGCTCTGTTCCACACAACGGACAGTTCTTCGCCCTGGGATCGTCTATCTTGGCCCCGCACATCTTGCAGGTCCGCTCCTCCTTCTTCTCCGCGATAGGGGACCTATCGAGGACCGGGGGTTTGGGTGGTCGCTCGGAGACCGACCATCTCTCCTCCTCCTCCGCAGGGCCATCGTCCTCCGGCAGATCGCTGGCCTTCGCGCCGTACCACGTAGCCCCGGAGGGTGCTGCTGACTCCTCGAACGAGGGTTCGGTGTCGGCATACTTGGCCGAATACGAGACCGGCCTATCGGGGTCGTCTCCCGGCATAGACGGCGGTCCCTTCTCCTCGTCGTCCTCCTTCTCGTCCCCTTCATCCTCCTCCCTGCCACCATCCTCGTCCTCATCGGAGAAGTCCAGCTCCGAGCCGCACTTCGAGCATCTCACAGCATACTCGTCCTCGAGGATATGGCCGCAATCCGGGCACATGACCTCCTTCTTGGGTCGTTCGGCCGGCTTCTCCTCGTCGATCTCTTCATCGTGCTTGGGCTTCA
>JANQNJ010000162.1 GCA_028279645.1 Thermoplasmatota archaeon
ACTTATCTCGATGGGGTGGGGTGAAGGTCGTCGAGATCCATGCATCTGTTTGCCAATCCTAGAGGGCGGGTCCAAGCTGTATGTGAGCACGGGTCCCAACGTTTTCCCGGCATGGGACGTCCTGTATCGATCAAACGTCGTAGGGCGGATCCAAGCTGTATCCTAGCGTGGGTGCTAGCATTTTCCCGGCGTGGGACATTCCGTCGGTTTTATTCGTCAAGGGTGGGTGCAAGCTCCATGTAGGCAAGGGTCCAAGCGTTTTCCCGGCGTGGGCCGTCGTCCGTCCGTCGGAAGCCGTTCGTAACTCGGGGTCAGGAGAATGATAATATATGTCCAATGGCGTTGGACGAATGGGAGAAGATGCGGACGAAATTGAGAGATAGAGGTCGTCCTACACGCCTGGCGGCACTGGCCCTGATCACACTGGCCTTCTTTGGATATTTTGTCTACCTGGCGCTCGACGTGGTCATCGCCATCGGGTTCACGTTCGTGTTCGATCTCGTATACATCGCTCTGGACGTATCGTACTTCCAGCGTGAGCACGAGAAGGACCAGACGACGGCAGAGGCGGCGCACGAGCTCTATTGATCGTCATCGGCCCCAGTCTTCCGATCCTGGGTCTTCGACCCTCCCTTATAAATGACATACTTTCTTACCCATCTAATATAAATATAGGAAGGTCATTCTGGCATTCTACCCACGAGGTGAACTCAAGTGGCAGAGAGAAAACTATCCCGAAGCGCTGCGAAGCGGATGAAGGACAAATGGAAGGCAAAGGACTGGTACAAGGTCGTCGCACCCGATATGTTCAACAGGGTCCAGATAGGCGAGACCCTCACGGATGAGCCGGAGAAGCTCATCGGGAGGAAGACCGTGGTCACGCTCCACGATCTCACCGGCGACATGTCCAAGATGCACATCAAGCTCTACTTCCAGGTCTACGGCGTGAAGGGGAACGAAGCGCTAACGCGCCTGATCGGCCACGATTTCACCTCGGACTACGTGATCAGGCTCACAAGGCGCCGGAAGAGCAAGACCGAAGGCGTCTTCGATGTGGAGACCAAGGACGGGTACAAGGTCAGGGTCAAGCCCCTGGCCATCGCCGACAGGCGTATCCAGTCCAGCCAGCAGTACCTCATCAGGAACATGCTGGGCGAGACCGTCAAGGCCTACGCCGAGGACAACACCTTCAGCGAGCTTATGAAGGGTCTCATCGACGGCACCGTCTCCACACAGGCGTTCCACAAGTGCAAGAAGATCTACCCCGCCAAGAGGATCGAGGTCCGCAAGTCCAAGGTCCTCGAGATGCCCGCCATCAAGGAGGTCATCAGGGACGAGCCCGAGGAGGGCGAGGAGATCGTCGAGGAGGAGCCCACTCCGGAGGAGGAGGCCATCGTCGAGGCGACCAAGGACCAGGTCATAGAGACCTTCACATCCCTCAAGGGGATCGGTCCGATGAAGGCCGAGGCGATCTACGCTGCAGGATTCGACTCGATAGAGGCGCTGCAGGAGGCCTCCGTCGAGGACCTTGCCGAGGTCGACGGCTTCAGCCCCACCCTTGCAATGAAGCTCAAGGAACAGCTCTGAAACGTTGGTTAGAACCGCCTATACACCAATCCGGCTGGTATTAACCAAGTTCCCTATTTATATGCTCTAGAGCGTAGTTCATATCGATGACGACGAGCACCGTCAGACAGGACGCATCATCATATGTTTCCGGCACCCGCTCCTCCGAGGAGGAGGAGATCGAGGGTGTCGTCCTCCGCGAGCTTGTGGAACGCCGCATCGCGGAGCTAAGGGCGCTTGGGACCGAGAGAGAGCTCAAGAACCGGATGAAGTCCAAGAGGGAGATATCCGGTACACACGTAAGAGAGAACGTCGAGAAGCTGAAGCTTCTCCTCTTCTGAGACGACATCAAAGACCCCAGAGCTCCCGCCCCTTCCTTATTTAATTATGATATAGGATAGATAGGATTCAATATATTGCTCCGATAATCCGTTCCTATACATCTATTACGATATCCATCTCATCTAACGAACCATCCGTTCAGCGAGGGTGCAAGCTGTATCTGAGCATGGGTGATAGCTTGATACCAGCGTGGGTCCGAGCGTTTTCCCAGCGTGGGTCTTTCGTCGTTACATCTAGTATCATACCCTTCCATATCGACCCCCCGAAACGCTAATGCAAGGATCGGGGGCGATCCATGTAGGACAATACTGCATATTGCGTAGATCGATCATAGCCCGTGTCGTAGGGCGGGTCCCAGCTGAATATCGGCATGGGTCCGAGCATTTTCCCGGCGTGGGACCGACCAACGAATCATCATGGAAACAGTTCCTGCAATAAACGCCCAAATCCCCCGAAACATTGGTTATACACCATTTACGCTGGGTTTAACCAAGTTCGGTATATATACTCACGGCGGTCTGTTACCCTTGATAGCATGAACCGCTCCTACGACAATATCGGAATAGACGGGTACAAGGACGCCCTCCGCGATCTCGAAGAGGAGATCGAGGATGCGTTACTTCAGGAGCTCGTACAGCAGCGCGTCGAGGAGCTTCGTGCAAGCGGTTACGCAGATGATATCAGGCCGGAGAAGAGAAAGCCTGATTTCGAGGAGCCCCTGATGCCTCTCGAGGATACCGAGAAGCTCAAGCTGCTCCTGTTCTGAGCCTCCTAGCGACGATTTCTAGGCCTTCAATATATCAGCGCGAGCTCGTTCTCGATAGCATAAGAGCGGCCGGAGCCACTTTTTCTAGCACGTATTCAGCTCGAAAGCCGCGTCCAGCGGGCTTTCGAGCGGATATCGGCAATATTGCAGTGGAAATTCAGGTAGTGGATTTCTGGTAATGTCCAAACGGGGTTTATATACGGCCGGGCCAAATGAGGATATAGTGACAGAAGAACAACAGACCCCGGAACAAGAGAAGACCGCATACGAGTCCCTGCGGGATATGAACACCGAGATAGAGGGTGTTCTCCTGAGGGAACTGGTCAACCGCCGGGTCGCCGAGCTCAGGGCGCTCGGCTTTTTATCAGAGATAGAGAACGGGAGAGAGGATGCAACGGTCCAGTTGCCGAACGGGGCCGAGAAGGACCCCAAGAAGCTCAGGCTGATGATCCTGTAGAAGTCATACCGATGGAGGAGTTTTTTATTGAATTCCTCTCTCCCGAGCCGTTTTGTGCCGTCTCAAGGTAAATTGCTCTGAACCAAGGGTTCTTAAGAGACCGTGAGGCTAGAACTGATGCTGAGCAGCATGAGCAGTGTAGATACTCTGTTGGATACTGATACCCTCAAGACCAAGAAGCATAGCCTTAACTCCGATCTTGAGGACGCTCTCCTGCGGGAGATGATCAACAGACGGATCGCGGAGCTCAGGGCGCTCGGCTACGGTAAGCGGATCTCGATCTATCACGAAGAGGATACCTCCGCCGAGGCCGAGGATTGAATGAACGGGGCCCGAACTCCTAATTTTCTGCTGTAAGCACCTGTCCTAACCGAGGTTCGAGGCTCCTGTAGGCCTCCTTTTTCGAACAAATGTCGCCAATGACAGGTCCCGGGGCCTATAAAAACCAGGGAGAACGCTGTTTGCGCCACTGAAGAGAGCATAAACACCCCCAAAATTGCGATGGTTATTACGAAAAAAATTGGTAAATAAGGGCCTCCACCAAGGCCTTTTGGTAATAACCGCGACCGGTTTATATATCCCGCAGGACAACAGAATATTCGATGAACATGACACAAAATGGCGCTGATCTGAACATCGACGCGTACATCGATGGCGGCCGCGACCTCGATATCGAGATCGAGGGCGCGCTTCTCCGCGACCTTGTCAATACCCGGATCGAGGAGATCCGGACTCACGAGCACAGGAAGGATTCCCTGGGATTCAGACAGAGCGCTGTCATTCAAGCTGGACAGCGCCTGTGTGAGGACTGGGAGCGCCTAAAGCACCTCCTTCTATGATTGCCTCACGTGCATAACGCAATATGAGCTTTCAGCGGGATTATCCCCCGGGGACTTCGTTGGTCACCTCAGAGCGAATTTATTTATAACCCCGCCCGCTGAAAGCCACCTCTTTTTTTGATCCTTCTTTCAGGAAGCAGCGTAGCTGCCGGTAAAATGGTGTTATTTTGCGAGATCAAGCCAGTTTGAATGGGTGGGAAGGGCCTCTCCTTCAACCCTCGTTCCTCTTCTCCCAGAAATAGAGGTATCCGGCGGCGCAGAAGACGCCGAGAGTGGTCGCTCCCAGGAAGTACAGCAGGTTCGTGTAGTCCTTTCTGACCACGGAGAACGAGGTCTCCGAGATGATCCCGTAGCAGTCGTCGGGGTAATCGGTGGTGTTGATGGACCTGAGCTCGCCGGGGTCGAGATGTCCGGCGGATTTCAGCTCGAAGGT
The DNA here is from genome assembly GCA_028279645.1 of Thermoplasmatota archaeon. Taxonomy (GTDB): domain Archaea; phylum Thermoplasmatota; class JAKEGO01; order JAKEGO01; family JANQNJ01; genus JANQNJ01. The sequence continues at coordinate 4,404 of JANQNJ010000162.1, forward strand.
CTGTGGACGGCCCGAATCTGTCACATACGCGTTCCCGAGGTCGAACTCCAGCTTGAAACGAAGGGAGTAGTAGCCCCTTTCGGTGTCCCCCGATGTCTTCACCCTGACCTCGAACACCACCTGCTCCCCCGGTTCGACGGTCTCCAGCTCGAAACGGATGGGATCCGCACCTCTGGCATCGTAGGCGCCCGAGAGAGCGGTCAGTTCGGGGATATTGTCGAGATCTGTGACCGATCTGGTCTTCTCAAGGTTGGAGTAGGAGTACAGCTCCATGGTCAGGGTGCCGTTGGCCAACGAGTGGTCCAGGTTGTTGACGAGGACGAACTCCAGGGTCCCGGAAGCGCCGGGTTCGAGCTCGGGTACCGAGAACTCATCGAGCTGGGGCTGTTTCTTCAGCTTCCACGGAGGGTCCTCTGCAGCAGAGGATGCCGGAAGAAGCATGAGGACAAGGACGATGACGCCCAGGAGCCGGTACCGAACCATCGTTGGATGATCGCGTGGGCGATATTAAACCCTTTGTTCCCCCCGGAACGGCTTCTGCTCAGAACGACTCCTTCTGTTCGGGAAGGGGCTCCCCGCACTCCCGCTCGTACGTGATCCGGGCGGCGTTGTAGCGCTTGTTGAACGCCTCGATGTACTGCTCCGCCGAATCGAGGGGGATGAACTGCTGCTGCCGCATGGGGGCGGCCCAATAGTTCCTGATGGAGTACCAGCCCTTGCCCATGACGAACTTGGGCTTCGAAAGGCAGGAAGTGATGTCCTCCTTGAGGGGGTCGGGCATAGAGGCCCATTTATCGTCGACCTTGGCGATGAACTCGTCGTTGACCAGGCGGTTCTGGGGCCTGAACATGGGAAGTTCGTTCCTGAGGGCGGCCACCCTCTCCCTGCGGCCTATGGTGCCGACCGACTCCTGATACAGTGCAGATCGGTCGTCCTCGGACATCTGCTGGAGGGCCTTCAGCTGGAGGAAGGCGCCGAAGCTCATGAAGTCGAGGATATCGTGGATGCCGTTCTCGGGGGTCCCGCCCCTTTTGGAGGAGCCCAGGGGGGCCAGCAGGTCGCCGAGGTCGATCCGGGCGTGCAGGACGAGGAAGACGAGGTAGACCCGCTCCTGGAATATCAGCGGTGTGTCGCCCCTCATCCGCCTGACATCCGCCAGTTTATCGGCCCTCTCCCGGATCTCGTCGAGGCGCAGGATGAGGTCCCGTGTGAGCGGGCAGACCTCGTCCTTCGGGGGTTCCGAGAGAGCCTTGGCTAGAAGTTGTGCAATAAGCTCCGCATCATGTAGGAACTCAAGCAATTCAGGATCCCCCGGGAACCTTGTAATCGGATATGGCGGATTTAAGCTTTTGGGAGGACTGGGTGGTCATCCTATCGATATCCTATTACATCGGGTCCGAGATAGAAGACATCGACCCCGAACTGGTAGCGGCCACCAAGGTCTAGCGGCCTTTGGACCGTCCACCAAAAGAGTTATTCCGTACCCCGAGGTTCATGTTGCATGAGGTCGAGGTATAGGGGTTGTATGCTAGGGGTGGCGGTCGGGGACGCACTGGGTGCATCCGTTGAGGGTTGGACAGGGGAACGGATCGGTGAACGGTTCGGCCGCGTCACAGAGATGCGCCGTACGGAGAGAGGCCTGCCCGCCGGGAGGTACACCGATGATTTCGAGATGACCTGGGAGGTGGCCGATAGCATCGCCAGGACCGAGATAATAGTGCCGGAGGACATAGCCCGAGGATTTCTGGAATGGTATTCGTCCGATCCCATCAGCCTGGGCCGGACGACCATCGCCTCCATGGAGCTTCTGAAGCAGGGAGCGCACTGGAACGAGGCGGGACAGCGCGTCCACGAGGAGGTCGGCAAGATGTCGGCGGGGAACGGCAGCCTCATGAGGACGGCGCCGGTGGCGCTTGCTGCCCGGTCCGATCCAGACCAGCTGAGGGACGCCTCCATGGACGTCTCACGGATCACTCACGCTCATCCGCTATGCATCGATGCCTGCGTCGTCTATGATTCGTTCCTCGCGGACCTGCTGATAATGGACCGTAAGGCGGCATGGGCCAGGCTCCTGGAACTGACAGAATGGGCATATCCGGCCATCAATGAGGCGCTAAAGGACCTGCTCGATTCCGACGGTGCGCTAGACAGCTCCGGATACGTGATATCGACGCTCAAAGTGGCATGCTGGTCGTTGATGCGGACCGACGGCCTTCGGTCGGCGATCGAGCATGCGGTCAACCTGGGCGGCGACACGGACACCGCAGCAGCGGTGACGGGGGGCCTGGCGGGGGCCTATTATGGAGAGGAGGCGATACCGGATACATGGCTCCAGGCGCTTGATGTCAACGTCCACGGCGTTGACGATATCAGGGCCCTAGCTGACAGGCTGCACGAGCTGTCCGAGAAAGATGGGTCACTGCCTCAGTGAAGCTGGTCGAAGACGTAGGGCGCCTCGATGTCGATGAGCAGGTCGACCTCCGCGGCGGTGATCACCGGGACCTCGTACCTCATGCTGTCGTCGATGGCGACCCTGGGACAAAGCGTTGATATGTAAGCATCGAATCCGAAGGCCTTCAGCCGGGGTGGTGAGAGATCGCGTACAGCTAGTGCCACCGCCTCGTATCCTTCCGCTCGGAGCCTGTTGGTGATCTCCGATGCGCCGTCGAGCCGGCGCTGACCCCTCTTCAGTCCAACAAGAACGCCGAAGCGCTTGCACTCCGATGCGGAGGCGATCACGGCGTATCGACATCGTATGAAGGGCTCGCTGTCGACCTTGCCGACGTTCCCGGTCAACGGATCGAGGGTCACCACGGGAAGATCGGTGGACAGGGCCACGCCAAGCGGATGGAACCGGCCGGTCCCGATGAACAGATATGAATCGACCTCGTCCGCCAGTGCGGTGGCGGCCATGATATTGCATCCGAGGACCTGGCCGGGATACCAGATGCGCGACATCGGAGCGGACCTGTCGAACTCTGTTCCGTCCCCGGCAACGTCGGACCATAAATGTGCGGTCCGACCGGCCTCCTCGAGGAGGGACATCGCCCTCGGAACGATGTCCAGGAACTGTATGGTGGAGATGATGCCGATCTCCTGTCCCAGAAGCGGTAGGGCGCCTTCCATAAAGGAGGGATCGAACTCTGAATATCGGAGTTCCTCGTAGACAACAGGCAGCTCGCTCTCCGAACTAATGGGCGCATGTCCGATGTGGAGTAGGAGGTCCGAATCCAGCTCGATGCTCTCGAGATCGCCAAGATCGCATGCTCCGTAACAGGGGTCAGCAAGGACGACGACCTCGACACCGATCCTCTCCTGGATGTCCAGGGCGAGCTGGGACAGCCATCTGAGTATGCCGTCGGGCCCCTGGACCGTGATCCTCTTGACCGGTCCGGGGAGGCGTTCGATCTCGCCCTTCAGGCGGCGGATGATGCGCTCGTCGTCGAATGGTCCTTCCATCTTATCGGGTGAAGAGGACCATGCCCATAATATCCTTTTCCCATCGATCGAACCGGGTTGGGATACATCTCCTGACACACCCTGAGAGATCGATCAGCGGGCCACCGCGTTAATATTATTAAGGGTGTCAACCATTGCGAGACGCTCATCTATCAGGGTAATCAATATTCGATGGATGCGACGGCCAGGGGACTTGAAATGTCGACGTATGATGAGGATTTCATCGCTTCTCTAGAGGCACGGGCAAGACGTGTCAGGCGGCATATAATCGACTCGATCTACTCCGCGGGATCGGGGCATCCAGGCGGTTCGCTTTCGGCGGCTGACATCATCACGGCACTCTACACCGCGGTCATGAAGCACGATCCCGAGAACTGCTGCTGGGACAAGCGCGACTGGTTCGTCCTGAGCAAGGGGCACGCGGCCCCGGCCCTCTACGCGACCCTGGCTGAGTGCGGATACTTCGACGTGGAGGAGCTGAAGACGCTCAGGAAGCTGGAGAGCCGGCTCCAGGGCCACCCGGACATGCTCAAGTGCCCCGGTGTCGAGGTGAGCACAGGATCCCTGGGACAGGGGCTCTCAATGGCTTGCGGGATCGCGCTCGCCATGAACCTTGACAGGCAACAGAACAAGGTCTACTGCCTGATGGGTGACGGGGAGATGAACTCCGGGCAGATCTGGGAGGCGGGGATGTTCGCCACCCACTACAAGCTCGGAAACCTCATCGGCATCATCGACCGCAACGGGCTCCAGATCGATGGAGCGACGGAGCAGATCATGGGCATCGAGCCGCTTGCGTTCAGATGGAAGTCGTTCGGTTGGCACATCATCGAGATCAACGGCCACTCCATGAGGCAGATACTAGATGCTGTTGAGAGGTCCAAGGAGATCTCCGGAAAGCCGACGATGATCATCGCACATACGATCAAGGGCAAGGGGGTCTCCTTCATGGAGGGGTCCCTGAAGTATCACGGGAAATCTCCCAACGACGCCGAATATCAGCTTGCGATCTCGGAACTGGAGGAGGGGGCCTGATGTGGGAGATGGAATCGCAGAGGGTCGCCTTCGGCGATTCGCTCAGGCAGCTAGGTAGGGAGAGGCAGGACATAGTTGTCCTGGGCGCCGACCTGTCCTCCTCGACGAGGACCTTCGTCTTCGCGGAGGAGTTCCCCGAGAGGTTCTTCAACTGCGGGATCGCGGAGCAGAACATGATGGGAGTGGCGGCGGGCCTCGCCGCAGGCGGGAAGATAGCGATACCGTCGACCTTCGCCGTCTTCGCCACCGGCAGGGTATACGACCAGATCCGTCAGTCGATCGCATATCCCAAGCTAAACGTCAAGATCGTTGCGACGCATGCCGGGATCACGGTAGGCGGGGACGGAGCGTCCCACCAGATCAACGAGGACATCGCCCTGATGCGGGCGATACCGAACATGACCGTCGTCGTCCCTGTGGACGCTGTCGAGACGCCGAAGGCGCTCAGGGCCGCAGTGGAGTACGACGGACCTATCTATATCAGGCTCTGCAGGATCAACGTGCCCAGGGTGACCACCGAGGAAGACCCCTTCGAGATCGGGAAGTGCACGATGCTCAGGGAGGGCGCAGACGTGACGCTCATCGGGACCGGACTTATGGTATCCAGGTGCCTGAAAGCAGCCGAGACGCTGGAGCAGGAGGGGATCTCGGCCAGCGTGGTCAACATGAGCACCATCAAGCCGCTGGACAAGGCCAAGGTCCTGGAGCTGGCCAAGGCGACCGGAGGCATCGTGACGGCAGAGGAGCACACTGTCGCGGTAGGCATGGGAAGCTTCATCGCCACCATGATATCCGAGAACTATCCCGTGCCCATCAGGCGGGTGGGGATCCCCGATGTGTTCACCGCATCGGGCGAGTCGGACGAGCTGATGGTAAAGTACGGGCTCACGGAGGAGGCGGTGGCGAAGATGGCCAGAGAGGTAGTCCTGGAGAGGAACTGAGATTCACGATCACGGGGTGCCATGGAGCATAATGGCATCGTCAATACCGAGAGTAACGATCGAAAGAGGAGCAACGGTGATAGCATGAAGATATTTCTCGATACCGCGAACATCGAGCACATCAGGGAGGCGAGCTCGTGGGGGATCATCGACGGGGTGACCACGAACCCGACCCTCATTGCCAAGGAGGGGAGGAAGTTCGAGGATGTGGTCAGGGAGATCTGCGACATAGTCGACGGTCCGATCAGCGCCGAGGTCGTCAGCATGGACGCCAAGGGGATGGTGAAGGAGGCCAGGGAGCTGGCGAAGATCCACCCCAACGTCGTTATCAAGGTCCCGATGTGCAACGAGGGCCTCAAGGCGGTCAGCGAGCTGGCGGAGCTGGGCATTCCCACCAACATGACCCTGATATTCTCGGCGAACCAGGCCCTCCTTTCCGCGAAGGCCGGTGCTACCTATGTCAGCCCGTTCGTTGGCAGGCTCGATGACAACGCCCAGAACGGCATGCAGCTCATAGAGGAGATCGTTGAGATCTTCCTCAATTATGGTTTCGAGACCGAGATCATCGTCGCCAGCGTGCGGCATCCGATCCACGTCCTAGAATCGGCCCTCATGGGGGCCCACATCGCCACGGTGCCCTTCGGGGTGCTCAAGAAGATGACCGGCCACCCACTGACGGACAACGGGATCGAACAGTTCCTGAAGGACTGGGAGAAGGTCCCGAAGTAGATATCAACAGGAGGTGCAGGGAACAGTGATACCGTTCGAGGAGGTCTCCGTTCTTGACGGGAACGCCGAGGCGCTTGGGGTCCCCACATCGCAGTTGATGCAGAACGCGGGGAAGGCCATCGCCGACCATATCAACCAGAGCTATCACGTCACCAACGTCCTCTTCCTCTGCGGCCCCGGCAACAACGGCGGCGACGGCATGGTCGCCGCGAACTACCTCAACCCTAGGACCAACGCGAGGGTCCTCTTTCCCATGGAGCCCGAGGAGATCAGGACCACTCTCGCCCGGAAGGCCTACCAGAACATCGAGCCAGGCATAGACATCAAGAGGATGGACAGCCTCGACCGATGTCTGGAATGGGCCGACCTGGTCGTGGACGCCCTGCTGGGGGCGGGGATCAGGGGAGAGCTCCGGGAACCGTACGCATCGCTGGTCAAGAGGGTGAACGCCTTTGGAAAGCCCGTGATCTCGGTGGACGCGCCGACCGGACTCGGGACCGCCGTGACCATCCGTCCAGGGGCCACGGTCACATTTCACGACATCAAGGAGGGTATGAACGAGAGGAATTCCGGAAGGATCGTTGTCCGGGACATCGGTATACCCAGGGAGGCCGACCTCTACGTGGGTCCCGGTGAGAGGGTGCTGTACCCGATCCCCGGCCCCGACAGCCACAAGGGGATGAACGGAAAGGTCCTCGTTGTCGGCGGAGGCCCGTTCACGGGCGCACCGGCCCTTGCCGGCATCGGTGCGTTGAGGGCAGGAGCTGATCTCGTCTACATCGCTGCGCCGGACCCGGCCGCCCAGGCCATCGCAACAAGTCGGGGGCCAA
>JANQNJ010000138.1 GCA_028279645.1 Thermoplasmatota archaeon
AAGGTCGCCCTGCTGACGGATAACTGCGGTGAGATCATCTTCGACACCCTGCTGGCGGCCGAGGTGAGGTCGAAAGGGGCCCAGATAACAGCGGTGGTAAAGGGAGAGCCGATCCTTAGCGACGCCACCATGGAGGATGCATCCTCCTCGGGGCTGTCCGACATCGTCGACGAGGTCATCGACACAGGCGCGTTCTATGTCGGCATCCCGTACCAGTACCCCACCCCCGGGCTGGAGAGGGTCCTTTCAACCTCCGATATCATCCTCTCGAAGGGAATGGGAAACTACGAGGCGCTGTCAGAGACAGATATCTCGCCCATAGCATATCTTCTCCGAACGAAGTGCGCATCGGTGGCCAACAGCATGGGCCTGCCCATAAACAAGAATGTCGCTGTTCTGAAGGAATAGAGGTCATCGACCGAGATCAGGTAACGATCGTTTCAAGTCCCAGTGCCCTTCCGATCACGGCAGCATCGCTGGAACCGTAGGCGACCCGTGACCGCGTGACATCCCCAAGCGTCGTCGTTAACAGGTATATCTCCTCCAGCGCCCTCTCTATCCTGCTATAGAGGTCGAACCTCATGGCGACCTTCTTGAGGTGATCGTCCGAACCGTTCATTCTGATAGCGGCAAGGATCAGGGTATTATCCTCGATCGGATCCTCCGCGTCCTCGCCCATAGGCCGGCACAACGAATCGATAACAGCATCGAAAAGCAGGATGTTGATGTCAAGGCTGAAGAGGTCCGCATCACCCGCGGGTCCGATATACCTTTCCATGATCTCTGCCTTCAGCTCCAGCGCCGTGGTCCACAGCTGGACGGCCTCCTCGTGCAGCAGTTTCGCATCGTTCCGGAGCCCGACGACGCCGTCGTTCCGTTCCGCCTCCATGATCTCCGCAACGTTGAGCTCCGGTTCCTTCTCTCCGAGCGTGATGTAACGCCATGTATCATGGATCCCCAGTACCTGGTCCATCCTCGATCGGATCAGGACCTTCTTCTCCTCCTTCCTCGACCGGCGCAGCTGGGAATAGAGCTCGTTCAGTAGCTCCAGGGTGGCATCGATGTTGCCGTTTCTGGCTGACGAGGATACCCTCGCCCCCTCGGGATCTCTCAATACGACGAGATCGTCGGTTCCCATGACGACAGTCGGGCTCGGTTCCTCTTCGATGACCTCGACGTCAGGACCGCTCTCGTCAACCTCGATATCCCCGTCGATATCCATGTCATCGATCTCCTCGATCATCTCTACCTCGGGTACATCATCGTCGTCCTCGGCCCTGTCCAGGAGGTCGGTGATCTCATCCTGCGGCACCTTCCACAAAGCCTGGATCGGCGCCTTCTTCACCTCCACCTCGGAAACAAGGAGCAGGTCCTTCCGCCTTAGCCAGCCCGCGGTCCTCATCGCTTTCATCACATCGATCAAGGGAGCCCTGATGCAGCAGCCGAATAGTGATCCGCTCCCCATCACAAGGGTGGTCCCAAGATCATCCCCGCAGGGGATCACTAGCCATCTATTGCCGGGTCCAGCCCTGCCTTTCCTCAGGGCGAGGATATTACTGAGTGAGACGGTGTCAGACGGGTTCATGCGCTCTATCTCGACCTCGCCGTATGGATCGAGAAGGTGTTCCAGATGTTCGAGGTTGGACCTTTCCCTTATCAGTGCGACAAGCATCGATCTCGCCAGGACAGCCCTGGAATCCGGATCCTTGATCCTTTCCAGGGCGTTCCTCCAATCGCCATCAAGTAACGCCCGCAAGGCCAGGAACCTGCCCTCACGTACAAGATGGCCGCCACCGCTTCCCATACCGACGAACCTGTCGGGATAGAGCTCCATTATCTTGTTCCCGATCTCTACGATCTTGTCCTCGCCGATGTGGTCCATGCGGCCCATGTAGAGAATTATCTCCTGGACCATCTTTCCGGCCTCCCTGCGGGTCTCGACGATGCTGTAATAACGTTTTCCGTTGATCGTCTGGACCCTTAGGAACATGTTATCCGGTATCTCCAATATAGGTCGGTCTAACGTTTAAAGATTGTTAGCCCACACCTGCGGTCCTCGGGTCATGGGAACAGATATGCAAGAAGATATGTCACGATGAACGAGATGCAGGCACCCACCCAGAGGAAGATGACGAAGTGAAGGAGCGCTCCCATCTTGTGACCCCCTGTGGCGATCCTGGTCATGAGGGCTGAGATGACGCTGTGGGTGATTATGAGACCCAGGATGATGATCGCGTACAGTGAGATGTTGAACGTGGCGCTCTCAAGGACCTCGACGTTCTCGAACCCCTCGGGGACCCTGATGTCCATGTACATCTCCTGGATCTTCTCCAGTATGCCCATGGTGATGTACAGGGGGAAGCTGATGGCTATGAGCAGGCCGTAGAGTACGCCGGTGAGATCTGCAGAGGATTGGTACCTCTTCTTCCTCAGGCCGTTCAGCTTGACGAAGTTGTCGCTGATCAGGGCGCTGATGGCCCTCGGTGATCCGCCTACCCTCCAACCCTCCACATACATATCGCTGAACTTTGATATCAGATCGCTCTCCGCCTCGGCGCCGAAGTACTCCCAGGACCGTTCGGCGTCTATACCTGTCGATATCCGTTTATTGAGGTCCTTGATGTTGTTGGTGAGTGGGCCGAAGTCGTGCCTGGTGAGTTTCTTGAGGGCCTGAGGCGCTCCCACGCTCCTGGCCTCGGCTGATCCACCGAGCGATCTTATGAACGCGGGGTAGTTCTCGTCCTTGCGCTTGATCCTGGCCTCTTCGACTATGACCAGGTATCCGGGCAGTGCAAGCGGGGTCACGCACAGGGCGACGTAGAACGGCAGCAGTCCGACGGTGCCGTATCCTGCAGGCTCGATGATCGGGATCCAGAGTGCTCCCAGTGCGATTGCGATCCCGGCCGTCGAGAAGGCTCCGATGAAGAAGTAGTACTGGATCTTGATCTCCAGCTTGGTGGTTATTGTGAGAGTATGCCATATGCTTTCCTTAGGCATCAATGTAGAGAATATGTAGAGAAAGCCGCCCTCGATCATGTGGAAGAGGAAGACCGCCAGGAGCATGAGGGTGATGGCGTTCACGCCGGTTAATATCGGGATGAAGGCGACGACGGCGATGATGAAGACCGAGGCGGTCACCAGTGCGATGAATAGCTCCTTGAGGATATCGAGCTCGGAGAGCGACCCCTCGTAGATGATGGCGTAGGTGTCGAGGACGACCTTCTGCTCGTTCTTGAAGAACTCCCCCGCCTCCATTCCTCCCTCTATCGAGTAGGCCAGCCGCTCAAGGAAGTCGGAGAAGAGCTTTGACGGCGTGGTCCTCGAGACGATCCTCGACGATTCCGCCAGTGTGAGCTTCCACTTCTTCACGAGAACGAATATCTTGTCGATCTCCTCGCTGAGGGCGCGATACTCCTTCATGTGCTCGAGATGGTCGACGAACCCGGACCTCGTAAGCTCCTTGGTGGTGAGCACCGACATCCTGACCACGAAGAGGTGCATCTCCTCCTCGATCTCCCTTGCCCTTCGCTCCGCCAGGATTATTGGATAGACAAGTACAGTGATCGCGATCAGAACGGGAATGCCGATCATGGCCACGTACGCAATAGTACCGGTGACACCCGGTACGAAGAGGACCATGACAAGCGGCAGAAGGAAGCCGATGATGGCAAGCGGGAGAACGAATCGGAGTATATACTCCTTCATCGGTATGTCGAACCACCTGTATGCCTTCCTCACATCCATGGAGGCACACCACCTACCTCAGGTAGGAGGGTATACCCTCCATTCCCTTCTCGTAGTACCTCTTGAAGATGGTGTTCACCTTCTCGTAGTTGAAGATCTTACGGTTCACCATCCGCTCGATGATCTCCGCCCGATGGTCCATCTCCTCGTAGATCTCTCTGATGTCCACTATCCCCATCTTCGGGGCGATCTTGTTCTCGAGGATGTGGCTGTTGTACAGCCCCCTGAAATAGTGCTTGTCTTCGATGGGGTCCCACTGGAAGACAGCCCTGGTCAGGATGCCGCCCTTCTCTGCTGAGAAACGTAGGATCTCCTCAACGCTGCTGCATCGCCTGATTATGCGCCCGCCCTCGAAGACCATCTGCTGGAAGAGGGCGAGGTTCATGTTGTCGATGAAGCGGATCGGGACGTTGATCGGATCCCCCGTGAACCTCTGGATCATCTTCTGGATGGATGAAGCGTGAAATGTGGATATCACCGGATGTCCTGTCTGCATCGCCTGGAAGGCCACGTTCCCCTCCTGACCCCTGACCTCGCCGATGATTATATAATCCGGTCTGGACCTCAGCGCGGCCTTCACAAGGTCGAACATCTCGACCCTTGATTCGATCGGTCCTGATTCCCTTGTGATTAGGCGCTGCCATACCTCCTGTGGAACCACCACCTCGGGTGTGTCCTCGGCGGTGTAGATCTTGTAATTGTGATTGACCAGTGTGAGAAGCGAGTTGAGTGATGTCGTCTTTCCCGAGGCGGTCTCGCCCGAGATGAATATCGACATCCCGTTCTCCAGGGCAAGCCACAGATAGGCCGCGATCTGTGGGCTGAAGGTGCCCCAGCCCACGAGCTGTGTGATAGTGAGCGGCTCCTTTGCGAACTTCCTTATGGTGAAGCTTGGCCCCTCCCTGCTGACGTCCTCGCTGTAGATGATGTTGATACGGGAACCGTCGGGAAGGGCGGCGTCGATGATGGGGCTGGTGTCGCTGACCGGTTTACCGACCTTCTCGCTGAGCATCCTGAGGAAGTCCTCGAGCTCGTTGGAGTCCTTGAACTTGAGGCTGGTCCGTACCATTCCGAATACCTTGTGGACCACGTAGATCTCCTTCACACCGACGTTGTGGATATCCTCAAGGTATGGGTCGTGCAGCAGCGGTTCGATCATTCCGCTGTACATCAGGTCGCGCATCAGGCGGTATTCCATCTTCGTTCGGAGACCCGGAGTCAGTGCGATCCCCTCGTCCTTGATGAACCTTCCCTTCCTCGGTTTGATCGACTTGACCATAAGCTCGTTCAGGGTCTTCTTGAACGATTCCTCATCGCCGTCGAACTCGAAGCTGGGTGCATGCTCAAGGATCCGGAGCAATATCTTGTGGTACCTCTCCTCCTCCGCCTCGTCCATGGTGGGTTCCACGATGACGTAGTGCTTCACACGGCGCCTGTCCATATACACATGGGCGAAGGTCTCTTCGGAGAGGGGGTAGATGATGTTCGGGGACCGGAACTTCGCGTCCAGGGAGAGCTTCTTGAAGAACCGCGGCGTCGGGAGCCTCTGCTCCTTCTTGAAGCGGTCCACGTACTGCCGCAGATGCTCATGTTCCCTCATGGCGGTATCCAGTCTCATTTCCACACCGTTATCACCGTCGTCAGGCGACGGTGGTGATATCCAATATCAGTCCGATACCGGGTTCCACCCTGAACCCGGTCACGTCACCCACCCGGCCCTGCGCGCTCAGGAACCTGCGAACGACCATGAGCCGTTCGAGCCTTCCTTCCAGCATCTCGAGCTTCAGCTCGATAAGGAGGTCGGTGATCGTGTTGTAAAGGTGAAGGGCCCGAGTGTCCATCGAGGTCGGGTCCCCTGTCAATATGACCGTCTTGTTCCTGCTCGCGAACCGGCGGAACCTTTCGATCGATGATTCGTAGGTCGCCTGGCTCCCTTTCAGGGTCGAGAATGCATCGATGATCACGATGTCGCTGTCGAACATCTTCGGTTCCGAGAATAGTAGCTTGAGATAGTCCAGCTTCTCCCGGCTGGGGTCGTCGTCGAGAGCTGCTTCCCTCTTCCTGTCGTCCAGAGGGACCTGGAAGAACATGCTATCCTGCTGCTCCATCTCGATGTTCCGCTCCCGGGTCATCTGGTCCTCTCCGATAAGGGGGAAGACCGGTACGAAGAGCAGCTTCTTCTCCGTAAGATATCTGGTTATCGGGTAGTCGAGCGATTCCATCTGCTGAATGAACCCCTTCGTGTTGAGCTCGGTGGATACATATGTGACTGTGTAGCCGTGTACGAGGAACCCGTAGGCAAGCCTCTGCACCAGTGCCGATTTGGCCGCGCCGTAGGGTCCCGAAATGAACGTGATGTTCCCTTTCGGGATCCCACCGCCAAGATATCTGTGGAGGCCGTCCCTCTCCAGATCGAAATAGAACAC
>JANQNJ010000168.1 GCA_028279645.1 Thermoplasmatota archaeon
CGCCGGCGGGGCGGAAGCCTGGACCTCCTGAACGGGCTGGGCGGGTTCGGGTTGCACAGGCAACGGTGGAGGGGCCTCGGCCGCTCCCTGGTCGCCTGATAAGGTATTCAGCGTATCGACGAGTTCGTCCATCTCGGAGAACCCGTCCGGGGTCTCCGATCGACCAGGCTGATCCTGACCCTGAGGCCTCTGGATCTCCTGCCTATCGTATTCCTGTGATCCTTCTTCTTCGTTCATTTACCCCACCTCGAGATCTTTCCTGCGACGGTGGCGAGCTCTGCGGAGCTCAACTGCTTGTCGGATGAGATGAGCCGGTAGAGCGCATCGTCTCCGAGGACCTTCCGTTTGTCTGCCGGCGTCATCTTCGCGAAGCGATCGGGCGGTATGCCCGCTGTTACAGTGACCTTCTGGAGGAAGGCGCTCCTCATCCGTTCCTGGGGATTACCTCCGGTAAGACCGGTGATCTGATGCCGGTAGAAGGCGAGGTTACCCCGCATATGCTCATCTATTGTCAACGTGTGCTGCCAGTATTCAGGGTCCTTGACGACCCTGGACACTATCACAAGGTTGATGATTATCGTGAATATCAGGCCGAAGCCGAGGGTTGGAGAGGCGAAGAAGTAGACCACTGTCCCGGAGATGCTCTTGTAAAGGCCTTCGGAGAAGGTGGTAGGGGCATGACGGCTCTCCTCGAACAGGATGAGGCCGCCATCCGGCAGGAAGTACTCCATCAGGAACTCCGCGAAATCGGCGTTCTGCAGCTTGTCCCACATCTGGTTGATGAATATACTGGCGTCTCCAATGAATACGGCCCGCCCCTTCATAACCGCCATCTCGATCGGCTTCCCCTTCTCGGCACCCCTGTCGAAGGTGTCGATATGACCGTTGCCGTTGGTGTCGATCCAGGCCTCGTCGCTGCTGTTGATCAACGGTGTACCCCGCTCGAAGGAATCGATCCCGGTGGGATCGTTCATGAGCACGTTGAAGATAGCTGGATCGCTCCCGTTGATGGGGAAGTAGACGGTACGGTTGACGAACGATGTGTTCTGCCTGAAGTTCTCGTCCCAGAGGGTCGAACCGTAGAAGTAGATCCCGAAGACGTCGTCGGAGATCGAGTTGGCGTAGTCGTGGTCGTCACACATGATGACCGCGCCTCCGGCGTCGACGAAATCGATGAGGGCCTGCACCTCTTTGGCGCCGTATTCCTGTTCCACCCCGGTGATGATCAATAAGGTACGTTCAGGGTCCTCCACCTCGTCCAGTATCTGGGGCTGGGAGAGGATCGACCTGGTATCGTAGCCCAGGTCCTCGGCCTTCTGCCTGAGGGAGGAGAGCCCGTTCCAGGAGTCCTCGTTGGAGTAGGCCGAGAGCTGCCTCTCCCTCTGAGGCACGGTATCAAGGATGAAGGGATAGAGGAAGTAGATGGCAATGACTGCGAGGAAGAAGATGACTAGACCGTACGGGGAGGTCCTCTCCCGCTCCTTGGTCTTCTGTCTTCTGAACCTCGGCATGACATCAGCTCTTCTCTTGGGGCTCCGTCAAAGCTTAAACGTTCCATGACATCTGGACGCTCAGGAGCCCGGAGGGAATATCGTTCTTATGATAAATAGGTTTTACATGGATGAGGCATACCTGGAATGCCTTGGAGGCCGGTGTACCTGGTGATTCTGTGTATCAGAGCAGATCAGCTAGCTCCTCGACCAGTTCCGGGTCCTTCTTCTGGACCGCAGTCAGGATGTCCAGGGTGGTCACCCGTTCTATCTCGACCTCCTGAAGGGCCAGGATGATCCTGTCGAAGAAGTCGTCGGACATCGTCAGGATCTTCTCCTTGGCGATGTAGTTCCTCACGAGCATCTTCTCCATTCTCTCACGCCAGCCCGATTCGTAGGGCTTCAGGGCCTCCTCGTTGACCTTGCCCGATTCGACGGCGTCCGCGATGACGTTGCCGGCGACCTTGCCGGCATCACAGGCGTTCACTACCCCTCCGCCTGTCAGGGCATCTATCTGCCTTGCGGCATCGCCGACGAGGAGGACGTTCCCCTTCATGGTCTCGTCCGGAGGAGGTCCGACCGAAACGGCACCTCCAACGACCTCGATTATCGTACCCTTGGAGAGGAAAGGGTGCTTCTTGACGAACTTGTCCAGGTAGTACTTGACCCCGCCGTAACCGTTCAGGAGGCTTGCCTGGACGCCGATCCCGACGTTGGCCTCGCCGTCCCCCTTGCTGAACACCCAGACGTATCCGCCCGGAGCGCATTCGCCGGCGTAGAAGTCGTTGAACTCCTCCGCGTTCCCGATGTTCATCATCCGGTATTGAAGACAGGTGTTCACATGCTCAGGCGGGAGCCTTGTGTCGATACCGGCCCATCCTGCGACCCGCGATTCGAAGCCATCCGCACCCACGACGACCTTGGCCTTGATCCTCATGTCGCCGTGTATGCCCGTGGTCTTGACCTCGACCCCGTCGTCGAGCTGCTTAAGGCCGGTGGCCATGGTCTTGACCATGAGCTCGGAACCTGCCTTGACAGCGGTCCTGGCGAGATACTGATCGAACAGGTCCCTTTCGACCACGTAGCCGGTCTCGTTCCCGGCCATCTTCTCGTTCATCTCGAGGATGTGGCCCGAGGGAGAGATGACCCTGGCCCCGTCCACCTCCTTCGAGATCCAGGCGTCGTCGGGCTCGATGCCCAGCTCATTGAGCCATATCCTGGCTATTCCCTCCCCGCATCGAACGGGAGCGCCGATCTCCTGGCGCTTCTCGATCATCAGGACGTCGACGCCGCGTTCCGCAGCGTACCTGGCTGTTGTGCTTCCACCCGGACCGGCGCCGATAACGAGCATGTCGCATGTGAGCTCCTTCATTCGCAAACACCTCCCTTCGGTGTGCCATCCTTGCACGGGTACTCGCGGACGAACTCCTCGCCGGTCTTCGGGTCCTTGAAGGGACCGATCTCCTTCTCGGGCAGACGCAGCGCGGCGGCCGGGCAGACAGTGACGCATACGCCGCATGAGATGCAGCTGTCATCGAACTCGATCCAGGTGTCGACCAGGGTGATCGACTCCGTCGGACAGGAGCCCACGCATGCGCCGCAGCTTAGGCATAGTACTCTATCGATCTCGACAGGCATTGACGTTCACCTCTTCAAACGTTGATCCTCAATCTGTGATGAGCTTGCCGGCATCCATGATGGTCTCGGTGGTGCCGTCGTTGTACTTCAGGACGATGGTCGGCTCCTTGATCAAGCCGTCCAGGTGTATGAGAGCCTTGGCATCCTCGTCGTAGTTGGAGCCGATGGCGATGTGGCAGGTGGAAAGGACCTTCTCGTCCTCGAGCATGTTCCCGACGATCTCGGCCGCCGGGTTCAGGCCGATCCCGAGCTCGCCGAGGTTGTAGGCGTTCTTGGCATAGGACTCGGCTTCCGCCGCCTTCAGCTTCCCCTCCTCGCCGAACTTCATGGCGGTCTCCTTCCCCTTGACCAGGGACTCGTTCAGTTTGACCGCCTCCTTGGCCTCGCCCTTTCCGCTGATTCGGACGACGAAGCCGTCCTTGACGTCGACCTTGATCGGGTCCTCGATGATGATTACACCGTCGTGGGACGAGATCGAGCCGTCGAACCAGATGATGCCATCACTCATGCCCAGGGCAGGTGATATGAACACCTCACCGGCAGGGAGATTGCCGCCCTTGCCCGGGTCCCGGAAGTCGCCGTCGTCGGACTTGGCCTTCCTGTTGTGAAGGCCCACGACGATGTCGGTCCCGAGCTCGGAGGTGATATGCGCCTCCATGGCCTGGGTTAGCTTGCTGGATAGGACCTCGCATTGTGACCTCATCTTGCCATAATCGATGGGCACGGTCTTCGCGAACATCTCTTCAGTGACGGAAGGCGACCAAAACGACCTGGCCTTCTTCTCGCCCAGCAGGAAGTTGAATACGTGGTCGTAGCTCTTCTCCTCGCCCTCGATCGGCTCGCCCAGGGCGTCAGGGTCCTTGCCCAGCTTCTCGGCGCTGATGGATATCAGGACGTCCGGGTGGGTGCGAAGCGCGCCCAGGACCTCGGTGTTGGCCATATCCAGCTGCGTCCTCTTCTCCTGGAATATGAGGGTCGGAACACCCTCCGCCCTGACGGTGGCATCGAACAACGCCTTCGATATCCTCTGGACGTTCTCCTCCGGGTTGGTGACGATGAGCACCCTCTCACCCGGCTTAACGTTGATGACATCCGTGATCGCTACATCCGCGGCCATCCTGAGACGGCCGAGCTCGGTGGTATCTGCGAATCTGGTCATGTTCTCACCTTGAAACGTGCTTCCCCCTTTGTTCTACGAGAGGACATTGCTGGGCTTCTTTTTATAATCATCGAAGGAGACGGAGGCCGCTGACCACCTGAGAGGTCGAACCTGAGGGCGGTCTTGGTAATGGAAGATATATTTCACCTTTATGGAGTTCGATTTGCCTATCTTGAAAAAGGTATTAATCGAATATGGCCATTATGCGTCGAGGTGGAGATATTGAACAGGACATTTTTCGAATTGATCGTTCTTATCGGATTTCTCCTGGTCGTGATCGGTGCATCAGAAGGTAACATCATCACAGTAGATAACGACTGGTCTGGAGCTGATTTCTCTTCGATCCAAGAGGCGATCGATGATAGCACCACCGGAGATGTCATTCAGATCAACAGTGGCGGATTCAATGAGAGCATCGAGATATCGATACCGCTAGAGATCCGGGGGAATGGTACCGCCAAGACCATCATCTATGGTGCTGGAGATGTGTCCGGTGAGGGGAGTTGCATAAAGGTATCAGCAAACAATTCCCACA
>JANQNJ010000006.1 GCA_028279645.1 Thermoplasmatota archaeon
GGCGCTCACGGTCTTCAGGGACGCCGCCGGACTGCTGGTCGGCGGCATCGATCCCGCCCAGCTGGCGCTGAAGAAGCGTCTGTCAAGGGAGCCGCGCGAGTACACCCGTGTAACGCACCACTCCGCTGCTGCCATTCTGCTCGCCGAGCGCGGTTACGACCTGCACGCCGGCGAGACGGCGAGCTTCGTCGTAAAGAACGCTACGTCCAAGGTCCCGTCGATCCGCGTCGAGGTCCCGCCCTATTCCGGCGATTACGACCTGGACTTCTACATGAGGCTCCTGGCCCGGGCAATGGAGGAGGTCTTCCTGCCCTTCGGCTGGACGGAGGAGAGGTCGTTCGAGTATCTGATGGAGCCTTATGATAAACAGATGCGGTTCCAGATGTGATCTACGAGATGAACTGCCCGCAGTTGCTTCCGATGAGGTTCTCTCTGGTCTCTCCGATGCTCAGGATCACCTCGAACCCCTGCTCCTCGAACCCCTTCACCAGCTCCTCGGCAGAACCGGGGTCGTCCGGGTCCACTAGGCTCTCGAGGCCCGCCTCCCGCAGGCTCTCCGTGGGGTTCAAGGGCGTGATCTTCACCAGGAACCGTTCGGGATCGAAGATATCCCGCAGTCTGTAGGGATCGATCTTCCACCCCTTGGCCGGGGCGAAGTTCAACGCGATCTTCCTGTCGCCCGGCTTGAAGAACCGCTCCCCGTACGCGGCGATCTCGCGCATCGACCACTTCCTGATCGGCATTATCTCGTCCCTCTCGTCCTCGCTCGTCGAGTGGATGGAGAACTGCATCTGGAACCTCCCTTCCCCGTACAGTTCGTCCTTGACCTTCAACAGCTCCTCGAAGAAATCGCCCGATGCCTTCGGGGCGATGGTCGAGATACAGGGCATGAGGCCGGGTGCATTCATCCTAACCGGAAGCTCCCTCATCAGCTCGATGACGGCTGGGTTAAGGGCCGGGTCGCCCATCCTCGCGAACTGCACCTTGAGCTTGGGGACGGGGACCGACATATCCGGATAACGTTCCGCGATCATATGCTCGGCCTGGGACCAGATCTCCTCCTTGGTCAGCTTGCCGGAGAAGTCCTTGCCGGCGTCGCACATCGCACATCCCACCGGGCAGCCGAAGAGGGTTGAGACGATCAACACCCACTTGTCCTCTCTAGGTACCGGAGGCTGGACCGATTCAACGAACTCGATCTTCCGACCGTCCTCTCCGAACGAGCCGACGTAGACGCGGGCAAGGTCGTCGTTCCCGTGGCTCTTGTGAACGAACAGATCGGAGCCAGACCGTAGTGGATCCACGGGAACCTCTTCCCTTTCATCATTGGATCCTTCCTCCAAGACGTCAATTGGCAGCCGGCTCTCGCCGAGGACCTTCGCGATCTTCATGGCCGCCATCAGCCCGTCTCCCACAGAGATACCCACCTGCCGGAAGTCGCCTCGCCGGATATCGCCGGCAAGGTAGATCCCGGAGTCCTCCCCCTGCTCGATGAACTCCCTCAGGAGGGACTCTCCCAGAAGCGTCAGGGACGGCAGCCTTCCAACGGCAGCGAGGACCGCGTCCACCTCCACTGTTTCGGTCGTTCCGTCCTCCCCGATCGCCGGGTCCATGTGACTGATCGCTAGGCCTTTCCTCCCAGGTCCGATCGACATGATCTCCCTGGACCGGATGATGGGGATGCTCTCCTTCTTCGCCCTGCTCAAGAGCAGCGGCAGGCATTTCACGCTCCCTCTCACAATCACGCTCACATCGAATCCCCGTGAACCTAGGTTCACTGCGTAGTCGAAGGCGGCGTCTCCCCCTCCCACCACCAGCACCTTTCCACCGTCGAACCTCTCGAGCAGGTCCGCCACCTCATAGAACAGGTATCTCCCTGCAAGGCTGCTCGCCCCGTCAAGGTCCAGCGTCCTCGGCTCGGTACCTGAGGCGATGATCACCTTCCGGAAGGAGTGCTCAACGCCGTCGTCGGTCATGATCGTGAAATGATCATCGTTCTTCTTGACCAGGTCCACCCCCGTCCTGAGGACCCTGACCTTCCAGCGCTCTGCCTGATCCCTGAACGTGGAAACGAGATCGGGGCCCGAGATCCCTTCGGGAAAGCCGGGATAGTTCTCGACAACGCTGGCGTTCCTCAGCAGGCCGCCTATCTCCCCCTTCTCAAAGACGACCGGATCGTAGCCGGTCCTTTTCAGCTGGATCGCCGCGGTGAGTCCCGCGGGCCCAGCTCCTATTATGCCAACATCGTCGATCTTCAATAGGTTCGCCTCTCTTGACCTCGGTGTCTACGGACGGATATCTGTCGGGATCTCTTATTGGTGCCCGCTTCTTCTACCCGTCGCGCACCGTCTATAGAGCTTGTGATATAATTATGTTGTTCCGCCTGCAGTGTTCGATCCGGTCGTCCAGACCACATGGCAAGGTATAAGTGCCGACATGGTCTGATGGGGCCGATGGCGAACCTCCGGAGGACCATCGGCCTGTCGAACAGGGCCGAAGAGGACACTCTGACCCCCAGGGAGAGAAGGCTCATGAGGACCCGCTGGGGATTCTTCCTCGCCATCACGAGCACGGTCCTGGTATCCACCAACTTCATAACGGCGAAGTATGCCCTGGAAGGGTTCGATCCCGTCAGCTTCAGTCTGGTATGGACCGCCCTTGCGGCCTTCTTCGGTCTGGTCATCCTCATTGCCGCAGGCGAAGCCAAAGGACTGGTCCCGCCGCGACCCCATCGCCGACCGATCCTGCTTCTCGGGCTGACCACGGGCGCCGGCATGCTCTTCGGCTGGGCGGGCCTAGCCCTGCTCGATCCGTCGTTCGCTGCATTCCTCTGGCGGTTCTCACCCTTGATGACCATCGGGATGTCCTACGTCGTCCTCAAGGAACGGCTGTTCATGTGGGAGATCGCCGCCATGCTGATAATGGTCGTCGGCGGCGTCGTAAGCACCCTGGGCCGATGGGATATCGTCGGCCTCGGAGTAACGTTGACCCTGGTCTCATGTTTGATGGTCGGTGTACAGATGATCGTCGCCAAGGTCGCCGTCGGTGATATGTCCCCCTACGTCGTGGCGTTCTACCGCGTTGCCATCGGCTGCGTCGTGATCGCCGTCTGGGCCGTGGCCTTCGGTGATATCGACCTCGATGTGGAGGCGCATTACTGGTACGTTCTGATCCTCGGCGCCCTCGTCGGTCCGTGTATCAGCCACATCCTGAAGTTCTGGGCCTACAGGTACGTCGATCTGACGAGGGTAAGCGTTATAGTGATGATGCAGCCCCTGGTCGTTCTTCCCATGGCATACGGTATCCTCGGCAAGGTCCCCTCCGGGCGCGAGCTGCTCGGTGGGATGATCATCCTCGCTGGAGCGCTATGGCTGGTACTGATACATCTGAAAGGCGACAAGTGAGCCGTTACTTCTTCTTCTCCTTGGGAGGTAACGATGAGACGTACTCGTAGGAACGGTCGAGGTAGTCGTCCAGCCTCTCCCCGTTCCTGAGGACCTCCTCCGGAAGTACCATGTACTCCCTCATCACCCTCCCCTTCATCGGCTCGAAGCCGGAGGCCCCTTCCCCTGCCGCCCATTCCTTGTCATCCTCGGACAGCCTGACGAACAGGGTACTTTGATGGACCCCTGTCATCATGTTCCGATTGACGAAGTAGCATGGCGAGCCGAACATCTTCCTTCTCTCCGCGCCCCTCTTTTCCATCGCCTGATCGAGGATCCCTATCAGCTCCTCCGACGGCTTCTCGAACTTCATCCTCGCACCTCCTGCAGGTCGATCTCGATCCGGAACCTCTCCCTCCCGTCATCCTCGACGTTCTCGAAGTTGAGGACCGCCCCCTCGTATTCCCACAGGAACGAAGGCGACAGACCGAGGAAGACCTCGACCACGCTCCTCGCCTGGAGGGACGCCTCCCCGGAGAGGTCCGGCTGTTCGGCGTAGATCACGGTGTCCTCCATCCCCTGAAGATGCCAGAGCCGTTTGACGACGTCATCGAGGATGCCGAATCCGTCGCTTGGCGCGATCCCGGCGAGAAAGCTCTTTGCCATGTCCTTGGAGAACATGTTGATGCTCTTGATGTCGCCGATCCAGGACCTGTCGAGAAGAAGGACGGCGCCAACGATGTTCTCGTTCGCATCCTTGAGGAACTCGATGTCGATGAACTCCTGGAAGCCGCCGGGTTTCGCATGAACGACGGTGAGGTCGTTCCTCTCGACCTCGCCGGTCACAGACATGTTGAAGAACTGGAACAGGTCGCTCTGCTGAAGGTCCGAATACAGGATGATATCACCAGGTGCGATTAACCATCCGTCGGTATTTATTCCTTTCCCGTCAGTTGATCCGGCCGATATCCCTGAAATCGTACTCCACCTGGCTTCCATGGTCCAGGACGTAGGCCTCGATCCATATCTTGTCGCCCACCGCGAAGCGGTCGGTCAGGTCGTCGTCGAACACCACATCGAACGTTAGCCACGATGAGCTGTTCATGTTCGTGGACCTGCCCGTGGACTCGAAGTTGAAGCCGGTGGCATCGCTGTCCTCCACATATTCGACCTGGGTGATCACATCGATTATCTCCAGCTTCATGCCGAAGTACTCCTGCTCCCAGTCGACGATCACGAACCCCAGCCCGAAGCCTCCCGGACTATAGTCGAACTTGTCCTGGTACTCCTTCATCGTGAAGGTGGTCTGGAGGTCGTCCTCCTTCGTTATGTACCAGGCAAAGCCGATCAGAAGAGGGACCATGATGATCACGGCCACCATGACAGCTCCGTACTTCCGTTTATCAGACATCTCGTAGGCCTGCCCACCCTGATAATGTGAGTATCCCGTTGGCTGGGTGGGTGTAGGCGTGGGAACCGCAACATGTTCCAGAGGATTGCCGTCGCTGTCGTATCCAACGTAGGCCGAGCAGCCGTAGCAGTAGTACATGTTGTGCTCTTCGACCAAAGATGCCTCTGCTCCGCACTTGTCGCAGTACATTGATATCCACTTCCCATGCTCGCATCGGAGGACGGTCGTCACCTCTGATCACCGTCTCCCTGGCCAGAATATTGGTCGGACCCGTACTTATTGGTTTTCCTAGCCTGGACCGTTGTCTTGGAACGCCAATACTGGTTCTAACCATCGCCTGTGGGTGATAACCTTGGCATATTTATATATCCAGATGGGGGTAGACAGTAACAGCGGTGAAAGGGGCATGCGTAGCAACACTGGAATCATGGCTCAGACCCTCATCAACAAGCGCCTCAGAAGTAGTACCTCAATTACGGGATCTGAACACTGACATATCATCGATAACACTGACAGGACCTCTATCAAGCTCACGGGATACGCCCTGTATCCAGAAAAAGGGATACAGAGGTCTGATACATAATCACTGCCCCTGACCGGTCGCGTCGTGAGCGCGGCCGGTCCTTTTTTATACAACGGCCCAGCTTGGCCGCTGTTCTAGAAGCGTTCGGATGCGGTCGGTTCACACCTCATCTAATAACGAACATATACTCAGCCGAGCAGGCTCTCCAGGAACTCCCTGAACTCCGCCCCGTAGCGTTCATCCTTGAGGGCGAGCTCGGCGTTGGACTTCAACCAGCCGATGGGCGTTCCGATGTCGTACCTGATGCCCCTGAACTCGTAGGCGTAGAAGTCCCTCTCCTCGAGAAGGTTGCGGATCGCGTCGGTCAGCTGGATCTCGCCGCCCCAGCCCCTCTCCGTCCTCTCCAGGCTTTCGAAGATCTCACCTGGAAGGATGTATCGACCCATGGTGGCCAGGTTCGATGGCGCTTCCGCAGGATCGGGCTTCTCGATGATGTCCACTATCTTGTGGATCCCGTGCCCTATAGGCTCGGCCTTTATGACGCCGTATCGTCCGAGCTCCTCGCGGGGCTTGGCCTGAACGGCCAGCACCGGGGCGTCGTACTTCTCGTGGACCTCCATCAGCTGCTTCGTGCACGGGGTCGCTCCCAGGAAGATATCGTCACCGAGCATTACCGCGAAGTGCTCTCCGTCTATGAAGCCCCTCGCCGTGTACACGGCATCCCCGAGACCGTTGAGCTCCTTCTGGCGGACGTACATGATGTCGGCCATCTCGCCGATCCGCTTGACCATATCTCGGTAGTCGTCCTTGTTCTTCTGGTGCAGGAAGTGCTCCAGGCCGAACGACCTGTCGAAGTGGTTCTCGATCGCCCTCTTTCCCCTGCCGGTTATGATGGCGATGTCCGAAATCCCCGAGTCGATGGCCTCCTCCACCACGAACTGGATGGCCGGCTTGTCCAGTACCGGCAGCATCTCTTTTGGCTGTTCCTTGGTGACCGGAAGGAAGCGGGTCCCGATGCCCGCTGCTGGGATAACGGCTTTCATGATGAATGGAATTCCGCCGCTATTATATAAAGGATGTTGAAAGGCATGTTCCGACCCGACCTCCGTGTTCCACCCATGGGAAAACGATTAATGCCAGCAGACCGATGTCCCGCCGAGGGTGTTCCATTGCTGATCACATCGGGACGGGAGAAGATCGCAACAGCTCGAAAGGTCGCCGAGATCATCGATGCTAGATTCATCGATCCGGAGATCAAGCGTTTCCCGGACGATGAGCTGTACGTCAGGCTCGATACGGGCGATGAGGCAGGTATCGACGACGATGTAGTTCTGATCAACAATACCTATCCCGACGGCGATCTCGTGGAGACCCTTCTTTTACTGGGCCTTCTGAAGGACCTCGGTGCTGAGAGCACAACGCTCGTCATCCCCTACTTCGGCTACGCCAGGCAGGACAAGAGGTTCAAGGCCGGCGAGGCGGTGAGCGCCTGCTCGATACTCGAGTACCTCGGACACCGGGCGGACAGGCTCATTACCATCGACCTTCACGCTCCTTCAGTGCTTGACTCGTTCCCCGGCGAGGTCCTGGACATCACGGCGATGCACGCCCTGGCTAACCGGTTCGGGGGGGAAGGGGTCGATATGGTACTCGCTCCCGACAAGGGTGCATTGGCAAGGGCAGAGACGGTGGCCAAGGACCTCCAGGTAGAGTGGGACCATCTTGAGAAGACCCGGCTCAGCGGTACCGAGGTCGTCATGAAGCCCAAGGAACTGGACGCCGGAGGGAAGAGGGTCCTGATAGTCGATGACATCATCTCCACCGGCGGAACGATCATGAGGGCTGCCGGCCAGCTGAAGGAACAGGGAGCGTCCTGGGTCGGGGCCGCATCCACTCATGGGCTGTATACCGGCGGTGCCATTCCGAAGCTGAGAGATGCCTGTGATCTGGTCGTATCGACCGACTCTCTCGAGAGCGAGACCTCCGAGGTCGAGATCGCCGACGTCATCGCCGATGCGTTGTCCGGGAGTTAGGTCGGCTCACTCCTTCTCATCCTTCCTTTCACGCTCATCCATGGTGTTATTCAGCGATCGAAAACCTTCTATCAGGACAAGATTGATCCTTTCGATCGATTGGAAGATGCCGAATATCAGCATGTAGAACGAGTACAGGAGAAGGACCCAGCCGATAACAGCGAGTCCGCCTGCAAGCTCGCCGTTCCCTCCCCAACCGGCCCAAGCCGACAGGAGGTGGCAGAGGATCGACAGGGTGAGGCAGATAAGACCTATCTCCGGGGCGGTCGGGTACCGCCTCAGCGGCAGGATCCGGGACGTGTCATGGTAGTACCTCCGTACATGCCTTTCGCCATCGGCATCCAGCTTCCGGTCCCTGAGGAATCTGTACTTGCCCGGGACCTTGCCTCCACTGATCTGGTTGTTCACCTCCCACTGGGGGATCACCTTGAGGTAGGAGCACGCTGGGCAGGTGGCTCCCAGGTCCTTGGCCAGGGGCCCCTGGAATATCCTCTCGAAGACGTAATCGTGCCCGCAGCCGGGACATTGGATCCTCTGCTCGTATCTGAACGGATAGAAAGCGCCGGATCCGGGCGGTACCGTTCCGCTCTTTCCTATGAGCTCGGACGACCTCGCCGTCATCGAGACCCACAGCACCTTGTCCGCCCAGTCCTCGTCGAAGTTCTTGATCTTCAACAGGTCCTCCTTCGTCGAATTGAACAGCTTCTCCCTGGTGTCGATCCCGCTCTCGATGATCCAGTCGATGTCCTCTATCCGGAGGCCCTTGACCTTTTCGAGGATCTCTCTGACCCTGCCCACCTCAACTGAGCTATCTTCGTTCATCCTGACCCTCCCTTGTTCCTCTTCCTCTCCTCCGCCACGTCCTCTCTCAACTGATACAGGCTCTCGATCAGCGTCAGGTTCACCCGTTCCATCGAAACGAACAGACCGTAGAACAGTAGGTAGAATGCGAAAAGTAGGAGGGCCAATGCCGCTATCGACAATCCGGTGTAACCTGCCACCTCGCCTCGAAAGGCCGCGAGTGCCGAAGCGGTCCAGAAGATGATGGAGAGCCCCAGGCACAGGAAACCGATGTAGGGCGCTGGTGGATATGCGCGCAGGTCCTTGGTCTCGTCGTACTGCCCGTAATACCTGCTAAGATGCCTGTGTGCTTTAGGTCCGGACATCCTGGATCCGTATACCTTGGGCCGGGATGGGTGACCATCCTTTCGTCCATAACGCAGCTCCATCGGACGCGAACATCGATTGCATCGGACCTTTAGTATCCTCGCCGAGGACCCGGAGATATCCATGGCGAAAAGCTGTTCGTAGCCGCATGATGGGCACGTGACCTCCTTGTTGAACCTGTAGGTGCCATGATATCCTCTGTCTGCCTTCGATCTGTCGATAGGAGCTCCCTCAGCCATGCATCATATGGATGGACGAATTGGTATTAATAACCGATGATGGAGCTATCGC
Organism: Thermoplasmatota archaeon; assembly: GCA_028279645.1. Classification (GTDB taxonomy): domain Archaea; phylum Thermoplasmatota; class JAKEGO01; order JAKEGO01; family JANQNJ01; genus JANQNJ01. The sequence continues at coordinate 8,809 of JANQNJ010000006.1, forward strand.
TCTGATTTTTATCGAACACGGACCTTATCGAACTACCGACTTTCAGCGTACGACGAACTCAGCGTCACATGAGGTACAGTGGACGTCCGCCGGCCTCTCCCTGGGGATGACCAGCCTGGCGCTGCAGATCGGGCACTTCGAGATCGTGATGGTCCCGACCTCGGTGGCCTCGGCGGTGAACTTGTCCTCCTTCTCCTCCTCCTTGGCCGGCATGTCCGGAAGGGTCAGCCGGGCCGGAGGCGTGACAGGCGCGACCGGCTCCTGGACCGGTGCCGCTGCGGACTCGTCGGTGATCACGGGTGCGGTAGGGATCTCCTCTCCGCCGCTTACCGCCTGGGCGATCTCCTCGGCCGTGACCTCGGCCTCGTCGCCTATGACCACAGCCTCGATGACATCGTCCTCCACCGGGGCCTTGTCGAGCACCTTGCCCTTCGGCTCCTCAGGCATCTTCTTGGCCGCCTCCTCGGCAGCCTTCTTCTTCTTCGCCTTGGAGCGTGATCTGGCTATCATGATCAGCAGGAGCAGGAAGACGACGGCGCCCGCGGCGGCGTAGATCATCATCATATCGGTCTCATCGCCCTTGTCCTCCTCCTTTATGATGAAGGTAGCGGACTCGGTCTCCCACTCCTGGTCCTCGTATTGAACGATGCCCTTTGCGACGTACGATCCCTTCTTCAGACCGACGTCCTTGGGAAGGATGGTGATCGTGTATGTGATCCCCTTGGACGGGTCGTTCCCATCCTTGTCCATGGGCTTCCTCTTGGAGATCGATCCGTCGGAGGACTCGATCTCGAGGAAGACGTCCGGGACCCTATCGTGGTCGTCGGTGTAGGTGAAGTTGAACGTGAACGGCTGGTCGTCGAAGCCCCTGGCCCGATCGACCCCGAGCTGAGTGAACTCAGGTTCGGGCAGCGGGGGTGCGAGAGGCATGAAGATCGAGAGATGGTCCAGATGGGCCCAGACCCGTTTAGTAGTGCTGTCGGCGCCGGTGTCGTCCAGTGGTTCCCATCCGCCCTGCGGGTTCCTCCAGTAGAACTTGAGCTCGTCTACGTCCATTTCGCTGCTGACGTCGACGGGGTATGTGAAGTTGATCCATATGTTGTCGACGAACCACTCGGAGTCGATATCGAGCTGGATCACCTTGCCATCGTGCATGAAGCCGACCTTGTCGGTCGGGATCGAGAACGGATTGGTCATGACCTCCGCCGTCACGTTCCCGAGACCGAAGTAGTTGATCAGAGCCTTGTAGCCCGACGGCATGTTCGAGGCCTGTATCAGCCGCTGGCTTCTCGTCCATGCCGAGCTGGCGTCGCTGGGTATCTCTCCCATGTTATCCGCATCATCAACGGCCCTTACCGAGAAATAATGGGTACCCTCCGGCAGACCGCGAACGATGAACGTCTCGGTGGACCCGGCGTCCTCAGGGTCGATATCGTTCGATACCGAGGTGGCACCGTCCCAGTCCGATTCCTTCTTGATGTGACTCGTGCTGAAGCGTATCTCGTAGTACGCTGCAGTTCCCTCGTCATCGTCGTCACCGGGCGCGGTCCATGAGAGCTGTACCGCCTTTCCGAAACCTGTGTCCATGGCCTTGAGGTCCAGGATCTTTCCCGGAGCCCTGACGTCGCCGATGCCCACGGTGGAATCGCTGTAGAACTCGACCTTGTTCTCCCCGTCGTTCACAACGGCCACTATGTAGTAGGCCCCGACACCGAAGCCGGTAGTGTCCCACTCGAAGTAGTCGTCGTCCTCGTCAAGCGGCGAGGATGTGATCTGGGCCTCGTTGTCGTTCTTCCAGGTGGTGTCGTTGTCGGTCCACAGGTTAATCGTGAGATCGTCGTTCTCCGGATCGGACGTGCTGAAGTAGATCTCGAAGGTATCGCCGGGATTGACGAAGTCGTCGTCCCCGGCCGGTTCCGAGAACTG
>JANQNJ010000022.1 GCA_028279645.1 Thermoplasmatota archaeon
CGAGAATGCATGGACGGAGCTCGACAGCGATGCACCCGGGGGAAATAGGTCGCTATTCGCAATGGTCTACGACGACGTCCATGACGGCGTCCTTATCTCGGGAGGACGGTCCATTCAATGGGGGGGTTATGCCAGGTTCGAATTCGACACCGTGGACGACAGTTCCTCGGATATCGGGGAGCGGAGCGACATGGTACTTGACAGCGACGGCCACCCCCATATATCGTATCACGATGATACCAACAACAGGATCAGGTATGCGGAATGGACCGGCTCGACCTGGGAGACCACCCCTATTGTATTGACCGCAATATCATTGAACGCGATCGATCTTGATCCTCAAGGGTTCCCCCATATAATCTATCGAACAGGGTCCTCCGACCTGGCCCATGCCTACAAGGATGTGAATGGATGGCATACCGAGACAGTGGATATGAACCACGATGACTCGAACGGCGGTCTGGATATGGTGATAGACCGCTCCGGCAACATCCATGTGGCCTATCACGATTTCTCGAGCAAGGACCTCTATTACACCAAGAAGGATACCGAGTGGAGCACGCCGTCGGCTATCGATACCGCCAACGACACCGGTTACCAACCATCTATAGATGTGGACATCCTCGGAAATCCCCATATCGCTTACGGCTACTACGACGGATATGACCTGATGTACGTGCGATCCACCGACGGGGGTAGTACATGGAAGACGCCCCAGCTCGCGGACGACCTGATCTATTTCGGTGCAGTACCCTATTGTTCACTGAAGGTCTCGCACCATGGGAACCCGTATATCACCTATCGTAACGCTGGTGCCTACCTGGGTTTTGCCTACAAGTTCTCGGGGACCTGGGTATCCTACAATCTTTCGACCGCGCACGACGGGATGTTCACCTCCATGGACCTGGATAGGAACGGAAGACCGGTCATCACATGCTATGATCAGGCCGATGATGACATTCACTGGCTGTACCTCGACAGGGACAAGTTCTGGAGGACAGGGACTGTCGACTTCTCGGCGTCGACCACGGGAAGCGTCGGAACGGCATGCGCCATGGCGGACGATGGAACGCTCCACGTGACCTATCAGGATTCCGATATGACCCTGACGCATGCCAGGAACATCCTTCCGAACTGGCGAATAGGCCTGGAATCCGGTGAATGGACCAACTTCGGCAACAACATGGACGGCCCGTTCCCGGTTCAGACCAACGGCCTGGTTTACGATACCTCCATCGACCGATTCGTAATGTTTGGGGGACAGGACTGGGATTGGCAGCTGGACGGGAGCGGATACAGCAATCAGACCTGGGCTTATGACCCTGAGACCAGGTCCTGGGAGCGGATGTATGCTATCAATCCACCCTCACCGAGAGAGGGCTTCGGAATGGTCCATGTACCGACCCACGGACGGTCATATCTCTTCGGGGGACGGGACGACAATGGTGAGTGCAAGGACCTGTGGTACTATGATGGGGGAAGGAACATCTGGGTGAACGAGTCGTTCTACTGGACGAGTCCGGTTGCGAGGGCCTATCACGATATCGCATATGATACATCTATGGACAGGCTGGTGATGTTCGGAGGGTGGAGTTCAGGGTATCTGAGCGATACCTGGGCCTATGACGTCAAGTACGAATACTGGACGAACATGAACCCGTCCTCTGGACCGAATGCGCGTTCAAATCATCAGATGGAGTTCGACAGGACCGATGAGGTCGTTATCCTGCATGGTGGCGGAGGAGCTGCGGGAAAGAATGCCGATACATGGACCTATGACCTTGCTACGAACACCTGGACGAATATAACCTCGGGCGCCGTTCCGCTCAAGAGATCGGGTCCGTCCTTATCATACGATTCCGATACCGATGAGATAGTGGCCTTCGGCGGCTTCACCGATCATTATGAGCAGGAAACATGGAAGTTCGCATATGAGAACGGGTCCGGGTCCTGGTATTCGGATGGTGCAAGGACCCCTCCCTCGAAGAGAGGGGCTTCGGCAATGGAGCACTCGTCAGACCACGGGATACACCTTCTGTACGGTGGAAGAGGGGTCAGTATCGAAAGGAGAGAGAGCTTCCATTATTCCAATGATAACTTCCATGTAGCAGGAACTTACGTCACCGAACCTTTCCAGGTCGACCCGGAGCATGGGGTGATATGGAGCACGATATCGTGGAAGGCATCGATCCCGAACGGAGGCCATATCGGCTTCCAGTTGGCTGTCTCCGAGGACCCGTCCGAGTGGAACTATGTAGGTCCGGATGGAACATCGAGCACATGGTACAACGATATGACCGGTGGAGAGCTGTTCCACGGATACTGGGGGGAGTGGGCCAGGGTGAAGGTCTTCTTTAGAAGTGTCAAGGCAGGCGATTCGCCGAAGCTCTACGGCATCACGCTCTCATGGGACGAGATCGATCCGGCATCTGTAAGCCTGTACTCGCCCAATGGCGGCGAGGACCTCATCGAGAACGGCAGCCACGTGATCACCTGGAAGGCCTCAGGAGATCTCATGGATACCCCGATCAATCTGTACTATTCGATAACCGGTGGAGATCTGTGGATGCTTGTAGCGAAGGACGTTCCGAACTCAGGGTTCTACAACTGGACCGTCCCGCAGGTCGAATCCGCTACGGCCTTGGTATTGGTGACATGTATCGATATCATGGGGACGAACGTCAGCGACGCCTCGGACATGACCTTCGCCATCGATCCGCCAGCGAACTGGATGATACCGGGGGCCGGTGGAACGGATACAGGAGGGAACGGCGGGGGAGGAGGGCCGAGCGATGATACCGTTGTCCCCGATGGGGCAAGGACACAGAGTGATGGAAAGGGCAGCGGGTCCGGTGATGAGGAACCGTTCATCATGATCTCGGGCCTGATCGTGGTCCTCCTTCTGGGTACACTGATAATGGCAGATATCAACAGACGATGATGAACACCCGGGACCGGCAATAACTGGCGGAACTTGCCCATCCGTTAGTGATATTAGTGTGGAATACGCATATACGAGATAATGCGAAGTATCCCCATCCTGCCGATCGTCATATTACTAGCGCTCCTTCTATTCGCCTCCTATGAGGCACTGGCCGATGAGATCGACCTCTCGCCGAGGCCGTACTGGAGCTCCGATGATATCAGCGAGTCGTACTGCGTGGTCTGGGAGGACTTCGACAAGGACGGGGATCAGGACCTGGCCGTGGGCCGGAACGGCTTCAACGTGATCTACGAGAACATCAACGGTATCCTCGATGACGTCCCGGTCTGGGAATCCCTGGACGATAACGTCACCCACGAGATGATGTGGGCAGATATCGATGAGAACGGCTGGCCAGACCTGATCGCATGCAACGGTGCATGGGGCGCCGGTGAGGATGTGATGTACCTCAACTTCGAGGGCAACCTCTCCACCACGCCGAACTGGACATCCGATAACTCGGACCATTCCAACGGCATGGACCTCGGCGATTGGGACAGCGACGGCGACCTGGACCTGGTCACCGCAAACTACGACGGGACCGAATGTATCTACGAGAACACCGGAGGCAACTTCTCGACCACGCCGGTATGGGAATCATATGCTTACGATGATGGAACCACCGATGTCCTGTTCTTCGATGTGAACGACGACGACGAGCTGGACCTGTTCGTCGCCTGCTCGGCGACAATGGACGGGAACACCGATTCCAATGCCAACCGCATGTATATCAATGACCCCGACGGCCTGTTCGGCCGATACGGCTTGCTGGCCGACTGGACAGCCAACGACGATCTGTGGACAACGACGGTCAAGGCGGCGGACATTGACGGTGACGATGATATCGACATCATCGCCGCCAACGGCCTGAACAACAGCGATCTGGTGGTAATGTACGAGAATACAGGCACTTCGCTCGATCCGGATTACAACTGGAGCTTCTCGTATCGGTGGCCTTTCGGATGCGACCTGGGCGATGTTGATGGGGATGGCTGGCTCGATGTCGCTGTTTCCAGCTACTTCGAGAAACCCGTAGTGGTCCGGAACGTCAACGGCTCGCTTGAAACGAACTACAGCTGGATCGGGTCCGATATCAACCGGTCCTATCGATGTGCGTTCGGGGATATGAACGGAGACGGGAACCCCGACCTTGCGGTGGCGAACTTTGACAGAGTGGATACTGAGGCACATGATGTCGTCTATCTCAATGGAGAGATGGAGCCTTGGGTCTCCATCGAGGAGCCCTCAGAATGGGAGGAACTCGCTGGGACCGTGACCATCTCGGGATCTGCTGGACCGCCGTCCGGGGATGACCTGATGATCGATGTCAGTCTGGACAACGGCTCCAGCTGGGGGCAGGCTAACGGTTCGGCCGAATGGACATACGAGTGGGATACCTCGATGGAGGATGATGGGGACCACGTGATAATGGCACGGGCACGGATAGATAGCAAACACTCCGATGTGGCATATCTTAACGTGACCGTTGATAACAGCGCCAATATACTCCCTCATATCCTGCTCATCGAGCCGGATGGTGATGATGACACCGCGGACACGAGGTTCGCCATCGAATGGAATGCGTGGGACGACGACGAGAACGACACCGTGGAGGTCGCACTCTTCTGGGACATCGACGATGAGCTGGATGGAGCGACCCTGATCGAGGACGGGCTTGAGGCAAAAGGCGAGTATACATGGAACACCACGGACATGCCCAACGGCAGCTACTACATCCACGTGAACGCCACGGACCAGGCCGGAGAGGTTAACTGGACCTACGGAGGACCGGTCGTGGTGAAGCACGATCCGGACAACGCCGTTCCATGGATACAGGTCATAGAGCCCGACGGAGTTGACGATGTGGCGGATACCAAGTTCACGATCATTTGGGACTCCGGTGACGATGACGGCGACGATCTGGAAGTGAAGCTTTACTACGACGAGGACCAGGACGATGGCAACGGCTATGACCATATCGCCACGGTCGACGGCGAGGATGCGGAGTACGAGTGGGGAACGAAGGCGATGGATGACGGTGAATATTACATCCTGGCCATAGTTACCGACGGGAACGACGGCGAGGATCGGGACTATTCACCTGGACCTGTTTCGATATCCCACGACACCGCCGGGAACGATCCCCCAACCGTGGAGATCGATTCGCCATACGACGGGGAAACGGTCTCCGGGACCGTGACGATAGAGGGCACCGCTTCCGACCCGGACGGTGATGAAGATATCGATCGAGTGCGTGTCAGGATAGGGAGCAAGAAGTACAAGGACGTGGACGGGCTGGAGGATTGGGAGTACGAATGGGACACGACCGATTTCGAGAACGGTGAGATCGAGATCACGGTGAAGGTACACGATGAGAACGGATCTACCGACACCGACACGATCGAGGTAACAGTGGACAATGTGGAGGACAACAACATTCCACCCGATGTGTTCATCTCGTATCCGGTCCAGGGTACAACGATCTCGGGAATAGTGACGGTCAGCGGAACAGCATCCGACACCGACGGAACGGTCCATGCGGTCGCAGTCAGGATCGACGGCGGCGGCTGGGAGGCGGCCGATGGAAAGGAGAGCTGGACCTGGTCGTGGAACACAAGATACTTCGATAACGGAGAACACATCATCACTGTAAGGGCTCTGGACGAGGATGGTGATCACTCGTCGATGTCCATCGATGTCACCGTGGAGAACGAGGCCAACTCTGAACCGGTCGTGGTGCGCTTCGGCAGCGAGAACAGACGCTACGAGCGGGGCGACACCATGATCGCTACCGGCCGTATCGAGGACGAGAACGGCTTCGAGGACATCATCACCCTGACGGCCTACATCAGATCCCCCGACGGAAAGCTCATTGAGACGATCCGAAACGGATCGATCGAACGGGAGAGGAAGACCGATGACAGCATCACCTTCTCCTTCACATACGAGCTGGACAAGGACCTCGATCTCGGCGTTTACAACATGACCATCGAGGCCCTGGACATCCAGGGAGGGCAGGGTACGCGTGGAGCCGATTTCACCATCGTGGACCCGAAGGACGACAGCGAGTCGTTCATGGAGTTCCTACTTTCACCGACCGGGGTCTTCACGATGGTATTGATACTTATCATCATCATTGCAGCGCTCATGGTCAGGGCTGGAAGAAAAGGGCCAGCGCCTCAACAGTACGCTCAGACGTATCAACAAGAAGTACCGCCTGTTGCGTATCCTGGACAGCCAACACCGGAACCCGAGGCCTACGAGGTCGAGCCGATAGAGGTCGAGATCATCGAGGAGTAGTTCACTGTAGAACCAATGGAATAATTCATTCAAGACTTCTGATACATTGATATCCGTACCATGGGCCCGCCCATCCGAGGAAAGGATCAAAGCAGAACCGTCCTTTTCCGAGGAGTGCGGGTCCACGAATATCGGCTATATTCAAGATGAGTGGGCCCGCCCAGATTT
>JANQNJ010000036.1 GCA_028279645.1 Thermoplasmatota archaeon
GTCGAAATCGTTGCCGGTACTGTCCAGGAGCTGGGGAGCCCCTCCGGACGGGTCCTCGTTCATGTGCTGGACCATCTTGAAGCTGCTTCCCCATACGCCCTCGGCGTTCTGCTGGCTCTCTGCCAGCGGATTCCCGTAGCTGAGATAGATCGTCGTATCTACCGAATCCGAGAGGGTGGGCATGAGGACCCAGGCAACAAGTTCGCCGGTGGAGCCGTCGTACCGCTCGATCTCGTGGCTAAGCTGGGTGCCGTCCTCGTCGGTGAACAATAGGTCGTCGCCGTCGGGCTGCACCGGACCGCCGTTGCTCGAGTCCTTCAGGTCGGTGTCCGTCGTCGATACAAGGAGCGGATAGTTGGTGAGGTCGTCTGCGACCAGATCGGAATCGATGGTGATCGACTTCATGTAGCCCCACGTCTGCACCTCGGGCTTGAACCAGCCTGAAAGGGTGATCTCGCTGGTGATGTCCAGGCTGGAGCTGTCGTCCACCTGCAGGTAGTCGTTGTTGCCGTCGAAGCTTGCGGCCCTGTCAAACTTGCCAAGGGACGTCGTACTTGCGCCGTTCACGGCGGTTCCGTCGTTCCCCTCGGTGGAGGAGTCCGTCGCCTCGTTGGCTGTTCCATCCCAGTATATCTCGTCCATCTCCCAGTGTCCGACGAGACCGTCACCTATGGAGACGCCGTCCGAACCGGTTATGATATTGTCCCGGATCCTGTTCGTGTCGGAACCTGTGAGGTAGATCCCGCTCTTGAGCCGGTCCAGGGTGTTGTGATCGATATAGTTGCCGTTGCTGTCCTTCACATAGATGCCGATGAAGCTCTCAGTCGGGATCTCGCTGGCGGTGAGCGCATGGTCGTAGAGCCTGACCTCGTCTATGAGGCCGTCGAACCCGTCGCCGATGATCAGATCGGCGCTCCCTGTGGAGATCGCCTCGGAGAACGAGGTCGACGCCTTCAGGTTCCCGTCGAAGAACAGCTCCAGGTCGGAGCCGTCGTACATCATCATCACCTCGGTCCAGGAGGTCGAGTCCAGGGGAGCCTGAACGACGTGGCTGTTGACGAAGCCGGAGATCATGCCGGCATCGGCGCTGATCCCGTAGCTCCCGCTCTTGTTGATCCCCTGGAAGAAGTTGACCTCGCTGCCGAAGCTGGCGAAGGTAGAGGGATCGTACATGTTGTTGTAGCTGGTCTCGATCCAGTCCGCCGACATGTCATCGTCCAGCACACGGAACTCGTCGAAGCGACCGGTGAAGTACGATCCAGTGTCCCTTCTGCCCAGATAGATCTTTCCGCCTATCCCGACGTTCCATCCTCCAGTGGAGCCCGAGCTCAGCTGCCCGTTCCTGTAGAGACGGTGCGTGGCACCGTTGTATGTCCATACGACATGGGTCCACTGGTTGTTGGATATCGTCCCTGTGGCTGCCTGGGGATTTCCTGCCGCACCGTTTGTCGCGGTCCTGACGTTGATCCTGTTGGAGTGCCAGTAGAGCATGATCTGCCTCGAAGTGGAGGCCGTGCTCCCCTGCACGTACAGACGCTCGTAGTTATCGGGGCTCTGGGGGTTGACCCAGAACGAGACGGTCCACTGCGAAGAGACCATGGTGCCGATGCCGAGATCCACGTAGTCGTTGGACCCGTCTAGATCGATACCCTGTGATACCTGGCCGTCCACGGAATCGGTGGAGGTCATGTAACCCTTTGACAGACCGTCAAAGTCGTTGGAGGTGGAATCGACGAACTGGGGGGCAGGCCCCTCGGGGTTCTCCTCCAGATGCTGGACCATCTGGTAGTCGGAGTTCCAGACGTTGGCCACATCCTGCTGGTCGTCGGCGGAGGGATTGCCGTAGTACATGTAGATCTTGGTGTCGACCGTGTGCGAGAGGGACGGTATCTTCACCCAGGCTGCGAGCTCGCCTGTGGAACCGTCGTAGTACTCGATCTCGTGGCTGAGAGCGTCGCCGTCGGTCTCGGTGAACTTGATGTCACCGCCGGAAGGCTGGACCGGGCCGCCGTTGTCGGTGTCCTTGAGGTCCGTATCCGTCGTTGAGATCAGGACCGGGAAGTTCGTGAGGGTGGCCTCCACCTCGTCATGATCGATGGTGACCGACTTCCTGTAGCTCCATCCTGCTACGTCGGGTTTGAACCAGGCCACGATGGTCAGCTCGTCGTCAAGGTCCAGGGTGGAATGGTCGTCGATCGTGACCTTGTCCCCGTCGCCGTCGAACTCGCCAGCGCGGTCCTCGACACCGCCGGATGTCGTGTCAGCGTCGCCGCTGGCAGTGCCGTGGTTGCCGTTGCCAGATGCGTCAATGACCTCGTCCGAGGCGCCGGTCCACTGGGTCTCGTTCATCCTCCAGTATCCTACCATGCCCGTGGTAGGAAGACTGCTGTGGAAGAAACCGGCTGTGTTGTTCTCTATCGTGCAACCCGTGGACTGGTTGACGAAGACGCCGTACATCCCCATGTTGTACAGGTCGTTCAGCTCTACGGTGGATCCCGTGGACGATTTGAGATAGACCCCGTAGTAGTTGTTCGACAGGTTACAGGAGTGTACATGCCCGCTGTTGCCGTCGATGAGAACAGCGGCGTAGGGATCGATGCTTCCGATGATCCTCAGACCGCTGATGGTGACAGAGCTGGCCGGGACGTCGAAGACGTCGTCGGTACCGTCACCGTTCACGACAGACACGGTCGACCCGTTCCCGGTTATGGTAACCGATTCGGTAACGGAGACCGATTCACGGTAGACCCCCTCGTACACCAGGATGGTGTCGCTGGGATTGGCGTTGTTCACCGCCGTCTGTATCGAGCTGTAGTCAGCCCATGCTCCCACGTCGTCGTCGACGACGATGGTGTCTGCGCTCGCATTCGATATTATTAAAACAAACAAGGCTGTTATTATAAAGCTGAGTATAATAACGCCCCTAGATCTTTCCGACATATAATCACTAATATGGCAGTGTCCTAGGTGCATATATATACACTGCTTGGTGATTACCATGCAATAATGGGTATTTTATGGTTGGAACCATTGCATCTATGCAATATCAATTATCGTTAGAATCGGTCTCTAACTGCGATATATGCCACTTTCAAGCGAAAAAGACCGTTCACACCGATCGGCCGTCAAGTGGTCCAGGTAGACCCGGATCGACCTTTCGCAATGCGCATCCTCAACGCATAGCTGCCCGACAAAAAGATAACGGCCGAAACGGCTGTCCGCGAGGGTTTTTTTAAAAACATTATCTTTTTCTTAACGGAGGTGGATAACGGCGTCGACCATGCCCTTTTTCACCCCGATCCCTATCGGACCTCTACACAGTTCGGTCAGGAATGGGCAGATCCTGTGTCGATATCGGGGATGCGCCCCGGAAAAATAACATAATTTCAATGGAAATTCGCATGCGGACCATTCGTCGTCCTCGTCCCTTCTTTCCAGGTTTTCCGAAAGTAGATGGAAGTGATCTCAGGTCCTATGATTTCCTTGCCAGGTCGATGGTTTCATTCTCCAAACCATACTGGCAATAGCCTTTACCGGCAGGAACGACCAATGGGCCATCCATGAGAGAGGGGTCTGAGCTGGGAAACCTATATATACTAGTTGGTACAAATAGCGTATCGGCTTCAGCTGCATCTTTTCCATTGATATTCAAGGTGCTATCCTGGGAACCGCGCTTTTTCGTGTGCTGCGTGTGAGAGCGCGAAATGAAGGTGAAAGAGAACGAGGTGACTGAAAAATGAGGCGAATGTTAACGGTAGGAGTACTGCTAGCTGGTCTCGCACTCTTATTGCTCGTCGGAGGGGCGACGGCATGCCACAGCA
>JANQNJ010000053.1 GCA_028279645.1 Thermoplasmatota archaeon
GTCATGCTCGATGATCGCGAGATGACATTCGACCTGGACCGGAACGGATATGATGTCGACGTCGTCCTTGAGCGGTGCGTCAACCATTCACGTGCCTTCCATGCTCTGAGACTTCTTCGAAGCCATGGGGTCCCGTGCGTCAACGAACACGAGGTCGCCCGGATCTGCGGTGACAAGATACTCACGTCCGTTGCTCTTCAGGAGCACGGCGTCCCGCAGCCCCGGATCAATGTCGCGTTCACGCCTGAGTCGGCCCTTCTGGCGATGGAGGAGATGGGATATCCCGTCGTGCTGAAGCCAGCCATAGGTTCGTGGGGCCGGCTCATCTCCAAGGTGAACGACCGCGACGCTGCAGAGGCGCTTCTCGAGCACAAGAAGATACTCGGAACATATCATCACTCGGTCTACTACATCCAGGAGTACATCGAGAAATCGGGGCGTGATATCCGAAGCTTCGTTATCGGCGACGAGTGCATCGCCGCCGTCTATCGTTCGTCGGAACACTGGATCACGAACACCGCCAGGGGCGGGACCACCTCGAACTGCGAGGTCGACGACGATCTCGCAGACCTATCGTTTCGAGCTGCCGAAGCTGTGGGCGGCGGCATCGTCGCCGTCGACCTCCTGGAAAGGAACGGGGAAATGCTTGTGAACGAGGTCAACTACACGATGGAGTTCAGGAACAGCATCGATGAGACCGGGATCGACATCCCTGCCAGGATCATCGATCATCTCATGGAGGTTGGACGAAGGTGACATCGATGAAGGCGAGCGTTCTCGGCGGCAGCGGATACGTCGGCGGAGAGCTGATCCGCCTCTTGCTGGACCATCCCGAGGTGGAACTTGTCCAGGCAACATCCGAACGCTTCAAGGGGAAGCCCTTCTCGAGGGTGCATCCGAACTTGCGCCAGAGGACCGCTCTCCGTTTCTCTGCAACGGAGGATGTCGAACCTGCCGATATCATCTTCAGTGCCCTGCCGCACGGAACCCTCATGAACGGGATCGACCGTGTGATGGATCTAGCGCCACGGCTGATAGACCTGTCCGGAGACCACCGGCTGAACAACCCTTCAGACTACCAACGATGGTATGATACGGACCATCCTCGGCCGGAGCTGCTCGAGGAGTTCGTCTACGGGATCGTCGAGCTGCACAGGGAGGAGATCGCCAGATCGAAGCTGGTCTCTTCGGCAGGATGCAATGCTACGGCAACGATCCTATCCCTTCACCCTATTATCAAGAACGGCCTCATCGATCCGGAGCGGTCGATCGTGGCCGAGGCGAAGTGCGGGTCATCCGAGGGTGGTAACAGCTCCTCGCCCGCATCACATCACCCGGTCCGGTCAGGTTGCGTCAGATCATACAAACCCACGGGGCACAGGCACACTGCTGAGATCGTGCAGGAGCTTGGGGTCGAGGTCGACCTGTCGGCCACGGCCCTCGATATGGTCAGAGGGATCCTAGTGACCGCGAATTCACGGATGATAGAACCTTTCGAGGAAAGGGATATCTGGTACTCGTATAGATCGGAATACTCCGACGAGCCGTTCATCAGATTCGTCAAGGAGAGGTCAGGGTCCTACCGTTATCCTGAACCCAAGCTCCTCTCAGGGACCAACTTCTGTGACATCGGTTTCGAGACCGACGATACGCGGATCGTCATCATGGGGGCGATAGACAACCTGATGAAGGGTGCCGCTGGCCAGGCGGTGCACGCAATGAACGTGATGTGCGGTTTCCCGGAGATATCTGGCCTTGAGTTCGGGGGGATTCATCCAATATGATGGTCGTCAAGATCGGGGGGGCCGCGGGGGTTGATACCGATGCGGTCCTGGCGGACATAGCCGAACATGACGACGTCGTCATCGTTCACGGAGGATCCGACGCGGTCAACGAAATATCGACCCGGTTGGGGAAGCCTCCTGTAATGATCACATCACCCTCGGGTCATTCATCACGACGCACCGACCGGGATACCATGGAGATCTTCAAGATGGTCCTGTGCGGCATGGTCAACAAGACCATCGTCGAGAGGCTGCAGGAGCTTGGAAGAAATGCTGCCGGGATCTCGGGGATCGATGGACGCACCATCGTCGCGAGGCGAAAGAACGTCATCGCCGTGGAGGGCGGCAGAAGGAAGAGGCTTACCGACGACTACACTGGGAAGATAGTCGAGGTGAACCCCGGTCTCGTCAATGCCGTGATCGGTGCCGGGCACTTGCCGGTGATCGCACCGACGGCGATATCTACCGAGAACGAGCCGGTGAACATCGACGGGGACAGGGCGGCCGCTGCCATCGCCGGAGCGATAGGCGCGGACAGATTAATTCTACTAACGAACGTGCCGGGACTACTTCGGGATATTGACGACCCTGAGAGCCTCATCACGAGAATGACGTCCGATGACAGGGACGAGGCCATCGCACTAGCGAAGGGACGGATGAAGAGGAAGGTCATCGGCGCCTACGAGGCTATCGATGCGGGCGTCTCGACCGTGATCGTTGCCGATTCGAGGTCCGATCGACCTCTGAGAAACGCCCTGGAAGGGAACGGAACGGTCTTCGTTCCGTCGAGAGAGGAAGGGGCTGACGGTCCATGAGCGTCCGCGAGCTCGAGGACCGCTTCGAGGTGGAGGTCTATCCACGGCGCGATATCGTCATTGTCAGGGGGGAAGGAGCCCTGCTCTACGACGAGGACGGCAACGAGTACATCGATTGCGCTTCGAACGTCGGTGTCAGCAATATCGGCCACGCCAACCCGGAGGTCGCCCGCGCTGTCCACGATCAGTATCTCCGCTTGGCCTCCTGTTACGGGATCTTCTACAACGATGTCCGGGCAGAGCTGTCCAGAAGAGTGGTCGATATCACCCCGAAAGGCCTCGATAGGGTCTTCCTGTGCAACTCCGGTTCAGAGGCCGTCGAGGCCGCCATCAAGTTCGCCCGTGGATCGACCGGAAGGAAGAAGATCATCGCTGCCATGCGCGGGTTCCATGGAAAGACCATGGGTGCTCTCTCAGCGACATGGGATCCCAAGTACACCGGACCCTTCGAACCGATGGTGCCGGGTTTCAGCCACGTACCGTTCAACAACATCGAGATGTTGAAAAAAACGATCGGCAACGACACCGCCGCTGTGATCCTCGAGATCGTTCAGGGGGAAGGCGGTGTCCGGGTCGGCGACCCAGCGTACTTCAGCGGGGTCCGTTCCATCTGCGATGAGATGGGTGTCCTCCTTATCATCGACGAGGTCCAGACCGGTTTCGGAAGGACAGGACGGATGTTCGCGTGCGAGGGGGTCGTCCGACCCGATATTCTCTGCCTCGCCAAGGCAATGGCCGGCGGCGTCCCGATGGGCGCCGTCGTATGTGCCGAAGACATCGATGTACCCTTGAAGGGCCACACCTCCACGTTCGGCGGCAATCCGCTCGCCTGTGCGGCGGCCCTCGCGACCTTGGACGTCATCGAGAGGGAGGACCTGGCATCAGCGGCAGCTGTCAAGGGCGAACGACTGAAGACCGGCATTAGGTCGTTCGAGAGCCCGTCCATCAAGGAGGTCCGAGGGGCTGGCCTCATGATCGGTATCGAGCTGAAGCAGAACGCAGGGCCGTACGTGAAGCGGTTGATGGAAAACGGCATCATAGCCCTGCTCGCCGGCAAGCGTGTGATCCGGCTACTTCCTCCGCTTGTCATCTCCGAGGAACAGATCGACGAGGTGATCAGAGTTCTCAGGGAGGTCCTTGAGTGATCGATGGACGATCACTCCTGGAACGCATGGTGCGGATACCAAGCGTTACCGGAAGCGAGCGCGATCTTGCCGAATTCATCTGCAAGTGGGCGAACGACAACGGATTTGACGCATTCATCGATGACACTGGCAACCTCATAGCACGGAAAGGAACCGGTGGTGATATCCTGCTGGTCGGACACATGGATACCTTCCCCGGAGAACCAGAGGTCAAGGTCGAGGACGGCAAACTGTACGGAAGAGGTTCTGTCGACGCGAAGGGTGCGTTGTCAGCCTTCCTCCTCGCCGCAGCTGCATCGAGCAACGAAGCCGTGACGATCATCGGGACGGTGGACGAGGAGGGCTCTTCCACCGGTGCAAGCGCCCTGATCGGTGTTCACGAACCTTCCTTCGTCATCATAGGAGAACCCTCCGGATGGGACGGAATCACACTTGGGTACCGGGGACGCGCGGAGATGATCATAGGACTCAGCGACCGTTGCGGTCATGCGACAAGCCCCGGGGCGAACACCATTGAACGAACGGTATCGTTCCATTCTACCGTCATGGAACTGATCGACCGGAACAACTCCGACAGGTCGATGTTCACCTCGATCAGTGCCCGGCTCATGGAGATATCCACCACCAGTGACGGGCTCGAGGACCACACCGCCATGAGGTATGATCTCAGGCTGCCTGTGGGATTGGATACTGAACGATTCGTTCGATCGATAAAGGCGCTTGGACCTGAGTATTCCGTGGAGTTATCGAAGGTCGTGAACGGGGTCAGGACCGAACGCTCGGGAAAACTGACATCCTCCTTCGTGCGGGCCATCAGGAGGAACGGTGGCTCCCCACGCTTTATCCTCAAGACCGGGTCCTCGGATATGAACGTGCTTCAGGCATTCGATGTCCCTATCCTTTCATATGGTCCCGGTGATCAACGGCTTGACCATACACCGGAGGAACACATCTCACTCGAGGAGCATCGGTTGGCAATTGATATCCTCACCTCCGTCCTGGACCAATTCGGTTGACCCGGACCTGTATGGCCTACCCGTCCGATCGTCGAACTCTTATCAATAGTAGAGCCAGGTCAAGATAAATTTCAAATACAAGGGACGCCATCCAGGAAATGGGGAGAGACCGTCTGTTCGGAGGTGCCCGAATGATGCAAGACGGTCAACAAGGATCTCGAACAATACCTGCGGCCAGCGTAGCTGCTGTCCAAAGGGAGGAACTGATCAGAGAGCTGCGATCGCGACTTCTAGAGGAGATGCGCGATCATTCATGCCGTCGTCGCCGTGGGGGTTCAAGCGATGACCGGGGGTGGACCTGAATGCTTCAAGTCCGCAAGGACGTGATAATCTATTCATTGTTCGTCTACATCTCGGCGATCGTCATCTTTCTGATACTGATATCGCTGGATGTCGGCGGCAAGACCATCGTGGTCGATGACAACTGGAACGGGGCCGATTTCCACAAGATCCAGGACGCCATCGACGAGGCCGAGGAAGGGGACCGTATCCGTGTATACAAAGGGATCTACAACGAGGTCATAGAGTTCAACAAGGACGTACCCCTCATCGGCAACGGCTCCTCGAAGACCCGTATTCACGCAACAGGCACGGGTTTCGCCATCGATTTCGTATCCAATGGGCGATTCACCGGGTTCAACGTGACCATGGCATCTGGTCCCATGATGCCACGGCTCATGGGAGCCAACCGTATCGACAACAGCACGTTCCATACCGGTTCGATATTCATTCACTATTGCGGCGGTTTCGAGATCGACAACTGCACCTTCTGGGAGACCGGTCTCAACTTCGACGGGGCAGGGGATTGCAGGATCGTCAAGAACACCTTCCACCGCTCCAGTATCGTTGGATGGGGTGCGACCAACGCTGTCGTGGAGCTCAATCGCTTTCTCGACAACAAATCGGCGATCGGCTTCGGCGTAGAAACGTCGAACGTGACGATACAGAGGAACAGGCTCAACGGCGCGAACATCGGGTTCTCGAACATCGATATGGGCTTCGTCATCAACAACAAACTTACCGACGGTTCGATATATGTCGGGATGGGGAGCGACGCTACCATCATGGCGAATACCATCACTGGCCAAGGGGCCATCGGACTTGGAAGCTACATCTTAGAGGAACTTCTCAGCCACGATGTTCACGAGGACAACACCATCAACGGCAGACCGGTGATGTACTACAAGAGCGAGTCCGATCTCGAGATCGAACCTGGACCTGGCCAGGTGATCATGGTGAACTGCTCATGGGCCAGGATAGAGGGCATCACCCTCAACAGCTCGTTTGCCGGATTCACTCTCGATTATTGCGATAACAGTACTATCTCGAACTGCACCTTCGATGGGAACCTGGGTGCAGGGCTCAGTTCGAGGTACAGTGAGAACATGACCCTCTTCAACTGCACCTTCAAGGATCTCTATGGCGGCATCTACATTCCTGGATGGATCAATTCGACCGTAGAGCAATGCAGTTTCATCGATCTCGATGCAGCTATCGACCTCAGTGCCTGGTCAAGGGATGTAAGGATCACTAGATGCATCATCGAGCATTGCGACAAAGGTATTATCACGGGGAACCCGACCGTGGACCTACGCATAGACAACTGCACGATCACCGGCGATCCGGATGCCCCCGAGGACGATCCGAACGACGGCATCACCACCCGCTGGTCGACACACATCACCATCGAGAACACCACCTTGACGAACACTACGGGGATCAATTTCTCCGAGGCGGATCATTCGGTCGTCAGGAACGTTCGGATGCTCGACTGCGTCGGTCGGTTCGATAGATGGATACCCGAGGGAGGCCTCAATATCGGGAAGACCGAATATCTGAAGGTCAGCAATGTTACGATCACCGGGGCCGGAGTATCGATGCTGGGCGATATGACCGGTAGGTATCCACGCGAATGGTCAACACACTGGTTCAATGACGTGACCGTGAACGGTCTACCGCTTGGCTACTTCCAGAACCAGAGCGGTGTGCTCGTGGGACCTGGATATGGACAGGTCATCGTTGTCAACTGCAGCGGTGCCTTGATCGAGGACCTCGTGTTCAACGACACCTTCATTCCGGTGACCTTCGGTATGTCGGACAACTGCACGATACACGGTCTGGAGATCAACGATGCAATAGGTCCAGGTGTGATGATGCTCGATGCCGAGAACATGACCTTCCGCAACGGCACGGTTCTCGACACCGAACACGGGTCCGGCCTCTTCATCGTGACCGGTCGTGATCTTACCTTCGAAGGCATCGATGTCAGTGGTAGCGAGAAGCACGGCATTGACATCGGGTCCTCATTGCGGATCGATATCGAAGGATGCAACCTTTCCGGTAACGAACAGTCCGGTCTTAACCTCCAGTATTCTGATCATGGGTACGTAGGCAACTGTTCCATGCACGACAACGGTGAGGGTGCCATTTCCGGTTCCGGGGGGATGTTGACCGAGGACGGCTACACCATCAACAGGAACCGGCTTGGTGGTTCGGAGGATGGCAATCCGGTCCTGAAGATCCATATGGGGATCGCCGAGGTGACCAACAACCGGATCACCGGATCTAACGGTTCCGGCATCAAGATATGGAGCCTGAAGGACAGTTCCTTCAGGAACAACGTGATCAGAGAGAACGACGGCCACGGCATCGAAGCTGTCGCCTGCCGTCATATGAACATCTCATCGAACCTGATCGCCGACAACGGAGGCTACGGGATCCATATAACGAGCGGAACCGGACAGGGCGCCGACGGGAACCTGATATTCGCCAACAAGTTCAAGGGGAACGGCAACTTCACCTCCCAGGGGTTCGATGACGGCACCGGCAACGAATGGGACGACAACGTCTCCTCGGGCAACTGGTGGTCGGACCTGAACGGGACCGATGTCGACGGAAACGGGATCGGCGACGATCCGTATTACATAGATGGCGACGGGAACAGAAAGGACCGGTGGCCTACCGGAAAGTTCAATGGTTCATACTGGAAGCGACTGTACGTAGATGACGACAACGTCGGGGATCCGGACATGGACGGTTCCATATTGCATCCGTTCTCGACGATCCAGGCTGCTATATACAACGCCTCCATGATGACAAAGATCATGGTCTGGGAGGGCGATTACCACGAGAACCTCCTCGTCAACCAGTCGTATCTCTGGTTCATCGGGAATGGATCGTCCAACACCACTGTTGATGGGAACGGTATCGGAACGGTGGTCGAGCTCCTCTCTCCGGAACAGACGATCCAAGGGTTCCGGATCACCAACTCCGGCAACGGGGCAGAGGATTCCGGTGTCCATACCGACGGCTTTGAGAACGTGACCATCGCCAACTGCATCATCGATGATGATCAGATCGGCATCATGGCCGAGAACACCGCCAATGTCACCATAATGAACTGCACGATATTCGACGATCAGACAGGCATCGTCATCGATGCATCGACCGTGATAAACGTCACCCACACCTCGGTATACGAGAATTCCAATTCCGGTATGTATCTCACCGACATCGTCAACCTGACCATCAACGATGGCAGCACTGCCAGCGCACATGGACAGTACGGTGTCTACCTGAACGGCGTCGAGGAAGCCGACATATCATCGGTCACGGCGAACAACAATACGAATGCAGGCATTCAGATACTCGGGTCCGGATCGATCACCATCATCTCCGGGCTCCTACATGGGAACAGCGCCGGAATATCC
>JANQNJ010000056.1 GCA_028279645.1 Thermoplasmatota archaeon
AACATGTGCGGGATCATCCAGGCGATTATGGGGCCGGTGAAGATCCAGGCGATGAGCATCCTCCGACGGGCCTCGGCCATCTTCCTCTCCTCATCGGTCGGACCCTCGGCATCATCGCCAATCTCCGATCGAGCGGCTTCACGTTCCACCACCTGATATCCGGCACGTGCCACGGCTGCCTTGAACTCGTCTATCCCGGTACGGCCCCTGTTGAAGGTCACGGTCGCCCTCTCGGTGGCTAGATTGACCCGTGCCTCGTCCACGCCCTCGACCTTGCTGAGGGCATCCTCCACATGGGCTGAACATGACGCACATGTCATGCCTTTGATGGACAGGACCTCGGTACCCAGGTCGGGTACGACCTTGTAACCCGCCCTCTCAACAGCCTTTTCGAGGTCCTCGAGATGGACCACGTCCCCGATGTATTCAACATGAGCGGTCTCCATTGGAAGATTGACGTTGGCCTTCGCTACGCCTGTGACCTTTCTGAGAGCCCTCTCGACGTTGGCACTGCATGATGCGCACGTCATCCCCGAGATCTTCAGGGTGACATGTTCCATTCGAGCCTCCTCTTCCATAACGTATCAGCCCGTGTTTAACTCTGGTCGGATGGATATATACTTAATCCCTTGTGGCGGTCATTTACGTCCTCTGGGAAGTTTGGTGCCGCTTCTGGTCGAAGGGTCATTGTCTTTTGCCTTCGGGTCCGGCTTGTTGATGGCGTACAGTCCGATGAGCACGAGTATGGCACCCACAAGGAATAACGGCGTGAGGGTCTCATCGAGGAAAGCGACGCCGGTGAACACAGCTACAACGGGGATGGCCTGGAGGTATATCACGGCCCTAGAGGCCTCCATCGTGTTCAGGACATAGTACCATCCCTGATAGGCAATGAACGTCGATCCGATACCGAGAAAGATGACGGAGCCCCATGTCCGCATGCCCATCGATCCGAGACCTTCGGTGTCAGGCGCTACCATGAACAGTAGTGGTATGGTAGCGAAGACGATGGCATAGGATGTCAGTTGCGATGGAGGATACCGCCTGAACAGGCTCTTTCCGTACGTGGTGAAGAACGTCGCCGCGAAGGCGGCTCCCAGGACGGCGAAGGCGCCCGAAAGATGATCGACGCTGAGATCGAAATCACCGGAACCCCAAATGATGATCATGACAACGCCGAACATCGCTGCTGTGATCCCCAGAAGCTTTCGGGTCGTCAGGCTCTCGCCAAGAAGAAGGACCGAGACGATGAAGACGAATACCGGCGCCATGGCGATGATCAGGCTCGCCACTCCCGACGACACGGTCTGTTCGCCGTAGTTCAACAGGACGTGATACGCGGTGACGCCGAAGATACCAAGAGCGGCCACCAGGACCATGTCAGGCCGATGCATCTGCATCTTCTTACGCGTCAAATAAAGATGAGGCAGGATTATGGCATCCGCAATAAGGAACCTCATCAACGTGAGCTGAACCGGGTTCAGTTCCTCGAGAGCGACCTTGATGAACTGGAACGCCCAGGCCCAGAACAGCACCACCAGTACGAGTATCATAGCGGTCCTGCTGTCCATTCCCGTCCTACCGGCCATCGGGCTGCCATGAACCGGCTGATAGATAAATCTACTCGATTGTTAACAATCAGACCAGACCCGATACGGTCGTCACGGGTGGGTCCCAACATCTTACCGGCATCGGTGTAAGCATTTTCCCGGCCCGGGTCGAGCGTCGTAGGGTTGGTCCCAACATCTTACCGGCATGGGTGTAAGCATTTCGCCGGCATGGGCCGAAGATATTGACGGATCAGACCATTCGGCGCAGGCCGAAGATATTGACGGATCAGACCATTCGGCGCAGGCCGAAGATATTGAAGGATCAGTACCTTCGGCACGGGGGTCGATTCAATCCTCGACACCAACAACGTTCCCTTCCTCATCGAGCATCAATCGCTCGGCGAGGGGATGCTTCGGAAGACCGGGCATCAGGTTTATGTTCTCTGTGAAAGCGACGATGAAACCGGCCCCGGCGCTCAGCCGCAGGTCCTCGAAGACACAAACCTGTTCGGGGTCGGGAACGCCCCTCACTTTCGGGTCGTTCGAGAGGGAGTTCTGCGTCTTTGCGATACATACTGGCAGGTCGCCGAAACCGAGAGAAGTATACTCCCCGATCTTTCGACGGACACGGGCAGCGAACCGTGCCCCCTCCATGCAGTACATCTCCCTGACAACGGCTCCAAGCTTCTCATCGATGGGTGCATCATCGGGATAGAGGAACCTCTGTTCACCATCAGCAGATGATCCCTCGAGCGCCTTCAGCACGACCTTGGCGAGCGCTGTTCCGCCCTCGCCGCCTTCGTCATGAACTGTAGAGACGGCGAAGGGCACCCCGAGCTCCGACATCCTCCAGGACACGACCTCGATCTCCTGATCGGAATCGTCTGCGAACCTGTTCAAGGCGACGACAACAGGAACGTCGTACTTCCTCAGGTTCGCTATATGTGCCTCGAGGTTCGGCAGACCGGCGGCGACCAGGTCGGGGTCATTGATGCACAATCGCTTCTTCTTGCATCCGCCGTGATGCTTCAGTGCGCGTATGCTGGCGACGACCACGGCGACGGCAACCTTGAGACCGCCCTTCCTGCAGGCGATGTTGAAGAACTTCTCTGCACCGAGGTCGGATCCGAAGCCGGCCTCGGTCACGACGATATCTGATAATCGCAGTGCGATGCGCATCGATACGAGAGAGCTCGTTCCATGGGCGATGTTCGCGAAGGGTCCGCCATGAACGAACGCCGGCGTCCCCTCGGTGGTCTGCACAAGGTTAGGCTTGAGGGCCTCCCTCATCAGGAGCGTCATCGCCTTCTCCGCTTTAAGCTCCCTCGCGACGATGGGTTCGCCACCATACGTGTATCCTACAACGCAGGAGCCGAGACGATGTTCGAGATCCTTAATATCGGATGAGAGGCACAATATCGCCATGACCTCGGACGCAGCGGATATCGTGAAGCTCTCGGAGCGCGTGATACCGGTGCTACCGATACCAACGCCGGCCCCGACCCCCACCACGACGTTGCGGAGGCCACGGTCGTTCACGTCGAGGCAGCGCCTCCATGTGACCCGGTTCGGATCGATCATCAGCTTGTTGCCTCTGAATATGTGATTGTCGATCATGGCTGCCAGTAGGTTGTTCGCTGACCCCACAGCTGCCATGTCGCCTGTGAAATGAAGATTGATATCGAGCATCGGGACGACCTGCGCCTTTCCGCCGCCGGTACCGACGCCCTTGATACCGAACATCGGACCGATGGACGGCTCTCGCAGTGTAACGATTGAGCGCTTGCCTAGCCGGTTCAGGGCCATGCTCAGCCCGACGGCCTGGGTGGTCTTTCCCTCGCCTGCGCTGGTCGGCGTCATGGCGGTGACCAGAACGAGCTTCCCAGGGGCTTTATCCCCTATCCAGTCCAGGATGTCCAGAGAGACCTTGGCCTTGTTGGGGCCGTACAGATCGAGCTCTGACCGATCGATCGTCAGACCGTCCGATATCTCGGTGATATGCTTGAGCTCGATGGATGATGCCGCATTGTAGTCGTCTACCCAGCTCTCCGACATAGGTCCACTTCCTCCCCTTAAGTATCCTGCCTGCGCATATTAATGCTTCGTTGCCCTTAAAAGCCATGTTCCCATGGTCACATCGCGCTTGTGGCCGCCATCGGCATCAGGGAACGATGGCGGCCGACCGGGAAATTCGACATAATCTCGAAAGAGGCCGAATAGTAGACAATCACATGCTTTCCATTACGTATTTATAATGTACGATTTATTATGAGGCTAACTGGGGAGGCACCCAAATGACAATACGTGCGACGATGTGGACGGCGGTGCTCCTGATAGCGGGAGCCATAGCAGTCTTGTTTCT
This sequence comes from Thermoplasmatota archaeon, assembly GCA_028279645.1. GTDB lineage: Archaea > Thermoplasmatota > JAKEGO01 > JAKEGO01 > JANQNJ01 > JANQNJ01. Next base: position 3,913 of record JANQNJ010000056.1, read on the forward strand.
AGCCAGTACTCCGGCCCTAGCCGATACGATCATCGTTGATGATGATAGTGGTTCTTGGGCTAACTACAACACAATTCAGGATGCCGTGAACAACTCCAATGAGGGGGACACTATTCTCGTTTACAACGGGACCTACGTTGAGAATGTTGTTGTGAACCAGACCGTGACCATCACCGGGAATGGTTCTGATGACACTTTCGTAGATGCGGATGGCGGCGAATACGCGTTCAATGTCACCAGTGACAACGTGGACCTCTCTGGGTTCAATGTGAGCAATGCATACGAGAACTCGTTCTCCGGCGGTATCATCCTCTACGAGGTCCTGAACTGCTCGGTCAGCATGAACAAGGCAGGTGAGAGCAGGTACGGAATCTATGTATTCATGTCGACCGAGAGCATGATCGACAACAATACCTGTGCGTACTCTTCTTCTTATGGAATTTTTGAAGAGGAATCAATAGATACGACATATTGGCATAACTCGATAACAGAGAACATGGCCGGCATCTGGAGCACCGAATCGAACGGTCAGGAGGTATATTCCAGCCATATCTACAACAACGATAATCAGGCCATCTTCATCATGTCAGGCTCCCACTTCACAATAGGCTCGAACAATGGTTCTAGCAATCAGGATGGGTTGGTTATCTGGACCTCGAACAATGGTACGGTCGAGTTCAACACATTCAGTGAGAACAGTGAATCGGTCTTTGGGACCGGTATCAGGATCCGTGACTCCGAGAACATCACCGTAAGGTACAACGATGTCACCAATAACAACAATTACGGGATCTGGGACGATCTATCGATCTACTCGATACTGACCGAGAACGAGTGCTCTTACAACACAATGGGGATCTACTCGATAAGTAGTGAACACTCATCCATTACAGATAATAACTGTTCCGACGGTTTCGAGGGGATAAGGATCACGTCCGGATCGAACATCGAGATCATCGAGTGCGACCTGAACGATAATGTGAACTATGGCGTCTACATCGAGGGTTCAAGCGTTCGAAACACTGTCAGGGACTCGAACATACTCAACAACAATTATGGCGTCTACCTGATGTCCGTTGACTCTAACATGGTCGAAGGCTGCACGATCAATGGTTCCGGGATGGGGGGCATCTTCCTCTCGAACGCGGACAAGACAGGGATCCACTCGAACGACGTCTCGAACTACGAGAACGGCATATACATGATGTATTCGGCCCAGGCCAATCTGACCGGGAATGATATGATCAACAGCGGGATATACATCTTCTCGTACGACCTTGCCGATTGGAACACACATGTCATCGATTCAGATAATACGGTGAACGGGGCCTCCGTGTGGTACTATCGGAATGAAACAGATGTGATGGTCCCATTGAACGTTGGACAGGCCATCTTTGGCAATGTGACCCGGGGAACTGTCTCAAGCAGACTCTTCACCAACACATCTGTAGGTGTCCAGGCAGGACATTCGTTGAACATCACCATCGAGGACAGCACGTTCGTGAATACCTATACATATTCGGTGCATGGGATATATACGGATGAACTTACCATCGATGGGAATGATATCGGGAGTCTCGGCGGTGGGATAATCAATTATTACGGAGAGATCGGAGAGATCTCATCGAATGACATCAATTCAACCAATTGGGGTATCATGTTGATGAACTCCGATAATCAGAGCATCATCGGCAACGATGTCGTTTCCACCACCTTCGACGCTATCCAGATAGGGAGTTCTTCTGAGGATACCAAGGTATCGATCCACAATAACTCAATCATGGCATCTCGATACGGCATAATGGCTACGCGACTTGAACAATCAACGATCTTCGGAAACCGCATAACCGACAGCCAATATGGCCTCTACATCGGCTATGCTGATGGAACCGTAATCTCGGACTGTAACATCTCCGACAGCTCTCGCAATGGCCTGTTTATCAGCAATAGTGCAGATGTCATGGTATTCAACTCCACGATCATGGATACGGATCCAACTTATGACGATGTGAACCTGGATGATTCACCAGGAACGATCTTCCGTAATGTATCCTTCGAGATCATCGATGTCAACTCACAATCCGACCTCAGCATCCAGAACTGGCTCACCATCCACGTCATCGACCAGGACGACGAGGACGTCGAAGGCGCAGACCTCGAACTGAAGGACGACGACGATATCATCTACCAGACCGCGGGATACAGCGGGACCGACGAGCAGACAGGCGAGGACGGACGCATCTGGAACCTCCTCGTCACCGACCGGGTATATGACGGTTCCTCTACAGCTGATGAGAATGTCACTGAGGCGAAGGTCAAGTACGGCGACTGGGAGGAGATCAGGGACGTGAACATGAGCACGACCCACACCGAGCTCTTCAGGGAGGACTCCGGCGACGTGATCTACGTCGATGATGACAACGAGGGCGATCCGGCACAGGATGGCTCCCGGAAGCATCCCTACGAGGACATCCAGAAGGGTATCGACAACGCCACCCATGGGTATACGATAATCGTGTTCAACGGGACATATGAGCAGTCCGTGGTGGTCAACAAGACGGTAACCATCATCGGTAACGCTTCAGACGGCGTGATATGTGAAGCGCCCGGAGCGAACGTGTTCGATATCGAGAACAACACCGTGGTCATCCAGAGCCTGATGGTCAGGAACAGCGCTAACGGTTTCTACCTCCTGGATGTGCTCCATGCGACGATCCACGATGTCGTCGGTGAGGGGATGACCAATGCGGTGGTGAACATCTACGCAGGATGGAATAACACCCTTACCAACTCAACGTTCACCGACTCCGGATATGGGATGCTGCTGAACCTCACCGACCTCAACCATTTCGAGAACCTGCATATCCACAACAACTCCGAGGAGGGTGTCCTCATGGACACATCCGACGACAACCTGTTCAAGCTTTGTAGCATCGACGACAACGGACATAACGGCGGGATATGGTTCCTTTCATCCGATCAGAACATGATCGCCAACTGCACATTCGACGGGAACGACCAATACGGTATACTCGTCTCCGAATCCGACGATCTCACAGTCAACCATACATCGTTCCTGGACAGTGTCGTGAACGACATCTACGTCGTGGACTCCGTGAACGCCTACTTCGTGAACAGCTCTATAGTGTCCAGCGACACAGAACATCAGATCTACGTATACGATGCGCAGATGAGCAGCCGCAATCTGACCTACGAGTACGACAAGGTCTTCGTGAACACCGGAGGCGAGTACACGGTCTACAACCACCTGCATATCCACGTCAGGGACGTTGACGGAGCAGACCTCGAAGGGGCGGATGTCAGGATAAGGGATAACGGCGACACGATCTATGCAACGGAAGGTTACGGAGGTCGTGACGGCAACCCGGTCACGACCAACGACAACGATCCGCAGACCGACGCGGACGGCATGATCTGGTGGCAGTTCATCACAGACAGGGTCTACGAGGGCTCTTCGACCCCGACAGAGAACGTCACGAACCTGAGCGTGAGCCACGACGACTGGGAGGAGGAGCGGGATGCCAACATGTCCACCTCCCACATCGAGAGGTTCCAGAAGGACGTCGAGGGAGAGATCATCCACGTGGATGACGATTCCGACGGCACTGTGCCCGAGGCCCAGCAGGACGGCTCCGAGCAGTTCCCGTACGAGGACATCCAGATGGGGATAGACAATGCGACGGCATGGGATACGATCTATATCCATGCAGGGAGCTATGGCGAGGCGGTCAATGTCAACAAGAGCGTCTTCATCGTCGGTGAATCGATCGACAGTGTGTTCGTCACCCGCAGGAACGACTGGACGTTCAATATCACCGCCAAGCTTCCGCTGATGCAGAACCTGACGATAAACAATACAGGAAACAGCTCGGGATGCATAATGATCGATGGGATCGACAACGGAACGCTCCGACGCATCAACATTACGGAGGGTCCGCAGGGGATCATCCTCCTGAACTCCACGGTCCTTACCCTCCATTACATCAACATCACCGGAACGGTGGGATACGGGGTCTACGCGGACAACTGTACTGTGGCGATGGACAACGTCTCTGTCAACACTTCAGGCAATGGTATCCTGCTCTACGAATCCACCGACTGTTCGATGACCAACGTCATGATCAACGAGACCACCTACGCATTCGGGGTATGGGGAGATGAGCTGGCACACTTCCAGCACGACATCGACGACACGAACTCCATCGACGGCAGGGAGATCGTCTATATCCAGGACGATGAGGTCAACATCGTTGCTGAGGACTACGGATATCTGGGGCTCGTCAACTGTTCCGGCTCCGTCAGAAGGATGGAGATGTACGGCAACATCGTCGGTCTGCAGGTGGCCTATTCCGACAGCATCGAGGTGAGGGACACCACGATCAGGGACAACAACGTCGGAGCGCTGTTCGTCGGTATCACCAACGGCGAGCTGACGAACCTGAACGTTTCTGGGAACAACGAGGGCTTGGACATCATCGCCTCCACATCCGTTCAGGTCAAGGAGATCGTTGCATCCAACGAGGCGAGCAGCATCGTCGTGGCAGATTCAGGTGAGCTCGTCTTCGAGGATATCGAGATCAACCACACCGGACGAGGCCTCCTGATATCGGGCTGCGGCTTCGCAAGCTTCGAGAGGATATCAATAAACGACACCGACGGGGACGCTATCGACATCGTCGATTCGTCGAACATCACCGTTACGAAGGCCATGTTGAACAACACTGGCTTCGTCGGGATCTTCGTTCAGAACGGGACCGATATCACCCTCGATGAGATCGAGATCATATCCAGCTTCTACGGGCTGTTCACCGTTGACTCGGAATGGATATCGAGCAACGATATCCTCATCGACGACTTCTGGTACGGCTACCGTGTGGATAACAGCCAGAACGAGACGATGACGAACAGCGTCATCAACGGTACCGATACATCTACCTTCGTCTACATCCGCGACGACGGCGAGGTCACCATGATCAACACTTCGTTCAACGATGACAGGGTGATCATAACTGCCGGTTCGTGGCTGGCCAACAAGAACTACCTTCACATCCATGTGAACGATACCAACGGCGACGACCTCGAGGGGGCCGACGTCAGGGTCATCGACGAGAACGCCACGATCCATGCATCACAGGGTTACGACGGCAAGGACGAGGCCACCGATGAGTACGGCTATGTCTGGGACATAGTTCCCACATACCAGTGGTTCAACGGTTCGTCCGATCCGGAATACAATACGACCAATGTCAGCGTGAAGAACGGGGAATGGGAATCCCAGCGCGACGTGAACATGAGCAGGAGCCATATCGAGTGGTTCCAGCAGTCGTCTGGACCCACCAACGAGGAACCGATCTGCGTTATCGATGAACCCTCCGAGGACGAGACCGTCAGCGGCGACGTCGATATCCTTGGAAACGCCATGGATACCGACGGCACGATCGCGAGGGTCGAGGTCTGGTTCAACTCGGAGACGATAAGGAACATCGCGGATGGTGAAGAGGCTTGGCATTACATCTGGAACACAACAACATATGACGACGGTTATCACACGATCCATGCTCAATCCTTCGACGACCAGGAGGCGAGCTCCGATGTGGCCTCGGTCACCGTCAAGGTGAACAACAACAACGCCAGACCGTACGTCAACATCACGGCTCCAGAGGAGGATGACGAGGTCGAGAAGACGGTGACCATCGAAGGTGACGCAGACGACACCGACGGAGAGGTCGAGAACGTCCAGGTCGCTTTCATCAAGAACGGGACGAACCCGTCGGACGAGGACTGGGTCAACGCCACCGATGAGTCGGGCGAGGGCGACTGGTCCTCGTGGCCCCTGAACTGGGACACTTTGGACCCGCGGCTTGACGACGGCAACTACACCATTTGGGCGAGGTCGTGGGACGACGAGGGCGCCTCGTCCGAGTTCGCCAAGGTCAACGTCACGGTGGAGAACAACGACATACCCCTCGTGAACTTCACCCATCCCGAGAACCACACCGAGGTCGAGGGCGATGTCATTATCAACGGAACCTGCTACGACGAGGACAGCGAGATAGAACAGATGCAGGTGGCCATCACGCTGGATGAGGATGAGCCGACCTCCGGAGACTGGGAGGATGCGGACGACGTCGCGGAGGACGGCGAGCCCGAGTACTCGATGTGGGAGTACGAGTGGGATTCCACCGATGTGGACGACGATAACTACACCATCTGGGCGAGGGCCTACGACGGGGAGAACTGGTCGATCATCGAGTGGATCAATGTCTCAGTGGACAACGTCAACTTCATCCCGCAGATCAATATCACAGAACCCGAGAACGAGGCCCGCGTCAGCGGCGACGTGAAGTTCAAGGGCCATATCAAGGACAGGGACGACAAGCCAAACGCGAGCCTCCTGTTCGTGGACGACCAGGACGAGCTCATCCATCAGGAGAACCTTACCCTGGACAAGAAGTATCGCAGCAACTGGAAATGGGAATACGTCTGGGATACTACCAACGTCACGGGAGAGATCACGGTATACCTATACGTCGACGATGACAGGGACGCGGAGCAGGTGTCGGTGAACATCACGGTGTTCGCCAACGTTCCCCCTGCCATCGACATACTGGAGCCCAACGGAGAGGAGGACGAGGTCTACAAGACCGAGGACAGCACCTTCTTCATCAAGATCGACGTGGACGATCCCGACGATAACGCCACTGTGACCGTCTACTGGTACTTCGAGGATGAATGGGACGACCGCGAGGAGATCTTCGAGTTCACCGAATCCGACGAGGTCGAGGTCTACGAGTGGGACATCCTATCGCTGGACGAGGGCGACTACTACCTGTACGCCACCGCCGATGAGATCGTTCTCGTCGTCATCGGCGGTGGCGTACAGGTAGTAGTCGCCC
>JANQNJ010000081.1 GCA_028279645.1 Thermoplasmatota archaeon
CTGTTCCATTCGCCAACCTCTGGTACTTGCATTACTGAATGAGTATCTCGCTTATCCACTGGCCATGCTCTTAGTGGGCCGATGCCCCAACCCTTCCGGACGCATCTAACCCCCCATTATATACATTCAATATTAAGTTATTTCAAATTTCTGGTATGGTAATTGGACAAGATGCATCATTTTTACCTATTTTCAGGAAAAACCGACCGATCCCACCCGATCAGATATCGATGATCATCCCGTCATGGGCGACCTCGAACCCCCTGCTTCTCAGCCATTCCAACTCCTCTCCGTCGCTGTTGAGCGGGTTCGTGTGGTTGATGTGGGTGAAGATGATCCTGGGCTTCGATCCCGTCAGGACCTTGACGCTGTCCTCGACCGGCGGGTGAGGGACATCCTTGATCCTCTCGAGGTCGGAGCTGTGGAAAAAGGTCCCGTCGACGATCAGGGTGTCCACGTTCCTGACGATCCGGAGGAGGTCCTCGGTCCAGCGATCAAGATCGGGCAGATAGACGGTAAGATCGCCAGTATCGATAAGATAGCCCACGGTATCGGCGATCTCGTCCCTGTGCGGCACCGGGAACGATGTGACGGAGAACCCCTCGAGCTCGAGCCTTCCACAGATCTGGACCGCCCGTAGCTCGATGTTGCCCCTGGAGACCATGAGGCTGTAGGGATAGTTGTAGCCGAGGAACGAACCCATCTTGTGGGTGCAGTATATCGGCATCTCCTGCTCCTCCACCGACTCCCTGCCAAGGAACCACAGACCACCAACATGGCCGAGATGTGCATGGGTGAGAAAAATGCCCGATAGCGGAACCGGTCCCTTCCGGTCGACCTCGGGAACCTCCTCCCGGACCATCTCGATCTGCTCCCTGAGGTCAGGGGAGGCATCGAACATGTAGGCGAAGCGCTGTCCCTCGTCGTAGACGGCTATGGACGGCCCGAGGCGCCGCCTCGAAGTGTCCCGCCTTGCAGCATCACAGATATCGCAGTGACAGTTGGTGTGCGGTACACCGGCGTCCTGGCCGGTCCCAAGGAACTTCAGCTTCACGGGGCTGGATATCGTCGTATGCTTAAACTACTTTCCGGCGGACAGGGCTCAGATGTACCTCTGGCAGCTGCCGCAGTAGAACATCCCGTAGTGGGGGACGAACTCTATCTGGCCCGAGCAGGACGGACACATGTAGATGGCGCCCGGGCTGCTAGGGGGTGGACGTACCGGTGCGGCATGCGGAGCAGGCGATGGAGCACAATGATGCCCGTACGCGGGATAATAGTACGGGCCGCCAGTGGGAGGATACCATGGACCATAGTACGGCATCCGTGGATATTGCGATCTTTGGCTCGACTTGATAAAACCGATCAGGACCAATATGAATGCAGGAATGAGCAGAATCAGGGAACAACCCATGGTGAAGACAACGAACATTATCGCGATCACACCCAGGACGCCTCCAGCGAGTATCAAGATCATGTCTTCTTCCATATATATCCCAGCTCCGCCACACATCCGGTTCAGGGTTATTTAGGCTTTTTGCACGGTTACTCACGTTTCAAGTACAAAGAACTGCATCTTCCTGATAGCTGGAGCAGGTATCATGTCGGATGCCATCGTGATCGAGAACCTGACGAAGAGGTACGGAGAGATCAGAGCAGCGGACGACCTCTCCCTCACCGTCAGGAAGGGAGAGCTCTTCGGACTGCTGGGCCCTAATGGTGCCGGGAAGACGACGACCATACGGGCATGTCTCGGCCTGATCGAGAAGACCTCGGGCAACATCTCGATATTCGGGATGGATTCGCACCGCGACTCCGTCGAGATCCGGAGGGTCACGGGCTACCTTCCCGGTGATTTCGGGCTCATCCCGGACCTGAAGGTCGGCAGGCTGCTAAAGTACCTCCTCTCGCTCAGCGATGTGGAATCCAACGAGAAGCTCAATGATATAGCCAGGAGGCTTGACCTCGATCTGAACAGGAAGACCCAGGAGCTGTCCAAGGGCAACCGTCAGAAGGTCGGGATAGTCCAGGCACTCATGGCCGATCAGGAGCTGATCATCCTGGACGAGCCTACCGGAGGGCTGGATCCGCTGGTCCAGCAGGAGTTCTATTCCATCCTTAGGGAGGAGCAGAAGGCAGGTAAGACCGTGTTCATGTCCTCCCACGTCCTTGCATCGTTGATATCTTCTCCACCAGCTGCAATCTCCCATCACGGATGATCGCCACCCTGTCGCAGACCTCCTCCACCTCTGCAAGGACGTG
>JANQNJ010000177.1 GCA_028279645.1 Thermoplasmatota archaeon
TGAAACCAAATACAGCAGAAACGATTTTGCTTCACATGCACGGTCTACCAGCAGGTCTTTGATGAAAGTTATAGCGACTGTAATTTTTAGTCACTTAGGTACAGTGTGGTGGTCATCCAAAAGTCGATCGAGGAGACCTCGGAGGCGCTGAACGGGACCTACCAGCGGATGACGTCCATGGACCAGAACCTCGTCAAACAGGGCAACGTCCTGAAGAACGAGCTACAGGCGAAGCTCAACTCGGTCAGCGAGAAGTTCGACGCGGTCCAGAACTCCATCAACGCATCGTTGAAGGAGAACAAGGAGAGGATCGCCTACCTCTGGCAGCAGCTGGAGGACTCCGAGAAGAGGATCAAGGACTCCCAGCTCACCACCGAGAAGAGCGTCCTGTCCGGCCTGGAGAAGATCAATGCATCCCTACAGATGGTTCAGGGCAAGATCATCGAGATCAACGACGGCGTGGAGCACTCCAAGGAGGATGTCCGGGCCGACCTGCTTCAGGTGGGCAATGAGCTCATGGAGTCGATCCACAGCAACCAGACGATCCTTCAGGACCTTCTCGGGAAGAACGCCAAGTTCAACGAGATCGCCATCAGGGAGATCAAGGAGAACAAGGTCGCGCTAACGAAGGAGATCAAGCTGGCGGCCGACCTCGGAAAGGCCGGAAACGAGCGTCTGGACGTGGTGACCAAGCGGCTCACCGAGATCGATGCGAAGCTCGACGGGTTCTTCCACGACCTGAGCGAGAAGCTCGACGAGGTCCAGGAGCGCCAGGAGAAGACATTCATCAAGGAGACCACCGAGATCAACAACAACCTCACAGCGGTCAAGGGCGACATCGAGGTGCAGAAGCACATCGTCCTCGACGCCCTCAAGGGCCGCCGCTAGGGTGAACGTTCGATGGTCCGGATAACACAATCTCTTATGTCCCAGCTTCAAGGCTGCTGCTATCGATATGGTTGATCGATATTATCACAATTCAATAGAGGACCTTCCAGACCCTTTACTCTTCAGTGGGCTTGACCTCGAGAACGACCTCAAAGGAGTTGAGGCAGTACGGACAGTGGGAGGCCTCCTCCTTGCAGTGGATGTGGAGGAGCCTGCCGCAGTTATCGCAGGCCGCGTTCGCCGTGAGTATGTCGAAGGTGCACTTGGGACAGTCTATCTTCCGGCACAGGCCGCATATCGGTCGGTCCCTCTCGAAGATCTCCTTTCCGATGCTCCGGAGGATCTCCTCGACATAGTCGATGTCCTTCCATCCCTTCAACCGTTCGTCTAGGATGTTCATCGCCTTCTCGGCCACATCGTTCTCGATACCCGAATACTCCACCAGCTCGAGCTCCGGAGGCTTCTCGGGGAATCCTTCGCCGAAGGTCACATCGAAGACCAGCTTCTGGGCCTGCAGGATCGATTCCGCCACGATGACGCGGATCGGCTCCGACGTTACCTCGGCATCGAACACCCGTGCGAGAAGGTCCTTCTCGAACTCCTTCCGATGATGTATATGGAGGTGGTCGATCACCTCCTGGGCCAGATCGGGGACCTTGGACTCCCTCGGCACCCATTCCTTCAGGGCCTTGAGATCGGGCAGCGCAACGGCCTGAGGCGGTATCACCTTCGGCTCCTTTGGATAGTGGATGAAATTGAGGGTGAAGGTGAGAAGGTCGCCTCCGTACGTGTTCTCTTCCAGTGTTATCTCCCTGGTCCTGAGCGGTTTCTCTCCTTTCTTGACGCCGAACCGCTCCCACATCTCCTTCATCTCGAAGAAGAATCGGTTCCGGTCCTTGATGGCGTTCTCGAACGCCCTGACCAGGTCGATGATCTGGGGCGGCTCCTTGGGGTCCCATGTCTCCAGCATCTCCGCGACCTCGTCCACTGTCATGGCCGTGGTCAGGAACTCATCGGGGAAGAGCAGCCTGGGCCTCTCAGGATAGTTGGTATAGTTGATTATGATCGGGAACATATGCCAGATCCCGGTGCCCGGGTCCATGTTGTTGATGTAGATCCGGACATGGTACATGTTATCGTTTATCAGCTCCAGATAATAGTGATTGGTGAGATCGAGATACTGCTGGGCCAGCCCCTCCCGCCCCTCGCTCTTGGGCTCCTCCTCGAAGGAATCGTCCTCTTCTTCCTCCTCCTGGGCATCCTCGGTGGCCGAGATCGGTTCGAGGCAGTGCGGACACCTCTGATCGGTGGACCCGATCACCTTCCAGTAGTGATCGAGACATTGATTGTGGAAATCGGCCCCGCATTTGTGGGTGAAATCGGGGTTCCTCTGCTTGCAGATCGCGCAGAGGGTCGGGCCGGTGTCCTCCGGCGGTCCCTCGTCCTCGACCTCCTCGGAGACCTCGAGGTGCTCCTCGTCCTCCTCGTTGTATACCTCGATAACGCCGTCTGAGTCATCGACCTCGACCACGTCCTCATCCTCGTAGACGAGGACGTCTCCTGCGGTGGAATTCAGGCCAACAGAAACAGAACTTGTCCCCATCGCGCGAACATTGACAAGGAGGTATAAAGGCTTTTGCTACGGTCCAGGATGGTGTTCTGGCCATTTTCATGGGGATGTCGACCTATCCACGATAGATGAGAAGGAGGGGTCTGCGAGGTCGGACCGGAACCCGCCGGAGGACCACGTCGATTTATCGGAGACCCATCCCTGGATATGATATCCTATTAACGATGAAGCGTGAATATAATCGGGTCTAAAGCCATAAAGTTATTAAGGCACGGCGTCTTACACAAACTCAGCTTCTGAACAGTCTCAACTGGAGTGGTCCAATGGCTTTCGAACTCTATCTATCCGACAGCACGCCTGTTACCGGCGAGAAGAACGCCGATGTTGCCGTCATCCGCTTCCTACAGCAGATCGGCTACATCTCAAAGAAATATCAGAAGAAGGACATCGAGACGATCAAGAAGGGTGTTGGCTACAGGCTGTTCGCCGAGTGCTTCCTCTCCCATTCCAACAAGATATGGCGGGTGGAGGAGCTCAGCGCGGTCCTCAGCACCTCCGTACCCACTGTCTACCGGCACCTGAACAAGCTCCGGAGCATCGACCTGTTGGAGGAGATGAACACCGAGACAGAGGGTGGGAGCATGAAGAAGGGCTACAGGATCCGGTACGGGAACCTGTCCAAGTCCTGGAACTTCCCCGAGGCGCATATCCGTCTTGCACTTGAGAACTATCGGAAGAGCGTCGATTACATTCACAAGATATCCAAGGAGGGTCTGAAATGAGCGAATTCGAAGAGGTCAAGATGGTACCTGGATCGGTCTACAGGATACAGTCTCTAGGAAGCAGGGACAAGCCGCTGGAGACCAGGGGCGTGTTCCACGGCATGACGCATATCTCGAACGGTCTCAGCGCCATTGCGATCAGGCTCGAGGAGCCGAAGGATCTGAAGGGCAAGCTCAGGATCATACCGACCCACATGATCCTCTCCATAGATATCCTTGAGGCGGTGGAGGAGGAGAAGAAGGAGGACAAGGAGACCAAGTCCTACTACAGCTGAGGTAGTGGCCCAATGCCCGTCATCAACATCGATCCCGACGAGCTCATCGCCCTTTCCGGCATCCCCGATATCGACGAGGCGCTCGACCTGATCTCGACCATCGGCGCCGGAGATCTCGAGCGGGGTGCCGACGGCGGGCTCGAGATCGAGTTCTTCCCTAACCGGCCCGATCTCTACTCCGTGGAGGGCCTTGCCCGTGCTCTGAGGACCTACAGGACCGAGGCTCTTACCGAGTATGATGTGACAAGGGGAGAGATCGTCCTGACCGTGGACAGTTCTGTTGACGATGTCCGTCCTTTCATCTCGGGCGGAGTGGTTCGCGGTGTGAAGGTCAGCGAGGAGTTGATACTTTCGATGATGAACCTTCAGGAGAAGCTGCACCTCACTGTCGGCAGGGGACGTGCCAAGGTCGCCATCGGACTTCACGATCTGGCCAAGGTGACACCGCCATTCATCTACAAGGCCGTTGAACCCGGATCGATCTCTTTCGTACCACTGGGAGGGTCCCGTCCCCTTGATCTCGGTGAGATCCTTACAGAGCATGAGAAGGGCCAGGACTACGCCCACCTCATGGAAGGGCATTCTCATTATCCTATCATACTGGACGCCAACGACGACGTCCTGTCGTTCCCTCCGGTGATCAACGGCACACTGACCACGGTCACCACCGAGACGAGGGATATCTTCATCGACTGCACAGGGACCGATCTTGAGACGGTTCAAGGCGTTGTAAGGAACATCGCCACGGCTCTGGCGGAGCGCGGCGGCACCATCGAATCGATCGACGTGGTCCATGGCCAGGGGTTCACCGCCCCTGACCTAGCAAGGAGGAGGACCAGGGTCGATATGGACTACGTCCGGAGGACCATCGGGCTCGATGGTGATGGTGCATCGGAGCAGGTGCTGACCGCACTGGCCAGGACGGATATGCAGGCGTCCGTAGAGGACGGAGAGATCGTCGTTGATCATCCCGCCTACAGGATGGACATCATGCACCCAGTCGATCTGGTGGAGGAGGTCGCAATCGGCATCGGCTACCGGAACCTCTCTGGACTCCTCCCCGGGTCCGTGACCTTCGGCTCGATCAGGCCGGAGACCGAGGCCGAGGAGACCTTCCGCGGGATAATGACCGGTCTCGGCTTCCTCGAGGTGAAGTCGCTGCTGCTGACCGACCCCAGGGCCGAATCCGAGCGGATGAACCGATCCGGCGAGGAACGGGACCTCTGGTGGGACAGCCCATCGGTACTTGTCGCCAACCCGAAGACCTCGGAACACTCGGTTCTCAGGACCACCCTGATCCCGTCGTTGTTCGGCATGATCCACCTTAACAAGCACCACCCGCTCCCACAGAAGGTGTTCGAGGTCGGCCATGCCCTTCCAACCAGCGAGAAGGAGCTGAGAGGCGCCCTTCTATGGACCGACGCCAAGGCCGGCTTCAGCGGCGTCAAGGGGATCGCAGAGCTACTCTGGACCGAGGTCCATCCCGGAGCGACCATCGAGGAGGCCGACGAACCGACCTTCATTGGCGGCAGAGCTGCTTACATAGTCGTGGACGGGGAGCGCGTTGGAATATTCGGCGAGGTGCATCCGTCGGTTCTATCCAGCTGGGAGCTCACGCATCCTGTTGTCTGTCTTGAGATGAGGCTCTGAGAAGGCGTCGAGCTATTGGATCTGATCTAAACTGGGTTAATTAACGCTCTCGAAAAGGAAGGGTCGGCTCAGTACTGCCACATGACGCGTATCAGCTCGACGACGACGATGCTGGCAAGACAGAACACGACCACGAGCCTGGGATCGACCTTGATGGCCTTGGCATCCTCTGCGTCGAAGTACCTGATAAGACCAGCGGCGGAATGGAAGCCTTCTCCTTTCTTGCTCTTCTTCACCGGTGCCGTACGATCACCTGCTCACGTGCTATTTTACGCATTGTATTTAAGAATAACGGTGGAAGCACGCACGGGGGTGTTTACCTGTAAACGTTGCTCCAGGGCCTGTATTCGATGACGGGGCATGGAGCATCCAGGCATCGGCCGCATTGAGAGCATCGTTCGGAGTCTATCTCCATCAGGTTCTCTACCTTCTCGAGAGCCGCTGAAGGGCATGCAGCCACGCAGACACCGCATCCGACACAGTAGGCCGACCGCAGGAGAAGGTGTCCGATATCCCTCGCCACATGACCAGGCGGTTCCGGATCGATGTCGATCCCGCCTTCTGTCATTCTGATATGATATTCGGTCCCGTCGTATCCCAGTACTAAGCCGGTCTCCTCGGGATCCACTGCACCCAGCATCGACAACATACCGGCATAACGCTCCCTGTCGAGATCCGGGAGGGGGCCATATGGTCCTTTCCCGTGGCGCTCCCTGTACCTTTCGATGTCCAGACCGCCGTGTTCCTCCACATGTCCGGGTCTCTTCCTCCATCGCCAGAGGCCGTTCTCGAGCCAGTCGGCCGAGGTACCTATCTCGTCGGCATACTCAGTGAGATGAGCCGACCAACGGGAGAAGCCCGGAAAGACCTCCTTGACCCTTTCCAGCTCTGCGACATCGGATGCAGGACATAGCCAGCAACCGATCCTGTCCAGACCTTGTTCGTACCAGGGGTTGAACGGAAGGTCCTTCCAGAATATGTATAACCAGACCTCGAATGAGGTCCAACCCTGGATCGGAGACGCACCTGTCTGTCCGATCACCCATGGGTTCCTCCAGACAGGTCCAGAGCTCTTCCGCTGCTGGGACTCGTACTGCCTCTGCCCGATGAACGATAGCACGCCGTCGGGAAAATGCTCCCGGATGACTAACGACGTCGGTCCCAGTTTGTTCGTCTTGCAGCACCACCTGAAATCCTTCGCCGGCGGACCGAAATGCTCAAGTGCCTTCCAGAAGGCGTCGTAAGCGTTGCCGACGATCAGGGGCAGACCGTATCGAGCGGCAACCTTCTCGACGTACTCGAGGGTCCCCGGTAGCTCCAGGCCTGTGTCGAGGAACATCATGGTCGGATCAAGGCCGGCCTGCGCCACAATATCGAGCGTGACCAGACTGTCCTTCCCTCCGGAGAAGGAGACGGCCACGGGAAGGCCTTTCCTTTCGGCGACCTCCACGGCGAACCTCATGCCCTTGTCCAGGCGCTCCTCGAGATGAGGTATGTTCGCTGCGACGGCGTCCTCCCAGGTGGCTTCGTTGTCGGTCCCCATCGGCTCCCGGTCCTCGGTCTTCCATCTGATCTTTATCGCCATCCCTCGGAGGCCGTCCTGCTGGGCACGGTTAAGATCCTCTCCGGAAAAACGTGAACGTCCGACGCCAAGGACCTTTCCATCGGAGAGGATGATGACGTCGTCATCGGGCATGATATCCGGATCGGCCGATGTCACTCCGGGTGCGAGCAGGTTCGCCCCTCCAGCTATCGGACCGACGGCTCCCTGATCCGCGATGACCCATCGTCTCTTCGGTTCAATGGCCAGTGCAAGCTCGGGCCTTGGTAGTATGCTGTATCCCTTTTCCGGGTCGTATCTTATGGCGGCCACGACGACGCCGTTTACGATGACCTCGTCCATCCTGTCGGCGGACGGGACAGAGTTCAGGACAACGGGTCCGAGCTTCTCCGGTTCGCATAGACTGACACCGAACGAGGACCCGATCAGTTCCAGGAAGAGTTCGACATCCACCGGGAAGGCGGGTCTGACATCTCCAGGAGGGGTGTACTCAACTGCCCTCGTTCCTGACCCGCAGGTGCCGCATTCCCTGAGTTTCACCACTGGGACGCCGCAGCTGTCGCACCAGCGCAGGTGCATCGGACCTAGCCTCATCGGTGGCACAGGGCTCCTTTAGAAATGGTATCATTATTGAACCTTGCGGTGCGGATATCGATCCCACGCCGAGAGATCGTTGGCACCCATGCCAGTATCCAGCCTGGACCCGCCCAGCTGTCCCATGCCGGGAATACACCTGCACCCATGTTCGTATCTAGCTGATACCCACCCTTCGAACGACATGGCTGAAAGGGAAAATGAAAAAAAAAGATGAAAATGACCGGACGCCACTCCGGGCGTCCGGTCTCGTTCTACGGTCTCTCTTCTCCTATCTGAACGGATTCACCGTTCAACGTCGTCTGTACTCGATGGCAGCAAGGGATATGCCGATGGCCGCGACGAAGAAGAGTGCTTCGAACCCAGGAATTCCTCCGTCGTCATCATCGTCATCGTCCCCGTCACCGCCTCCTCCACCGGTGCCACCGCTCTGGCCAGGCTTGATCTCAAGGAAGTTGTAGTACTGTCCGTCGTCGTCCCAGCTCATGGCGAAGAAGATGAACTTCGCGTTGTTGGGCAGGAACGAAGGCAGCATCACAGTGACAGTCGATGTGCCCATCTCGACATAGATCGGATCGGGCAGGATCAGCTGCCAGAGGATGTCCGCCCCGATGGTGTTGATATCATCCAGGCTGACCCCCTGCGGTACCATGACCACGAACAGCATTCCCTGGGTGGGGACCTTGACGTTCAGGGCAAGTGCCTTGCCGATCTCGATCTTGGTCCCGCTGGTGGAGATGCTGATCTTCGAGCTCTTCTCCGCCTCGTGGTCGAACCAGAAGTAGGCGGTGTCCGAGTCGTAGGTCAGTCCGTCGTTGGAATCGTCATACGTACCTGCTATACCTGTGGCCGCGTGGAAATAACCGTACACCATGCCCTTTGCCGTTGCGACACTGAACGTGACGCTGAACTTCCCCTCTCCGTCGGTTGTGGCCTTCCCGTACTTGATGATCGTGTGCGTTGGGGACCCTGCCTGTGTGAAGTAGTAGTAGATATCCGTGTTGTTGAAGGAAGCACTGTTATTGAAGGCGATGAAGTCCACGGTGTTCGAGCCCTTCTTGAGGTCCTCGTCGTATGCCTCGACCTGGAACCACGAGCCCCACGGTTCGGGGTCCTCCATCGTATCAGGCACGTTCTTCAGGTCGACGTGTAGATCGATGGTATGGTACAGACCGCCGCTTGTGATCAGGATCATGCCCGTGATCGTCGCGAGATCGTCATGGTTGAGGTCGAAGGTCGCAACGCCGTCGGCGTTGGTCGTCTTGCTTGTCAGGATCGCCAAGGTCGAGTAGTTGCCATCATGATCATGAGTGACGTCCACGGTGGCGCCGCTTACCGGCTTCCCGTCCTTGTCCACGACATAGATCTTGATACCGGCATTGGAGGTAGTGATGTTCGCCTTGTGGATCCACGCCTCGATCTCACGTACTGTGAACTCGGTCCAACCGTATCCCCAGTCGTCCGTGACGTTCACGTCGACACCGAACTGGAAGCTGCCCAGGTTGGTAAGGTTCGCCGGGGCGGTCCATTCGAACAGATAGGTGCCGGTGCTCTGCCATGTCCCGTTGATGTCCTGCCAGTACGTGTCTCCCTCCACGTAGCCCTCGATATCGGATGCATCCGTGAGGGTGCCGTCCTTCTTGACCGTCACCTGGGCCTCGAAGGTATCGTTCTTCCCCTGGACCATTCCAGAAAGGACCTCGACCATGACATCGATATCCACGTCATGTTCCACCTGGATGTTGATATACTCAACAGCTGTGAGGTTTCCGATGGTGGTCTCGATCCTGACGCTTACATAGCCGTTGTACGTGTCGTTCGCCTGGATCGTGAAATCGACATCGTAGATACCGGTCGTGCCCGATGCAACGGCATCGATATGCCGCTGGTTCGGCCAGCTGCCAATGGTCACGTTGATGTCGTCGGCGTTCTTGTAGACCGCCTTCTCGAACAGGTGCGTCTCGATGTTCACCGTCGAGCCGACCTCGTAATCGCCCTCGGGCACCAGTATGATGCTCTTGGTGGGCTCCCCTCCGTACCCCATCGCTGTGGGTGCGGAGAGCAAGATCAACAACAGTACTCCGACTATCATAAGTCCTAACTTGGTTCCTAGGTTCATAGAGGGACACCTCTGAATTGACTATCCTGGTTACCCCATATAATACTTTTTAATAACCAAAACTACAGGAAATTCCGCAGTCCGCAAGGGTTCTTTTAAATACTATAGGGTTTTCAGCCCTGTTCATCCACACCTACCTCGAACTGCTCCGATCGACCCACTCAAGATGAGGTGCGCCGCCGTCGGGAATACGTTTATATTGGCTCCCTCTTTTACACAGCTTCAATGGGTAAGTATTTCAGGACCGGGGCCAAGTCGGCCCCGAAGTCCCAGGAGAAGGTGCTGGTCAAGAAGGCCAAGGCCCTTTACGAGGACCCCACTCTGCTGATACCCGAGTGCGATGAGAACTGCAGGATATGTCCGTTCAACAGGGAGCGGAAGGCCCTTCAGAAGGTCCACCGCTACCGGAAGAACGAGAAGGCGCTCAACAAGTTCGCCAGCAAGGGCCCCCATCTTGCCAGGGCATATGCCGCCACCATCATACTTGCCCACACCGAGAGCGCTCCGTTCCTCGCCATGTTCCCCGTCGGCGGTTCGAAGGTTAGCTACGCGAAGCGTGGAGCTACAAAGCCGGAGTACCTTATCGGCGTTCAGCACTATGACGATCCTACATTGCGGCTTCTATCGATCTCCGAGACCGTGAACAAGTTCAAGGTCCACGTCTACTCCCTCAAGGAGAGGATGATATGCACCGGGAGGGTCCCCGGCGTACCCACTGAGCTCGTGGACGAGCTCATGAGGAAGTTCAAGTTCCTGAGCAAGGTCAAGGGCGGATATGCCTGCCCGCATACCGCGAAGGAGCCGCCGCTTGGCGAGCCCTACATCGTCATGGAGATCGGCTCCGCCGACGTGGAGATATCGGCATGCATTCAGTGCGCCGGCAGGTCCAACCTGTTCACGCCCTTCTCCAGGCGGATGGCCGTTCCCGATACCGATGATTTCCTGATCGCCGCGGAATATCCCGTGGACGACGACAGCTGTATCGAGGGATTGGATTCACTGCCGCCCAAGATCGCCGAGGCCTACAAGCTCGGCGAGATCGATACCAGGGAGCTTCTCAATCGCTTCATCAAGAAGGTCAAGATGAGGGTCCACAGGGACGGCCCTGGAAGAGGCGGCATACTGATCAACAACGGAGCCTGCTTCAAGGGCGATCCGAAGGGTTTTATAGATTCGCTTGAGCCGTCGGCCGAGGAGCGCACTGCGCTGGAGGTCATCTTTACG
>JANQNJ010000047.1 GCA_028279645.1 Thermoplasmatota archaeon
CAAGGAGAAGGGCGGCAGGGTGCCGATCAACCTCCATTCGCACATGACCAGCGGCATGACCGGTATGTCCTACTGGGCCGCCGCCGAGGCCGGGATCGACGTGCTCGACACGGCGATGTCGCCTATCTCCGGTGGAACTGGCCACATGCCGACGGAGTCGGTGGTCGCCGCCATGCAGGGTACCAAGTTCGATACTGGCTACGACATGAAGCTTCTCATAGAGATCCGCGACTACTTCCAGACCGTATGGAAGAAGTACCGGCATCTCCACCGCCAGGAGGCAATGAGGATCGACCCCGAGGTCATGGTCCATCAGATCCCCGGCGGTATGCTCTCCAACCTGGTCTCCCAGCTCGAGGCCCAGGGCGCCTCCGACAAGTACGACCAGGTCCTAGACGAGACCGCCAGGGTCCGGGAGGAGCTCGGATATCCGCCTCTCGTCACCCCGACAAGCCAGGTCGTCGGCGTGCAGGCAGTCATGAACGTACTGTTCGGACGCTACAAGAAGATCACAGAGGACGTGAAGAACTACTGCCGCGGGATGTACGGCAGACCTCCGGGCGAGATCAGTCCCGAGATCATGGAGACCGTCCTCGGCCCGAACTGGAAGGACGAGGTCATCGATTGCAGGCCCGCAGACCTGCTGGAACCCCAGTGGGAGCAGAGGCGCGACGAGGCCGACGATCTCGGATTCACCACAGAGGAGGACATCCTCACCTACGCCATCTATCCCGAGGTCGGCCTGAAGTTCCTCAAAGGCGAGGCCGTGGCCGAGTTCACGTCCGACCAGCTGCCCCTGGACAAGGACCATCCGTTCACCAGGGCCAGGGTGAAGTCGATCTTCCCCGAGCTTGACGCCGTCTACATCGAGACCGAGCCTCCGGAGGCCCGCATGGTCGCCGGACCTGCTCCGATCCCGACGCAGTTCAACGTCGAGGTCGACGGCGAGCCCTTCGAGGTCGTCGTCGAGCCCACCGGCGGATACATCTCCGTCGAGGGCGGGGCGGCTCCCGCAGCCGGCGGTAAGCCGTCCAAGGATATGGAGGGCGCCCAGGAGACCGGTATGCAGGGAACCATCCTCAAGGTCGAGGTCGAGGTGGGCGACACCGTCAAGAAGGGTCAGACCGTCGCGGTCATCGAGGCGATGAAGATGGAGAGCGACATCCTCAGCGACCTCGAGGGTGAGGTCAAGGAGATCTTCATCAAGGTCGGCGACACCGTCGCATCCGGCGACGTGATCATGCAGATCCTCTGATCGCGGATCGAGAACCATCGCAGTTACGAGGAACCGATACAGTTGCCAAGGTTGTGAACCGATGCTGAACAAGGTCCTAATAGCCAACAGGGGCGAGATCGCCATCAGGATAATGAGAGCCTGCAGGGAGCTGGGAATACCCACCGTTGCAGTCTTTTCCGAGGCGGACAAGACCGCTCTATTCACGAAGTACGCCGACGAGAGATTCCTTCTGGGGCCGGGCCCCGCCAAGTTAAGCTACCTCAACATGGAGAAGATCATAGAGGTAGCGGTGGAGTGCGGCGCCGACGGCATCCATCCCGGATACGGATTCCTCGCCGAGAACGCTATCTTCGCCGGAATGTGCCGGGACAACGACATCGAGTTCATCGGCCCGCCCGTGGAGGCGATGGAGCTCATGTGCTCGAAGATCGATTCCAAGAACACCCTGCAGGCTGCAGGCGTGAAGGTCGTACCCGGTGTCACCGAGGCGATATCCGATCCGGAGAGGGCCAAGGACATCGCTCACGAGATCGGCTATCCCATCATGCTCAAGGCCAGCGCCGGAGGCGGCGGCATCGGCATCCAGATGGTTCAGGACGCGGAGGAGATGGACTCGCTCCTTGAGTCGGTCCAGCGCGTCGCCATGAACAGCTTCGGCGACGACTCCGTGTTCATCGAGAAGTTCATCGACGACCCCCGGCACATCGAGTACCAGGTCATCGGCGACAAGGCCGGACACATCATCCACGTCAACGAGCGTGAGTGCAGCGTCCAGAGGCGCCACCAGAAGCTCATCGAGGAGACCCCATCCTGCGCCCTCTCCCCGGAGATGCGCGAGGAGATCGGAGAGCAGGCCAAGCTGGTGGCCAAGACCGCCGGCTACTACAACGCCGGGACCTGCGAGTTCATGTTCAAGGACGACGAGTACTACTTCCTGGAGATGAACACCCGTCTGCAGGTGGAGCACCCGATCACAGAGGCCATCACCGGCATCGACCTCGCACGGGAGCAGCTCAGGGTCGCGTCCGGGCTCGATCTGGAGTACGAGCAGAGCGACGTCGTCGCCCGCGGCCATGCAATCGAGTGCAGGATCAACGCCGAGGACCCCCTCAACGAGTTCGCCCCCGCTCCGGGCAAGATCTCCAGATACGCCGAGCCCTCCGGGCCAGGCATCCGGATCGACAGCGGCGTCTACCAGGGCTTCACGATCCCGCCGTACTACGACTCCATGGTTGCCAAGCTCATCGTCTGGGCCGAGGACAGGGGCCGCTGCATCGAGAGGACGAAGAGGGCCCTCTGGGAGTACCAGATCGGCGGCGTCCGCACGAACATCCCGTTCCACACCGTCGTCATGAACCACGACGTCTTCATCAAGGGACACTACGACACCAGCTACATCCCGAGATACGGCATCCTGGAGAAGGTCATAGACTACGTCCAGGAGCAGAAGGCTCAGTCCGGCGACAAGAAGGTCGCCGCGGCGATGGCGGCTGTTGGCGCTGTTACTTCGGCGATGTCGCAGAACCAGGGGAAGTAGTTCTGATCCCCGCACATCCGTTATCCTCACAATACTAAGGATAACAAATATCGATTCCAATTGAGATAGTTCTATCTAGTATTCAATTTCATTGGGGGCCATGGTCATCAACCCCGACGAGAGACCGCTCGAACCGATATTCTCCGAGATCACACGGGACGACGAGAAGGCCGCCCTGGACATGGGCTTCAGGCTTCACGCCCTCAACGAGGTCGATTCAACCAACAGGATCGCGGCCGAGATGGGCCGAGAAGGCCATCCCAAGGGCACCGTCGTCGTTGCTGAGGTCCAGAAGGGGGGCAAGGGGCGGCTGGACAGGGAATGGTTCTCTCCTCAAGGAGGGTTATGGATGTCGGTACTGCTCAAGCCGAACATGGCACCGGACGATGCGTCCATCATCACTCTTTTAGCTGGTTGCGCCGTGGCTGCTGCCCTCCGTGAAGATCTATCGGTAGACGCCACTCTCAAGTGGCCGAACGACGTGCTGGTTGGCAACAAGAAGGTGTGCGGCATCCTGACGGAGATGGACGCGAAGGACGGGAAGGTGGAACAGATCGTAATCGGGATCGGCATCAATGTCAACAACCCGCTGGAAGGGATGCCCGAAGATGTCCAATGCAAAGCCACCAATATCATGGACATCCTCGGTACGATCGTTCACCGACCATCACTTGTCCTATCAATACTCAAGGAGATCAAGGTCCTTACCAAATACACGCGGTCGGCAGAAGGCAGGGCGATGCTGCTGCAGAAGTGGAAGGAGATGTCGTCGACCCTGGGAACCGAGGTCGCGGTAGAGAGCACGGGCTCAACGATAACGGGCAAAGCCTTAGACCTGGACGAGAAGGGAGCCCTTATCGTGGAGACCGAAAATGGGCCTAAAACGGTCCTCTCGGGCGACTGCATCCACCTTGGCTGATATCGGGAAAAGGTCACAGTAAATTCTAAATACCGCCTCCGGGCAGTTCCGTTCGGAGGTATATGTGTGCAAACACCGTTCGGATTGGTCCTAGCCTACGTCAGGAAGGACCCGGAACTGTACGAGAAGATAAGGAAAGGGAAGGAGCTGAAGGATCTCATCCTTCTGGCGAACATCGCCATCGTTTTCAACTGCGTCATGTTCGGCGCGGTAATGGGGACCTACACCCTCAGCTACCAGGTAGCTCATAATGCCATCAAGATCCCCGCGCTCTTCCTCTTCGCCCTGTACGTGACCATACCGACCACCTACATCATATCGACCCTGGCCGGCAACAAGCTCAAGCTTGGACAGACCATCCTGATCCTCTCGCTCAGTGTGAGCGTGATGAGCCTGGTCATGGTCGGTTTCGTTCCCCTTGCCATGCTGTTCTATCTGACTACCCAGGACTACACGTTCGTAGTCTTCCTTACGATGTTCATAGCATCACTGGCTGGCTTCCTCGGTCTGTCATCCCTGATCCGCGGGTTCAGAGCCACGTCCAAGGACCAGTGGAAAGCGCCCTCGGCCATCAGCACCGTTGTGCTGTCATTCGCTGGCACCCAGATAGTATGGCTCCTGAGGCCGTTCTTCCATGTCCACAGCGAGTTCATCAGGCCGGTCAAGAGCAACTTCTATATCGCGATGTTCGATTTCATGGCCGAGAACCAGGCGATGTCGATCTTCTTCATCGTGATGTTCGCGGTATTCGGCATCATCTTCGGAATCATCGCCGCGGAAAGGTACGGTCTGTTCAAGTACAGGACAGATCGCCAGGGGCATCAGTCCCAATTGACCGGCTATGATCCCTCGTACCGCGAATGGAACTATCCCGGATACTATGGTCGAACGGGGTCCGATAAGACTACGCAAGATGTCAACGGCCCGAGTCCCTCAGAGGGGACCTCCTCCGGCTGATCCCTCTGTGAACATGAGCTTGACACCATAGGCCTAAAGAACCTACCGGCCATACGGAGCAACGTGCAGGGAACCTTGCCCAGATCGATTGTCATCGAGACCGAGAGGCTCATCATGCGCGCCTTC
Organism: Thermoplasmatota archaeon; assembly: GCA_028279645.1. GTDB lineage: Archaea > Thermoplasmatota > JAKEGO01 > JAKEGO01 > JANQNJ01 > JANQNJ01. The sequence continues at coordinate 4,777 of JANQNJ010000047.1, forward strand.
CACGGCGACGACCTAGACGCGTTCCTCGAGGTAATGTCCCAGCCCCAGGTCGGCCACTGGCTCGGTACCGAGGGGGGCTTCGATCGAGAGGGAGTGGAGAGATGGTTAGAGATGTTCGATCGGGCGTGGAACAGCCATGGATACTGCCCCATGGCTGTGATCGAACGCTCTACAGGCCGCATCATCGGCCACTGCGGCATCCGCTACAACGACATCTACGGCTGGAACGAGTTCATGTACGCTCTTCATCCGGACGTCTGGAACAAGGGCTATACGACCGAAGCATGTCTCAAGTGGAGAGATATCGCATTCAACGAGCTCGATATCCACGAGATCTATAGCTACACTCTGCCTGAAAATACCGGCTCCCGGCGCGTCATGGAGAAGTTAGGGATGGAATATGTCAAGAACTTCGTTCATGCCGATCTGGAGCATCTTTTATACGTGATCCGGCGGAATAAATCACCACTGACGAACTATCGGTCCTTCTGAAATCTCTGTAGGAAAACATAAGAATTGGTCTCCATAAAACTTAAGTATCATACTGAAAAAAAGAAAGGGCCAGTACCCGTCGGAGTAGAATTCGAATCATGCTCAAACTCTTTATAATCTTCAGGCCATCATGTAGTGGCGAGGTAATCAAATGCATGGTAAAAGTTACCGAACCGAGGGCGGCATTGCCGCCGTGATCGTCAGCCTGTTGATCGTTGTGAGCGGATTGAGCGTTCTCGTCATGTTCGATGCCGATCCTTCAGCTATAAATGGGAGTAAGAATGAGATCGATCTGGTACCGACATCATCCAATTATGGGCCCAATGGCGCGCTCAATGCAGATCCATACACCACCGCTCTCTACCATTTCGATGACGGTACAGGCACTAATGCCGAGGACGTTACTGGTGGCCATAATGGCACCCTCGTAGGCGGTACATGGACGGACGGTCGATGGGTAGGTGGGATCGAGTTGGACGGTGTCGATGACTACATCACAACGCCAGATGGCGAACTCGACACTGAGAACAATCTGACAGTTGAGGTTTGGATCAGACCGAATAACGATATGACCGCTGGATCCGGAAGAACCGATCTAGTTTACAAGCGCTCCGACACGAGCGGAAGAGGTGTGTTCCATTTCACCTATGATCATTCCGGGAACGGACGGCTCAACTGGGGTGCAGAGAACACTGTAAATAACGATCAGTACGCACAAGCCTATGTGAACTTCACTGCGGATACATGGTATCACCTGGCAGGAACCGTCGGGAACGGCCGGATCGTTCTATACCTGAACGGTCAGGAACTTGCCAACGAGGCCTTTTCCGGCGAGCTCGATGATTCTGCGGGGGACCTTTACATTGGCAAACACGCCTGGGTCGATGATTACTATTTCAACGGAACCATGGACGAGCTGCGGATCTCCTCTCATATGAGATCATTCAAGCCACTCTTCAACCTCGAGGCCGAAATGGACGTATACTACCCCGGCCAGCATGTGAACTTGACCGCCGCTTATTTCGACGGTCCAGCGAATATCACGTTCGAGATCGACATGCCGAACGGTACCAACATGGCCTACAAGGTCGAGCCCACGAGCTGGGGGAACGCATATGTCCGTGATTCGAACACTTCTGCCCTTTGGCATTTCGATGAAGTCCTGGACGACAAGGCAAGAGACACTTCGGGAAACATGAACGATGGTAATGTAACCGGTGCTACATTGGTCACTGGAATTGCGGGCAACGCCCTAGAGTTCGGAGGCAGCTCCGATTATGTCGAGGTCAGCGACCATGATTCTCTGGACCTCAGCGAAGATTTCACCATCGAGGCCTGGATCAAGCCCAGCGTGATCGATCATGATATGACCGCTGTGATCAAGGGCAATGCGACCCACCTGAACTACAACTTTTATACCAGGAACAACGGAGGAGGCGATCATGATGAGATCGCATCGGGATTCACCGATAACGAGAACGGCATCTGTTTGACCGACGGTGTTGATCTACAGACCGGAACCTGGTATCACGTTGCGGTGGTCTACGATTTAGATGCCGACACGAAAATGGTCTATGTCAACGGTGAACTCCGTTTCCTGGCAGATGAGGCCGGGACCCCTGATACATACGACAATCCACTCTACATCGGCAATGCTCTTCACGCAACCCAGTATCATTTCAACGGGACGATCGACGAGGTACGGATCTCCTCTATCGCACGGGACCCGACCGAGTTCAACGTCGAGCAGTACGCCACGATGAGCTTCCGCGTCCCGATTGATGCCCCCTCAGGGGAATATTCGGCCTATGCCACCAACGACATCGACGACCTTATGGCCAACACCACCTTCGAGGTCCTGCCACTGCCTGATCTGAAGGTTTCCGACATCAACATGACCGAGAACCTTGAAGTTGGCGTTCCTGCTGTTATCGACATCACCATCGATAACATTGGCAGTACCGACCTTGCAGGCAACTGGCAGCTCACTACCGGCTCGTCTGCCGAGTCCTGGCCCCGCTGGTCATATGACATGGGGACCATCGCCTTTGGCTCCGATCGTAGTTCAGACAGTCGATGGGAGGTCTTCTTGATGGACCCGGAGGGCGATGACCAAACCAGGCTAACTACGGACACGGACATCTTCAACACATGGGGGTGCATCGCCTGGGGTCCGAACAACGATTACGTCTACTACTCATATACCGAGTTCGCCGGTGATTCGGAGATCGCGATGATCGGCATCGACGGCAACAACCAGTCCTATCTTACAGACAACAGCGGCGACAATATCGCTAGTTGGGCACTGTCAGGCGATGCGCTCCATTTTGCCTATGCCATGGGCGATGAGTTCAACCAGAACACAAATCAGTTATACGTAGCGGACTACGATTTCACCAACGAGACGAACCTCAAAGGTGCCAGATCGGACTTCCCTCGCTTCTCGCCATCCAATGACCGGCTCGTGTTCATGTACGACCACAATACGGAGCTGACCTTGATGGATCTTGACGGCTCCAACGAGACAAAGCTTTTCGAGGACGGATACAAGATGCAGTTCCCGGAGTGGATGAACGACGATCATCTCGTATATGTCTCCAACAGGGACGGTGACTACGATCTCTACATGCGTGACATAGAGACAGGCCAGGAGATATTGCTCCTTGATGAGGCCAGCGCCATCGGCCCAATCCACCCCGCCCCGGACCAGAGCAACATCCTGTATACCTATGACAATGACATATATCGATTGAACGCCACAGCGACCGCAGTGGTCGACGCATATGTGGGTGATCCGGCCAGTGGAGGTACACTCATCGGTTCCGAGACTATTGGTATCTGGGGTAACATGACCGCGAAAGTCAGTATCGATTGGATCCCGACCTCTATCGGGAGCCAAGACATCTACATCATCATAAGGGATGTCCATCCCGGCGATTCCAACAACAGCAACAACAAGGCACACCTCGCCGTCGACGTAGAAGGCATTACAGGATCGATAAAGATAGGAGACATCATGGCGCCTTCTACCCTATCACCGGGCGACAGGTTCAATGCCTCCATAGAGATCAACAGTACCCATGAGGAGAACCAGTCTGTCTGGATGATCCTTCAGATATTCGATCCGGAGGACGTCCCTCTCCCACCAAAGGTCCTTGAGGGCGTGGCCATCGAGTTCGGCCTCAACACGATCAACCTGGGACAAAGGATCCCGGCTGACGGAGCGATAGGAGACTATCAATGGCAGTTCATAATCACGACCGGAAGGCCGAAGGACGGTGGAAAGCTGATCGACTACGACGAAGGGACCGTCGACGTGAGCTGATCGGAGGGTGGTGAATGAACCATGAAAGAGGACTGCGTTGGACTATCATCGCGGTCCTCATATTTACCATTTCGATTCCCTGCGCAACGTGTCTGCAGATGACCAAGAACCAGGATGCCTACGAGCTCGATGAGCCTGTGGAGATCATGTTCATCGGTGCCGACGAATCGGTCCTCAGTGAAGTAAGAGGACCGAACGGCACCCCGATCCTCTTCAAAGCCGTCGACGTTGTGAACGGCACAGGTCTCCTGAGATTCAACCTCGATCATCCTCCTGGTACGTATACCGTGTCCGCTACCTCGGGTAATGAAAGCGCCAATTTGACCATCTCCCTGATCGCGCCCGATCTGGCACTCTACAGTCTGGGCGTCCAGGGCTCAGCCGAGGTGAACGAGACCATCACGGTATTCGTTCATGTACAGAACAATGGAACCGTTTCAGGAAAGGCTCGGATCTCCATCTACGAAGATAAGATCGACGACGATTACCTGATAACCTTCTCCAACGTGTCTCTCGGTATTGGCAAGCAGTTCAAGGTGACCGGGGCGTGGGTCCCTTCTCGATCCGGGAAGATTGCGTTGATCGCGAACCTCACCATGCTCGAGGGAACCGAATGGAACACCTCAAATAACATGGTCTCTGCGGAGATACGGGTAAAGGATCCGAAGGATTGGAAGGACAAGAAGGGAATGGACCCGCTTCCGGTCGTCCTGGCACTGATAACACTTGGAGCGATTGGTGGAATATTTTCTACAGAATACACAAGATCCGGCCTGATCTTCCTCGTGATCCCAGCATACATGCGGCTGAAGCGCGACCATCTTCAAAAACAACCGATCCGGAAACGATTGCTCAAGTACATCGGCAGGAACTCGGGAGCGCGCTACAGCGATATCATGCACGACCTAGAACTATCCAACGGTACGATGAGCTATCATCTTAGTATTTTAGAGCGAGAGGAGTTCATCAAATCCATTCGAGATGGTACACATCGCAGGTACTACATACGCGGAACCCCGATCGAGAAGAGCACGCGTTCCTCGCTAACTGCCTCCCAGACCGAGATACTCAATATCATTCGGTCCAATCCAGGCCGGAGCCAGAAGGAGCTCGCCAAGTTGACGAACCGGACCGTCCAGACGATCAACCGATATATCGGGATCCTGATGAAACAGGATAAGATCGCCATTGTGAACGAGGAGAGCAGGACCAAGAAGTACGTCGCTGCCGTACCGAAGAACTTCCACAAGTGCCAGCAATGCGGCTGTCAGTTCTCGGCCGAGAGACCCAAGTTCTGTCCGAATTGTGGTGACCGCATGTTATGAGACAGGATGGGACGCCCACGCCTCCCTGTAGTTCGCTTTAAATAGGGGTAACGGATTTACCAAAAAGCCTTTAATAGCTATTTAATTAAAGCTAATAAAGAGCAGGTGCCCGAGGTTATCCACACCATGCGATTGCAGAGGTCGAATGGCCAAGAAGACCTCGGCCCGCAAAGGAAGTGAGAATGTGAGGCTCATAGCGTTCCTTATAGTATGCCTGATGCTCCTGCAGGTCGCCCCGATCACGGGCGCCGACGAGCAGGTCAGCGGCAGGGCGGAGGTCATGGACCCGAACCTGAGAGAAGCGGTCGAGGACAGGTACACGGACGAGGTGTTCGAGGTCATAATGACCTTCGATCATCGTCCCACCAAGAACGATTATCGGATGGTCCGGGACCTCGATGTAGACATTGTCCAGAAGTTCACCGTCATCGACGGCGCCTTCATCAGGGCCGATAGGACCGAGGTCATGGAGCTCAGCAGGCTCCCGGGCATCAAGCGGCTCACCCTCAACATTGAGCTCCAGTACGAGCTTTACGAGACGACGAAGGTCATCAAGACCACCGAGGCGTGGACCCGCCTTCTCGTCGACAGGTACGGAGAGACGATCAGGGACGCCCAGGGCGACCCCACCTACATGAAGGGCCAGGGCGTCGGCATCGCCGTTGTCGACACAGGCGTCGACGCAGGGCATCCCGATTTCGACTACGGCTCCAAGACCCCGATCAACCTGAAGCGGATCGGTGCAGGGCAGTGGCAGGAGGAGGAGAACGCCGATACCTCATCCGGACACGGGACCCACTGCGCAGGCATCGCTACCGGCAACGGCGACGCTGCGGGTGGCCGGATGGCCGGCGTCGCACCGGACGCGACCCTCATCGGGCTCGGCGTTGGCGACGGACTTTCCATCTACTACGGCCTCGAGGCCATCGAGTGGGTCTACCAGAACACCAGGCCCAATGCCAACGAGTACAACATCCGGGTCGTCAGCTGCAGCTGGGGTTCCGCCGGGAACGAGTACGACCCGGAGGGACCGATAACCGACGCTGTCCAGCGCCTGGCCTGGGAGAACAATGTTGTGACGATCTTCGCTGCAGGCAACGCTGGCGGCGATGGGAGCACCATCGAGACGAACCCCTACTCGAACATCCCCGTGGCCATAGGCGTCGCAGCGATCAACAGGGACGGTCAGAACATGGCCGAGTTCTCCTCCAGGGGCGACAAGACCAAGAAGGAGACCTGGCCAGATATCACCGCCCCCGGCGGCATCATCTGGGCTGCTGCAGGCCGCCATACCGCCATCGACTACTCCCAGAGGGCGTCGGACCAGGACGTCTACTACATGGAGATCAGCGGGACCAGCATGGCGACCCCGCACATCGCCGGCGTGGCCGGCCTCCTGTTCCAGGCCTGTCCGAGCATGGACATGACCTACATTCATGACGATTTCTCCGGGAGCACGAACGATTCCTGGTATTCCAACGACATGACCAAGATCCACGAGTGTGAGCTGATCATGGAGATTACCGCCACTTACCTCACCTCCGGCGAGGGTATACCCGGGAACGGGTCCATGGGCGCCTTCAACAAGCCTCATGACTGGGTCCAGGGCTACGGCCTCGTCAACGTCGAGCACGCCGTGGGACTGGCTCTCACCCTCCAGGAGATGAGGACCAGGGACATGGACCACGACGGCAAGATGGACCTCATGGACATCGACGTCTGGGACGCCCTTGTCGAGTACCAGAAGGCGATGCAGACCAACTTCACCACCGGCTACACCGACACCCTCTTCTCCAGCTGGACGGGTGACTGGGGCAACATGCGCGACAGAACGATCACAGGTGCGTTCTACGACACCGAGCAGAGCCACTACGCTTTCATCCCCAACGGCACCGAGCAGGTCCGGATCGAGTTCATCTTCCAGCAGCTCAACCTTCAGCGCAACACCGCCGCCGACCTGGAGCTCCAGGGAGACACCGACGGCGACGGGAACAGCGATATCACACCATCCACGAGCATCGAGGGGACCAAGGAGTACATCGTCGACGTCGATCCCAGCATGGTGGGCCACGAGTGGGAGTTCTGGGTGGACGGAACGGCCTGGGGCTACGATCCGCTGGACGAGTTCCCCGAACCCATCGTTCCATGGTGGGTCCATATCGTCGCCGTGATGGACGAGTCGTCCCATCCGGTCTTCGAGTACACCGAGAACCGATCGGACCTGGCCCAGTGGGACTTCGGCCTCCCATCCAACGATTACGACGGCAACGGCTCCGTAACCATGCTCCGCACGAAGTACAATATGGAGCTGGTCGAGGACAAGGTCACCATCATCAACAAGGTGGACGAGGGCGAGGACACCCCATGGGGCCTTATCATCCTACTGCTCATCATACTGCTGGTGGTCGGACTCATCATAGGCCGCACGCTCGGAGCGAAGAAGAACGAGGCCGCAGTGGTGGAACCCGTCGAGGTGGTGGAAGATACCCCGCCCACCGCAACACCGGCCCAGGAACCGCCGGAAGGCGGCTGAGATCGAGGTCGTCGGATGAAGCCACAACTGCTGATAGCGCCTATCATCGTGCTAACGCTCATACTATCTGGACTAGCTCCCTTGAGCGGGACGGTCGAGACCATCGAAAGCGGCGCTGACACCGTCGAGATCTCCCACTATTCTTTTTCGAAGGCCCAGAGGGTCCTCGCAACATCCTCGGACGAGCCGATGATCGACCCGGTCCTCGTGGAGTGGGCCCGCTCATCGCCGCAGGACCTGTTCGAGACGATCATCCAGTTCAACACACCCACTACATCGGGTGACCTCATCCATCTGGAAAAGCTTGGTTTCGATGTCTTACAGGAGTTCACAGTGATCGACGGCGTCTCCGCCGTCGGCCCCGGCAGCGCCATACTGGCACTGGAGGATTACGATCGATTGTTCTACGCCGAGAGGAACCGGAAGCTCGAGTACCAGCTCGACGTATCGATAGAGACGATAAACGCCGATGTGACCTGGAACCGGATCATCGTCGACGACGACGGCGTCCTTCCCGAGAAGATAGACGGCTCGGGCATCACCGTGGTCATCTCCGACACCGGCATCGACGCCACCCACCCCGATCTCGATTACACTCCCCTGTACGGCGACCAGCGCCCGGAAGAGGGAGACAAGGTGATCAAGAACCTGAAGCAGGACTCCCCCGAGGGGCCTTGGTTCGACGAGGGGAACTACATCAACACCGACGTGTTCGGCCATGGGACCCACTGCGCCGGGATATCCGCCGGCCTCGGCTCCGCTGCCGGCGGCAACCGGAAGGGCGTGGCACCGGGCGCGTGGTTGATCGGTCTCAGCATCGGCTCCGCTTGGGAGACCAACGAGATCACGGCCTTCGACTGGGTCTACGAGCATTCGATGCCGGACGACAACATCTACAACATCCGGGTGGTGAGCAACAGCTGGGGATACGAGCCGGAGCTTGACGAGTACATCTCCGACAAGGAAGCGGTGTTCCAGGCGACCATGAGGCTCACCTTCGACAACAACGTCGTGGTCGTCTTCGCTGCCAGCAACGACGGAGGCGACGGAAGCGAATCTCGTACCAACATCTACGGCAACGTCCCGATTGCCATCAGCGTCGCCGCGGCGGAGCGCGACGGCAGCGGCATCGCCGGCTTCAGCTCAAGAGGCTACAGGGAGGACGAATCGACGTGGCCCGACATCGCTGCACCCGGCGTCCATATCATGGCGCCGTGGGACAACACAGCCGTGATCATGAACCCGATCCTCCTTGGCGGCTTCAACGAGACATATTACGTCAGGGCCAGCGGGACCAGCATGGCAACCCCGCACATCGCAGGCGTGGTCGCCCTTCTGTTCCAGGCCTGTCCGTCGCTCACGATCTCAGAGGTCATAGACGCACAGGGCGACGAGACCTCTTCGTTCTCCTCCGAACAGCAGTTCATCCACGAGACCGAGCTTATCATGGACCTGACCGCTCGCCGTTTAGACCCGGAGAACCATACCGGCCTCCCCAACGAGACCGCTGTCGGACACGACGGCCTCGTCCACGATCTGGCCCAGGGCTTCGGCCTGGTGGATGTCGACAAGGCGGTGGGGCTCTGCCTTGCCCTGTCCAAGCTCAGGGACAGGAACCCCGTTGCTTCGGTCTACGACGCCTTCGCGACCTACGAGAGGCACATGAGGACGATCGATACGAAGCAGGACACCAACGTGGTCACATACGGATGGGAGGGCGAGGCCGTCATCGACCAGGATGTTGATCCCGACCTTCCGCACACCGAGCAGAAGGTCAAGGTCTACATCCCCGAGGAGGCGACCATGGTCCTTGTCGATCTGACCTACGAGGTATTCGACGCCGATCCCTACAACCCGTTGATCAACGTGGCCGACGTCGATCTGACCATCGACATGGACGGCGACGGCGAGGAGGACTGGTCGACGGAGACGACTTTCACGGGCCACAAGGAGAGGTCCATAGATGTCGAGGGTGAGTACTCCCAGTACCGGGATTTGGTTTGGACCTTCGACGCTGAGAGCATCGGCTTCGGCCTGGACGACGCCAGATCCGAGTATTCCGTGAAGGTCGACATCGTCGTGGACAGCTCCGACGGGATCGTGATCGACGAGTCCGAGTACCGCCACGCACCGCCCGCCTCGAACTACGATGACGGAAGCATCACGCTGCCGCTGGTCTACTATGATTTCGGAAAAGCGGTAGGCGGGTCGGGATCGGACGACGACGAAGGCCCCGGACCCATCGTCACGGGCGGTCTGATCATAGCGGCCCTGGTCGTGGGCCTTATCGTCCTTTCCAAGCTGGGCGTGATCGGCGGGTCCAAGGCGGCCACTGCAGAGGTCCCGACCGACGATGTCGAAGAGGCGATCGAGGTCGTCGAGACCGCCGATTGAGCTGCGTTCGACCACTCCCAAGGCACTTCTCCACCAGGATGGAAAATTAAGGTGGCCAGGCCCCTTTCCCGGATATGCAAACAGATACAACAAAAGCTATATATTGTAACTATTTATATGTTCTAAACCCCAGTCCGCGTACTGTACAGCTGGGGATAGGATTACGATACTGGTGATCGACATGAACGTGAGAGGATTGCTGACGGCCCTGATGGTCGTTTCCCTATGCATGATGAGCATTGTCCCGGGAGTTATCGCCCAGGATCCCGATCAGTCGGGGACAGGCGGCGCCCTCGTGGCGACCAAGATGCTGTTCCAGGAGGGCGACACGATCACGCCCAATTATCCGGCCTTCGATGCTGAGCCCCAGACAAAGCTCGGCCAGGCGAGAGTGACCAACTACGGCGTGATCATAACAAGGGAGAGGACCGACCACAGCACGTGGCAGTCGCCGGCCTTCCTCGAGAACGTCAACGTCGGCGCCTCGATCACCTTCGAGATGTGGATCGCCTACAGGGCGCGCACATCGAGCGAGGCGACCGAATGGTGGTTCGACATCAAGACCGAGAGCCAGACCGTCTTCGCCAACTCAAACGGTATCACGAAGGACATGGAGGGAACGACCCCCGTTCTCCTGACCGTTAACATCGATTACAACGGCACCGCATGGAGCAAGGGCGAGACACTCACCGTCGATATCGACTTTTCCGCTTTCGACGATGTCGACATCTACTTCGGCGCCATGAACAGGCTTTCCGGCTTCTCGATCCAGGCCGATTCCATGGGCATCGTCGATGTACCCAAGGGCAGCATCAAGGGCGTGGAGGTCAACTACAGGGAGGGCTTCGCCGGTACCCTGTACTTCTATCTCACCGTGGACGGAGAACGTATCACGGAGGGTTTCGAGAAGGGGACCAACGATCTCGGCAAGCTCGCAAGGTGGAAGACCAATATGAAGGAGGGCGGCCACAGCGCGACCATCGTCATCTGTTATCAGGACAACTCCCATGAGAACAAAACCGGCGTTACGACCGATTTCACCTTCAATGCCAAGGACGACGGCGATGACGGCGGAGGGTTGCCAGGGTTCGAAGTGGTGCCTCTACTGGCCGCTATCGGCGTAGCGATGGTCCTGATAGGAAAACGAAGGTAGACGGACCCTTGATATAGATCGGATCTGCGGATACAATGGATCAGACGAAGGTCTGTCTCGATCGATCATGAAGAACCTAGATATATCAGCCCTGCGATTGGTGTCCCGATGGAGTACAAGATGGTGATCGTCGTCCGCAAGGACCTTGACCTCAGACCGGGGAAGATGGCTGCCCAGGTCGGCCACGCCTCCGTTTCCTGCTCCCTCAAGGCGAAGAAGGAGCGGAGAAAGTGGTACAAGAAATGGCTGGCCGAGGGTCAACGCAAGATAGTTCTCAAGGTCGACACCCTTGCGGACCTTGGCGTCGTCAACCTCATGGCCGAGGAGGAGAAGATCCCCACCGTCATGATCAGGGACGCCGGTCTCACAGAGATCCCTCCTGGGACCGTCACCTGTGTCGGCGTCGGCCCTGCGCCTGCCAACATCCTCGATCAGATAACAGGCGATCTGTCCCTGTACTGAGATAGTTCTTAGAATGGAGGGCCTGCTGTACCGATGTGATCGGATATCAGAGGCCTTTCAGCGCTCTCGGTATCTCGTCCAGCATATCGGACGCAGTCATCCCGTACCCCTTCTTCTCGAAGGCGATGTCCCCCGCACGCCCGTTGAGATACGCCGCCAGCCTGGCGGAGTTGTACGGGCTCATCCCCCGCGCCAGCAGCGCCGCAGAGATGCCGGCCAGGATATCGCCGGTACCTCCGACGGTCATACCTGGATTCCCCGTCCTGTTCCTCTTCTTCCTGATGGTACCGGTTGTGGCGTCGACGATGATGTCCTCCTTTCCCTTGAGCAGGACAGTCATCCCGAAACGCTCCGATACCAGGCTCGCCGCAACCTCCCTCTCCATGACCTGGTCCACGAGCTTTCGCATCTCCCCCATGTGCGGGGTCAATATCCCTCTCAGGCCGGTCCTGGGCGTGATCGACATCACCTCCAGGGCGTCGGCGTCGATGACCACGCGCTTCAACCGCTGCTTGCACTCGTCGAGGACCTCCTCGATGAAGGTGTTGGTGCCGGCCCTGTTGCCAAGGCCGGGTCCGATCAGGACCGCATCGGCCTTGTTTATCAGGTCGGTGAACAGCCGGGTGTCCTTGTTCATGAAATGGTTCTTGCCCGCGCTCCTCACGATCAGGTCGGGAGAGAACGTTGCGATGGCCTGGGCGGCCGCGGCCAGTGCGGAGTATTCCCCGAGGGAATGCCCCGCCACGGCGCCACCCACCTCGGCG
>JANQNJ010000011.1 GCA_028279645.1 Thermoplasmatota archaeon
GCTCATGCGGGCCCCTGTCTGGGTCGGTGTGTTCCTGTACGGCGGGTTCGAGACGTTCCTGGCGATGTCCGGCATGTCCGACGGCATCGGCCATCTCGCCCACGTGGGGGGATTGGTGACCGGCCTTGTCATCGCTCCATTGGTGAAGGTCGAGGTACAGAGGACGTTGAACACGGTATCCATGGAGGTGCTGGCCACAACGCCCGAGACAGTAGCGCTCCTCAAGAAGATCGAGGCCGAGGATATCCCCGAGATCAGGCAGGTATGGGTCGAGCAGCTCATACGGGAGGCAAGGTGCCCCCGGTGCGGTGGCAGGCTGCTCTTAAGGGGTAGGTCCGTTCGGTCCCAGTGCGGTTGGACCGCCTCGCTGAAGTGAGGTCCAGGCCCTCATTCGATTCGGGATCGCCAGGGGCAGTAATTAAATACCGGCAGGAGTATGGGATATAGAAGTCGTCCCCTACCTCCCATATATACCTCCCATTGAAATTAAATTTTCAAACTTTGGGGGCGGCTTCACCCTTCATTTTCTGAGCCGGATTCGTAAGAGCCAGAGCTCAAGCTGGATGGTTTGTCCATCTTTTATCGATCCTGTCCTGAACCTATGCTAGGTCACTCGAACCGGGTCATCGCGTCGACGACAGCGGCGACGGATGCGCCCTTCTCGAGATCGTATCCAAGCCTGGTGAGGACCGCCTCGATGGCGCCGAAGGTCGCTACAAGATCCGTCCAGGAGCAGATTCCCATGTGGCCGATCCGGAACACCTTGCCCTTGATCTCGGCCTGGGCGCCTGCGACGATGACGTTGTAGTCGTTCAGCAGGGCTCCCCTGAAGTCGGCGTCGGATATCCCGTCCGGATACCTTATTGCCGTAACTGTGTCGGACGCGTAATCCGGGTTCGGGAAGAGATCCAGGTCCAGGGCCTTCACCGCCGCCCTCGTGGCGTCGGCCATGGCCGCTATCTTGCTGACCCGGTTGTCGATCCCCTCCTCCTTGACCATCCGGAGCGCCTCTCTGAGCGCCAGGTGCAGCGGGATTGCCGGGGTGTACGGAGTCTGATCGCCGTCCCGGAGCTTCTTGATGTGCTTGTTGAGATTGAGATAATAGGACGTGTCGTCGTGCAGGACCTCCTTGGCCCTGTCGGAGACAGAGAGAGCGGCGAGGCCGGCGGGTGCAGCGATGCACTTCTGGGAGCCGAACACCACGATGTCCGCTCCGATCCGTTCGGGATCGACATCGAGCCCGCCAACGGAGGTGATACCGTCCAGGATGAAGATAACATCGTGCTTCCTGGCCAACTTGCCGACCTCCTCGACGGGGTTGGTGAGCGCCGTCGATGTCTCGTTGTGACAAACGGCAACGGCCTTGTACATCCCGGTCTCGAGCTCCACGGCGATCCTCTCAAGGTCGATGGGCTCTCCCCACTGTGTGAGGATGTCCGTTGGGTCGGTATAGATCCGGGCGATCTCGCCAAGCCGCTCCCCGAACTTGCCGTTTCCGGTGGTCAATATCTTCTCGTCCCTGTTCACGAGGTTCACGATGGCGGTCTCCAGACCGGCGGTGCCGGAACCGGACATCACCGCCACATCGTTCTCGCTCTTGAAAAGATATTTCAGAAGTTCCCTGATCTCGGCATTTACGGCGCTGAAGTCCTTGCTCCTGTGCGCGACGGAGGGGACTGACATTGCCGCGAGCACCCGGGGGTGGATCTTCACCGGTCCGGGCAGCATGAAGACGTTGTCCTGTAGGTCCATGCGATCTACCGTGTGGCAATCTGACTGGTATATATATAATCATCGGTGATGGCGATCTCCGAACGACCCACCGATATCGACGATCCACGACGATCCAGGACGGTCGCCCCCGTTCCAGCGAAGGAGGCGACCTGGATATACATCTTTTCGGCCAATGCCAAGCGGTTCAGAACAGTTCTTAAATGGGAAGCGCTATCTTCGACCGATGGACGTTTCAGACCTCTGGGACCTCAACCTGGACAAGCGGATCAAGGAGAGGACCTGGTGGTGGTGGTGGTGGCTCTTCTTCATCCACCGGGAGGAGGATCCCGCCCGGCCGGAGCAGCTCATGATCCTCTGGTCCACGAAGAACTGCACCAAGATCAAGGTGGACCACCACTGGTGGGAGCGGAAGGCCGATGTCGACAGACAGGTCATCGAGGGCGGAGGCTCCGAGGGACCCGACCACAGGCTGCGCTTCGACGGGATGGTCTGCGCCTGGCATTACGATGGAAAAGAGATGGTGCACCCTCTGATCATCGAGCACGATTGGTTCGATGTCGAGGGGCGGGGTGACCGAGGTTCGCTGAGGAAGGCCACTGGTCCGGAGCGCACGTATCACGGGGACACGAAGAGCTCCCATGTCAGGATCGACCACGAGAAATGGGACATGAAGGTGGAGATGACCCCGTGGAACGACTTCATGTCGACGCCGTGGATGAAGGACCGCAAGTATGTGGGAAAGTACGGATACCGCATCCTTCGATTGTTCGGCATGGAGATGGACGGCACCCG
>JANQNJ010000106.1 GCA_028279645.1 Thermoplasmatota archaeon
TGGAACGGCTGGAATCGGCCCAGGAAGAGCACGATCAAGCTGTATCGCCTCCGGCGTCGTCGATCATGGCCTGCACCCTGGCCGAGAACGTTTCTCCGAGCTCCTCGGCGCGGTCGTCGCTCATGGCCTCAGCCGTCAAGCGGATGACGGGCGAAGTGTTGGAAGCGCGCACCAGGCACCATCCGTCCGGGAGGTCGACCCGGACGCCGTCCATGGTGTTGACGTTCTCATACTCCGATGAGAAGGCCTCCTTGAGCGATTCGATCACATCGAACTTGACCGCGTCGGCGCAGTCGAAGTCGTTGAAGCGTTTGAAGAACGGCGGAAGTCCGTCGACGATCTCGTCGAGCTTTCCGTCGAGGACATCTGCAAGAATTAGCGGTATGATGACCGCATCGTCGAATAGGAAATACGGAGGGAAGACCATGTGGCCGCTCCTCTCCACGCCCATGAGGGCGTTCCTCTCCTTCGCCTCGGCCGTGAGGAACGTATGTCCGACGCGGATCCGTATGACATCGGCCCCGAGCGGCTCGAGGACCGCCTCGATGACCTTGCCGGACTCGACGTTGGCGAGAACGACGGGGGCCGGTCCATCCGGGTTCTCGGCGTGATATCGCCTGATCAGCTCCCTGCCGATGATCACGCCCAGTGTGTCGGCGTCGAGAACCCGTCCCTTGGGATCGACGACGACCCCGCGGTCGCCGTCTCCATCGAATGCAACACCGAAGTCGTAGCCCTCGCTCGTGACCATCTCCCTCAGTTTGCTCAGGGTCTCCCTGTTCGGCTCGCTGGGCCTGCCCGAGAAGAGTGGATCCGTCTCCCAGAACACCTTGCCGCAATCCAATCCCATCCGTTCCAGCATCTCCGGTACGGTGACTGTTGTGCTTCCGCCTCCACAGTCCACAGCCATCCTAGATGTGAGCCCCGGGAAGCGTTCATGAAGATAGGTGATATACGCATCGTTCGGGTCCTCTGTCGTCAGGTTTCCGACCTTGTCCCAGCGGGCGCACTCCAACTCCCCTCCGAGCACGAGGTCGCGGATCCCGTATATCACCTCGGATCCCATGCCGACACCGTCGCCGTAGGCGAACTTGACCCCGTTCCATTCCGCCGGGAGATGGGACGCCGTGATGTAGGCGATGGAGCCCGCATCCGACATGACGCCGCCGTACATGCAGGCGCCGAAGCTGGTCGTGCCGCAGTCGATGACGTCCACGCCTGCGGAGAGAACGCCGGCGATGAAGGCCCGTGACATGGCGGAGCTCGAAGTCCTGACGTCGTTGCCGACGTAGACGGCGTCGTCCTTGACGACCCTGGCATTTGCTGCGCCTATGCGGTAGAACGTCTCGGGGTCGATGTCGATGCCGAACCTGCCCCTGATGTCGTATGCCCTGAATATCTCGGATGAGACCATGTATCCCGTCCATGTGCGAAGGGATAGAAAAACCTTGGGTCAGAGCCGGTATCCAGCATCCTCGAAGTCCTGCTTCAGGAGGCCGTAGAACCGCTCGTTGTGGTGATGGTCCAGGTAGAAGTGCTTGTCCCTGGACGTTCCCTCCAGGACGAATCCGAGGCGTTCGAGCAGGCGGAGGGAGCGAGCGTTCGCCTCGTCCGCGGTCGCCTCGATCCTGTGCAGGCCCATCACCTTGAAGCCGAACCTGACGATCTCGACGGCCGCCTCCGTCATGATGCCCTCCCCCCAGTGATCCGGGTTCAGGTCGTAGCCCATCTCGGCCCGACGATCGCGGAGGTCGTGGAGATGCAGGCCGATGGTGCCGACCAGTTCGCCAGTGGACCTTAGCTCGATGACCGTCCGGAAGGCGCCGCTACGCTGCCTGAAATACTTCTCTAGGTACTCCTCCGCCTCCTCCATCCTGGTCAGGTTGTCGTAACCGAGCTCCTTGTTGATCTCGTCCTTGCCGTAGTGTTCCAGCAGGAACGGGATCTCGTCGGTCTCGATATGGCGGAGTATGAGGCGCTCGGTCTCCGTTCTCGGGAAGACGATCGGATCGGTCTGGTCCTCAGTATTGTCGGTCATCCTGTCCATGAGAGAGGATATGGACGATAAATGGATTTCGGACGGCCCACTCTTGGAAAATGCTTGCACCCATGCCTGAAAAATGCATTCACCCTCGCATGGATGTTGACGGACCCCGCGCTGGAAGAACGGGATCAGAGGTTGATGATGGATGTTATAACTTCGACACCAGGCTCACGGTGTCCACGAGGCCGTATCCGTAATGGTCGTCGTGGGGGGTGTTCTGCCCAGGGTTCTTGCTCGCGCTTTCCATAAGAGCGTCCTTGAACCGGTCAACACCGTCGCGATCGCTCCTCTGATAATCGGGCTCGGCCTCCACGGCCAGTGCGGCGCAGGCGGCCATGAACGCCGTCGCCTGGGAGGTCCCTGAGACCTTGGCGGCGTTGTCTCCCTTGTAGGCCGAGACGATCCCCACTCCGGGGGCCACCACTTCGGGCTTCTTGTCCGGGTCGACCCGGTCCCCTGGATCTGGTTCGATGAGCGGGTAGTCGATGGGGCCCTCGTTGTCGCCTGCCGAGCTGAAGGGCGCGATCTTGCGGTCCCTGTCCACCGCCCCAACGGCAATGACGTCCTCGACGTCGGCCGGGGTCGAAACGTCGTCGTCGTCGTTCTCGCCGTCGTTCCCGGCGGCGGCGACCACTATGACGCCGTCGTCGATGGCCCGGTTGCAGGCATCGGTGGTCTGGCTGCCGAGGTTGAGGAACCTCGCCCTGCCACCGAGTGAGAGGCAGATCACGTGGGCGCCGTTGTCGTTGCAGTGATCGATCCCTTCGGCCACGTTGGCGTCGGTGCCTGTCCCCTCGGAGTTCAGGGCCTTCACGACGATGAGCCGGGCCAGGGGCGCTCCTCCCCTGAGATCGCCCTTACCCGAGATGATCCCGGCCACGTGGGTGCCGTGTCCGTGATCGTCGTACGGTTCGTCCTTGTCCTCGATCAGATCGAGCCAGTCGATCACGGTGAAGCTCGCCAGATCGTTGCCGGTGTTGATACCGGTGTCGACGATGCCGACGATGATGCCCTCGCCCCTGTATCCGTCCTCGTTCATATTGGTGATCTTGATCATGTCGAAGGCCCAGCTGGACCTGTCGGGAGCGTCGTCGTCCCCTCCGAAGATCCTGTCGAGACAACCGGATGTGGGGACCGCAAGCACTAGGACCACAAGAACAGCGAATGCCAGACGACGATGATGGGCATCCATGTTAAGACTCATTTCCGGTCGATGATTTAAACCTTATGGAACTGATTTGACCATGGGCCAGAACTATGACGGGGTCTCAGATGCCCCGTATCCGCTTCAGGAGGTCCCTCATGTCGGACTCCCTCTCCTCGTTCAGAGGGACGGCCCTGAAGAAGTTGAGGACCTCGGGGCTTGCGAGCCTGACGTGCGGGAGGGTCGGGATGTCGGAGACGAGGATGATATGGACATTGGGATCGGAGCCGAACTGCTTCCACTTGTGGATCATCCTGGAGTAGAGCCGGGACAGGTTCCCGGCGTTCACGTCCTTGACGATCAGGATATGCGGCCTGTCGTTCTCCTCCATGGTCTCCTGCGCCCATACTGGACCCCTGTAGAACGGGTCGTCGATCATCCCCTTGGCGGTGAGGGTCCTGGACAGGACGGTGAAGTTGTCGACCACCCGGAGGTTGGCGTTGATCCGCTTTCCGCCCACCGAACGGGCCACCTCCCGCGATATCGTCTCCTTCTTCTCGATGTCGCCGAAGACGATGACGTTGCCCTTCTGGAGTGCCCTGCGGAACCGCATCACGTCCTCCTTGCGGGTGCCCGGAGGCAGCTTCTCGTACCGGATCGGATGCGGACGGAGATGCTGATACCGGTCCCTGCGGTTCTCGGCGTGCTGGACCGACCGCTGGACCATGGCCAGCTCGGCGATCAGGAGGCACAGCTCCAGTATGAACAGGACGATGGTGTAGAACCTCAATGAGGCGAGCTCCACGTACTGATCGACCTGGATCTTCACCTCCAGCTTGTAATAGTCCAGAGCCTCCGATACGTCGGACTTGAAGAAGAGGAAGATGTATCTTCCCCCCTCAAGCTGGATCTCTGTGTCGATGGACGTTGTCGACCGCTCGACGAGCAGCCCCTTGGGCAGTCTGAAGATGTGCAGCGAGGCGCGTATCTCCTTGGCGCCGGGGTTCTCGATGACGAACCAGTAGGTGTGGGTGGAGAGGTTAAGGGTCTCATCCTTGAACTTGACATATGGGAAGTCATGGAGCGTGATCTTGGAGAAGTTGGTGTCCCTCTGGGCCTCACGGTCCTCCTTGTACTTGGCGTAGTTCTCCGGGGTCATCACGTAGAGGCTCGCCCGATCCTTGTCCACGAAGAACCGGAAACGGAACTCCATCTCGGCCTCCGTGCCGTAGTCCGACCCGTCGAACTGGAACGAACGGTAGTCGTAGGGAGCGACGGTGACGTTGTCGTTGGGGAAGTTCGGCGGGAGCCTCGCGTACTCGTCATAGTCGAGGAGATAGAAGTCGCACTCACGGTTCGACCTCATATTGATGTCGACCTTGCTCTTGAGATCGAGCATGTCCTTGATCACGAACTCCTTGCTCTCCCGCGGGTCCATGTCCCGGGTCTCCGACTCCATGTTCCTCTCGAAGGTGGAGGCAGTGAACATGATCAGGAAGACGAAGATGATGATGACCAGGACCATCTCGGAAACGAGGCGCGTCCTCACGTCCCGGAGGACGGGAAGGACGACGCTGGGGACCTCGTGCCTCACATGGTCGACGTGGTGCTTCTCCAGCATGGTCCGGTACCTCGGGACATGCCTGGTGAGGATAACGACCAGTACACCGACGAAGAGGTATGTGAAGAGGGTGCCGAGCTCCCGGTAATGGAAGATGGACACAACGATCAGGACTATCAGTACGAGTAGTCCGATGAGCGATATTATGAGATCTCTCCTCTCCATCTGGTCCATCTTACCCTCA
The DNA here is from genome assembly GCA_028279645.1 of Thermoplasmatota archaeon. GTDB lineage: Archaea > Thermoplasmatota > JAKEGO01 > JAKEGO01 > JANQNJ01 > JANQNJ01. The sequence continues at coordinate 4,994 of JANQNJ010000106.1, forward strand.
CGTGAATATGGAAGGAGAATATATATAGTTGATGCGCCGGACCCGGCCTTACTGGCCCTACGGCCCCTTGAGGACGGCCATGGCGCAGCAGCCTTCCACCACATCGACCTCGACCCCTTCCTCATCGAGGACGCGCTTCGTGGCGGTGGTGGGATTGACGATGCCTCGGACCCCTAGGCGCAGGACCGCCAACTCGATCTCCGGGTCCCTCGTCCTCATGCACCCGAGTACGACCCTGCCGTTGAAGGTACTGACAGCGGCCTCCACGAAGGCAAGAACATCCGCGGGTGAGGGGGCCGTCATGTCCTCCTGCGGGATCAGCATGTTAAGTACGAGCACGTCGCCACCGAGGGAGCAGGCCGTCTCCAATGCATCATGCTCCCCGAGGATCCTGCCGTTGTGCAGGCCTATGGTAATGTGCGGGACCACGGGCACATCCCATTCCTGGAGGAGCTTGATGCTCCGCAGCTGGTCCTCCGTACCCCAGTCCATCCCGAGTACCTCCTTCACGGTGGACCTGGACCCGATCAGGTCCATGGAGGCGACATGGGCTCCAGATCCGGCGATGGCGTCCGCGGCCCCTTCATCGATGATGCCGGGATGGAGATTGATCATCAAAGAGGTCCTCGAGACGATCTCGCGCACCGCTCCGAGGAACGGTCCGATAGGCACGGACCCGTCCGGCAGGCAGCCGCCGCTAAGGAGGATGCCCGTGCCTCCGTTGCTGTCAAGTTCAAGTGCGAAGGTCAGGAGTTCCTCCGGGCTCCCCGCCGGCCTCATTCCGTGGAGATACCGCCCCTTGCAGTGTGTGCATCCAACGGAGCATTCGCTGCCTGTCACCGATATAGATGGAAAACGACGGCCCGGTACGTAGGACGTCACCTGGTCCGGCAGGTCGCGCATCCCGCCCGGTCCTCCGGATCAGAGGATGGTCACGGAGACGACGGTGTTGCCCCTGAGGACGATCTTGCCGATCTTCCGGTCGAGATCCTCCACCTTCTCCTCCACCTCGTCCAGGACCATGTTCATGTAGTCGTCGAAGCCCAGCAGCTTCCCGTCAAGGACCCGTCCGTCCTTCAGCAGGAGGGATATCCGCTTGTTGAGGGCCTTCTCCAGTTCGTTCGCTGGCATGCTCATAAAAATCGTACCGTGTAAAAAGGAGAGATGATTTAAAGCTATCGCAAACAATAGATATACCACTGCAGGACGGCCAATTGGATGCCCCATGTCGTCGATGGGACCAAAGTACAATATATCCGAGTACCGATTACCATACCGATGGCCAAGACCGACTGGACCCGGGAGCTGAAGAAAGGGAGCGTCCAGCTGTGCATCATGGCCCTCCTCAGGAGGGAGCGGATGTACGGGTCCCAGATCATCAGGGAGCTGAAGGATGTATCGGGAGGATACTTCGATCTGAAGGAGGGGACGCTGTATCCTGCCCTTCACAGGATGGAGAAGCGCGGATACCTCAAGAGCGAGTGGGTCCAGGAGGGGGACTCGCCCCCGAAGAAGTTCTACAGGCTCACGAAGGAGGGCGAGGCCGCCTACTCCAAGGCCACTGCGGAATGGGAGAGGATGGTGTCAAGCACGTCCAGGGTACTGGAGGAGGCCGAATGAAGGAGGTCGACGACTATCTCATGGAGCTGAGGTTCCGCCTTTTCGGACTTCCCAGAGGGACGATCAACGGCATAACCAAGGAGGTCCGGTCCCACATCGAGGAGCATCTCGACAGGACAACAGGGACCAGGGCCGATTTCAACAGGTTCCTGAGGCAGTACGGCACGCCCAAGGAGATCGCCAGGACCTACAAGGAGGTCTACGAGTACTCGCCGCTGTACAAGGTCCTGATGCTCGTCGCGGTGATATTCGTTGCATCGATGACGCTTCCGACCATGGGCCCCTCGGGGACGCTTTGGCTGCTGATACTCATGGGATATCTGGTCTACATCAGCATCAAGATGGGGAAGAACACGGGGCTCCTGCTGGGTGTCGGGGCCGCCGGTTCCAGGCTCGGCACCCTGCTGTACATATATACCGATTACAAGGACTGGGGAGAACTGGACCCGGCAGCGGCCGCGGGGTTCGTAGTGACCACGGTCCTGGTCGTCCTGATATCGTACTTCGCGGGAGAGGGTCGGGAGCGGTTCGAGGACAGGAAGCTGGCGTTCTGAACGGACGGACCTGCCGGTAGTTCGTT
>JANQNJ010000139.1 GCA_028279645.1 Thermoplasmatota archaeon
TGAGCCCGATGGTCATCCTGTTGGCCTTGGCGGAGCACATGGTCAGGATCGCCTGGTCGCGGAGGGTCAGGCCGTTGAGGTCGCCGCCCTTGATGTCCAGCGTCGCCGTTACCTCCCCCTCCATGATCCCGTCGGTTATGTCGGAGTTGACCATGTTGAACGTCCCCGATACCGGCTTGAAGACCGGGTTGAGAGGAGAGTTTAGCTCGGCGGTGGAGTTGTCCATCTCCACCACGACGTTGTTGTGCATCGTCGACCAGAACCATCGGCTCTTGAGGCCGCCCTCCTCGGTCTGGTTGAGGAGGGCCTCGATCCGGGTCTCCTTGATCGTCCAGGTCGAGTCGCCGGAGAACAGTATGACCCCGGATGTCACCGTGCAGGTCTCGATCGACTGGTTGATGATCTCGGGGCAGGAGAACCAGAAGTCGATGTCGATGAAGGATACGCTTGCGGCATCGTCCACCAGAAGATAGGAGATGTTGGTTGGGGTGGGCTGGGGGTGGAACCTCAGCCGGGACCCATCGCTGACCTTGAATATCGACCTGCCGTCCATCTCCATCGGCCGGACCTCCTCGTCGAGGGCCGGGGGCCGGAGGTCGACCTTGCTGTCCTCGATGAACAGCCTGGCGCTGTCATGGATCCGTACTGTCCCCTTTATCGTCAGCTCGGCATCCCTGATGAACAACGTGGACGAGTCCTCGAGGACGATGTTGCCGAGCTCCGAGATCGAGCCGTTGACCGACTCGAACGCCTCGCCGGACAGGGATATCCCGTCGCCGTCCTCGATGGATGCCGCGCTGCCCGCGGCTAGAACCAGTGCGAGGGCGGCCACGGCCAGCAGCATGAACGGTCTCATCATTTTCAGATCACCCTGAAGGATCGTCCTGGAGGGGATCATTCCCTGGTGTCGCCGATCTCCTCGTCATCGGCCTCGTCCTTGGGAGGCTCCTTGTCGGGGGCCTCCTTCTTCGGCTTCGTCGCCTTCTTCACAGGCTTCTTGGAGGTGGGAGCGGCCTTTCCCTTGGGCTTCTTCTTCTGGGGGGCGGGAGCCTTGGTCTTCTGACCCAGGGCGATGAGCACGACGAAAATGATCACTCCGGCCATGATGGCTGTTCCGAACTTGGCCGGATCGCCCTCTGCCTCGCCATCGTCATCGTCGTCGCCGCCGCTGCCCGTCTTCTGACCCACCTGGAGCTGATAGACAGCCGTATAGGGTTCATAGCCTGTAGCCAGAATCTCGAGCTTGATCTCGTATTCGCCCTTGGCCTTGGGCATCGTGAAGGTGGTGTTGCTGGTAGTGTAGGTGTTTCCCTCGAAGGTCCACTTGTAGGTGGCCACCTTCACGGAGGCATCCGACACAAGGTCCGTGACCGCGGGCGTGATGGTCAAGGTCTCGAATGGTTTGAGCCGGGCCGGGTCCTTGTTGATGGCCAGCTTGACGTTCATGTGGACCTCGTCGTCGTAGTCGACGTCGGCCTTGTACGGCTCGAGGGCCGGATCGCCGAACAGGCGGAATGTGGAGGTGTCGGCCTCCTCGTCCAGGGAGGAGGCGTTCTCCCAGTTCTCATAGGCTTCCCACTTCGCCCTGGAGATCGCGGTGCCAAGACCGACGTTCTCGGAGAGGACCGTGTCCCAGAAGGAGATCACCACGTCGGATCCCGGACCGTATGGAGCGTCCGGCCTGAAGCATATGGCCTGCCCCGTTGCTGGGGCGTGGTAGGCCACCGCGCCTATATGGACGAAGGATGCCGGAAGTGTCTCATCGAGGTTCAGGTCCAGCGAGAACCTTCCCGTGTTGCAGGCGATGTTGTTGATGATGACCGGGACAGTGGGGCCGAGCTCCCTTATCTGGGCGCCTGTGAACTGGGGCTTGCGCCGATCTCCGGTGTCAGGGTCTACCCCGGCCTCGAACCAGATGTAGCTCGGGTTGCCGTGGGCGATGATCTGGGTGATCGACTGGTTGACGGAGAGCTCCATCAGCGACGGGACCGACAGGTTCGTGTCCGAGGGATCGGTCTCGTTCTTGGGCACCTCGTAGCGGACGTTCATGCTGTTGTTGTTCCAGACCCCCATGATCTGTTCGCCGGGATAGTAGGGTTCGTCCGGGGAGGCGGGAGGTCCGCCGATCTGGCGCTGGTTCAGGCGGTGCCCGTCCAGCAGGAAGGTGTTGTTCCACCAGTCGAAGCCGGGATCGTAGTCACCTCCGTCCAGGAACTCCCTGTAGAAGAAGGTCCTGAAGAGAAGGAGGGATGAATCGAGAACGTTGTCGCCGATGATCCTACCGGGGGCGGAGTCCTCGCGGACATACTCCCGTACAGGCTTGGTATCGGAATGGTTCGCATAGGCCGCGGCCGATGGAATGAAGTGGGTCTCGTGGCTCCACCACTTGTAGTAGACATGGGCGTCGAGAACGTACTCCGGAAGGGAGAACGGTCCGCCGACCAGGCCCAGGTACTTGGGGGTGTGGCCACGGTCGATCATGAACGACTGGGCCTCATAACAGGCGTCCTTGACAGCGTGGCAGTAGGGGATGAGGGCGTCGAAGGCGATCCTGTTGTCGGTGTCGTTGTCCGAGGCGCTGGCGATGGTGTTGACCAGGTCTCTCGGGGCAGTGTAGTTGTCGACCTGGATGAGTGCGCCCCTGTAGGCGCCGAGGAGTCCTGCCGAGAGGGAGATGCCGTACATCCGGATGTCCTCTTCCGTATCGATGTCCATGTGGTTGGCTACAGCGAGGTAGTCGACCTTCTTGCCGGTCATCCTGAACACGTCGAGCTGGAACGACCAGACGTCCTCCTTGTCCTCGAGATTGATGACCTTGACATCGCCCGGATAGCTCGCTGGGACCTCGTAGTCGTCCAGATCGGGGCCCACGGTGATGACCAGCTCGAACCCCATCTGCTGGAAAAGTGTCGCAGTGGGTTCGATGACCATGGGGGCGACGAGCTGGGACGCGATCGGGACCGCCATCAGGGCCCACTGGTAGTCGTCGACGATGATGACGATGTCGGAGGAGTTCCAGAACAGCTTGGCCATGGCCGCGGTCTGGGCGGCAGGCGTTGTGCCGTAGGTCAGGAGGTCGACCTCCTTGAAGTCCGATGGAATGTTCCCGTCGTTGTCGCCCGTTGAATCGTCGAAGACCAGCGGCGTCGACATCTTCCGGTTGTAGAAGGCCGGGATCATGCAGGCCGCGGCGAGATACTTCTCCTCGTACTGCGTGAACGTCAGCAAGGTCGGCTTGTTCGGAGCGTTGTACGACACCTCGTACTCGAGGAGGTCCGGATATGCTCGAACGCAGTCGTCGCCTCCGCCTCCGTCAGCCCCGACCAGTGGACCGATGGATGAAAGTAAAAGACAGGATATGATCATAAGCACTACAGATCGCCCTAGGAACGGAACCATGGGTAGTCACCTTCCTGACTTAATAAATGGTTCCATATTTTAGTGTTGTGTAACTCGTATGAACATCTCCTATTCTGGAGAAAAAAGGCCGTACGCCGTTAAAAACCACGGTAAGGACGGAAATTTGGTCACAATCGTAAGCAAAACCGGTTCAGAAGCGCCGAACGGTCATGACGATCAGGAAGATGCCGGCCACCACGAGCATCCACGGCAGGACCTCGTCGAAGAACTGCCTGTGCCTCGGCTTCCTCATGTCGGTGTACCTGTTCGCGAGGACCAGGAGAACGATGACCGGGATCGCCGCCCCGATGGCGAACGCCGCCATTGCCCCCGCCCCCACCAACGCCGCCCCGACCACCTCGCCGGAGCTGCCGCCAAGGAATGTTGAGACCGCAAGCGTCTCGAGGAGGCCGATCTCGAGCAGGCAGGCGAAGCTGAGGACCGATCCCCATATGATGACGAAGCGGTTGCCGCCCATGGCCCACTTCGGCAGGAGCGGTGTGCGCCCTCTCCATTTCTTGTGCTTAGTCTCCCTGGGTTTGCATTCCTCGTCGGTCCCTGACCTGGTGTAGAGCATGTGCAGTCCGAACAGAACGAGCATCAGACCGATGATGGAATAGGCGACGCCGTGTGTCACGATGATCGAGTCGTTGAACGCATCGTTGGTGAATATCGTGTGGGAGGCGGCGCCGACCACGGCCCCGAGGGCGGTGAGAACGAGCACTCTCGGGAGGTTGAAAAGGACGCCGACCTTGACCGCCTGCCTCGTGTTCATCTCCTGCATGGCGACGTAGGGGAGGAGGGCCGGCGCGCAGATAGTGGCGCATGTGCTGGTGCCCCGGATCAGTCCGTATCCGAAAAGGGTGAGTATGACGATCGCCAGCTCCAGCATCGTCCGACCGATCGGTCGGCGGTTAGATAATGGTTGCCCCGACCGGAGATCGAACACCGGCGGTGTGGAGATAAATGGTGCTTTCGCTGAGAGCAGGATCCTATTTGGGAACTGTTCGTGTCTATTCCTCGATCCGCGGCGCGAGCAGGTAGACGACCTGGCCCTTGCCGTCGGCGATCTGGAAGACGATCTTGACGGGATATTCCTTTCCGATGAACATCGTCACCGTCTGGCCCGAGGAGATCGACTTGATCATGTTGGAGAAGTACTCCAGCGAGAAGAGGCTCCTGACCTCGGTCTCGCACTTGAACGACTCGAGGTCGTCCTTGGGTATGACCAGGCTTGCAGAGTCGCGGTCGCCCTCGGACGAGATCGTGAACGAATCGGCCACGGCCTGGAGCGCGATGTGCTCCGACACCGTCTCTGACGCCTTCACGCCGCGGGAGAGATCGGCGTAAGACAATCCGACCTCAACCTGCATCGTCAGGTTGGGGACCCGGGGGTCGGTCATCCCTGAGATGTCCAGGAGCGACATGCTCTTGGTCAGGTTTCCTATGCGGGCGACGAGCCTGTTCTCCTCGTCCATGAACTCGAACTCGATGGTGTCGTCGGGCCTGGACAGCTTGAGGACGTCCTTCAGCTTGTCGACCTCGATCCCGATCTCCATGTCCTCCGCCTCGTACTCCTCGAACGCATCGGTCCCGAGGGTCAGTTCCAGCATGGCAACGTGCGCCGGGTCAACGGCCTTCACGTTGAGGCCCTCCTTCCCGA